>CAIMWS010000222.1 GCA_903845125.1 uncultured Verrucomicrobiota bacterium
AGCCCACATTCGTGGGCACCAGCTCCTCGAGGATCTGCTTGCGCACGTACAGCACCCCGCAGCCCTCCACAGACAGCAGCCACTTGTGGCCGTCGGCCCCCAAAGGCATGTCCGATGCCCAATTCGGAATCCAGAAAAACCGGGGCCACCACCAGGCGAAGGGTGTAATTGGTGCGCCAAAGGCCGGGTTCATTCCAATAATAGTAGGCGTACCCGGCCAGCGGGCCGGTGTCTTCCAGCGGTTGGTTGTAGCCCAGTTGGATCAGGCTTCGTTTTTCAGGATCGATCTGGGCCAGGCCGGCCGGTGCCCACCACCAAATGGCTATAATCAGGCAAGCTCTAAACCATTGCAGCATCTTGAGGGATAAAATCGCTCCGGAAGGCCCTGATTTCAAGCCTGAACCGTACCGCGAAACCACAAGGCGATTTCCCTTTGGGCAGACTCCGGGGAGTCGGCGGCATGAACCAGGTTGAAAGTGGCACGATTTTCCTGGTTGGCGTCGGTAATGCTATCGGAACTGAAATCGCCCCGGATGGTCCCTGGAGGGGCTTGCAGGGGATCCGTGGGGCCGTTGAGTTGACGGATTTTCTGAACCACGTTACGGCCGTTGAGAATGATAACCAGGACCGGTTTGTCTGCCAGGCATTGGGTGGTGCGGTCAAAAGCCGCCTGGTTGCGGCTTTTCAAATCGGCGTAATGTTCCTCCCAAAGGGAGCGGGGAGGCCGGAGCCAGCGGGTATTGGCCACGCGGAAACCGGCCTCCTCATAGCGCGCCAGAATGGCGCCGGACAACCCACGCTCCAAGGCGTCGAATTTCAGAAGCACGAGCGTTTCTTCCATGAAATGCGTGAATAAGCCTGAGAGTAGGGGATCTACTGGTTACTTGGCGGGGGAGTAATCGGTAGGCTTCATAAAGACCGACTCCACCTTGGCGGCCAGCACACCATTGGTTTCGGAGGCTTTTTTGACGGCCACCCACGCAGGGTCTTCGCGGAAGGCATCGAAGGACGCTTTGGCGGCCTCCTTGCTCTTGTGGGCCAGGATGTAGATCAAAGTATTCTCGGAACCTTTATCCGTGGGCGTCCAGTAACCCACGCTGGTCATGCCGTGCTTGGCGAACAAAGCCAGGGTGTGGTCCCGGAATCGGCTGTTCAGATCAGCCAGTTTGCCAGGGGCGGCGGTATAGGTGCGCAGCTCGAAGCACCGCTCCGGATCCTGGGCGGAGGCCTTCACATAAGGGGAATAATCGGTGGCGGCCAGGAACTTGACCTCCGCTTTGGTGACCAGCTTGCCATTGGCTTCCGAGGCTTTCCAGGCGGCCTGCCAGGCGGGATCGGCGCCAAAAGCCTTCCAGGCCTTTTCGCGGGCTTCGCGGCTGGGATAAGCCAGCAGATAGATGAGTTTGTTTTCGGGATTCTCCAGCGGCACCCAGTAGCCGAGATTGGTCATCCCGTGTTTCTCGAACAGCTTCAAGGTGTGGTTCCGGAACCGGGCTTGGAGGTCATCCAGCTTGCCGGGGGCGGCATAATAAATCCGCATTTCAAAACAGCGGGTGTCTTTCTCTGCGGCGAAGGTTGGGGCGATGATGCTGGCCAGCAGCAACGAGGTCATTAGTGTTTTCATAGTGTGCGTCTATTGTTGTGCCATCGTCTCCGGGGAGGCAATCTTTTTAAGCCGGTTCTTAAGGCTCCGGCATTCCTTGAAAGGCCACCCGGCGATGGGTTAATGCCAGACTTCGCCTTTGATGACGTCGGCGGGTTTGTCCAGGAGTTGGATGCTGGAAATGGTTCGCATCGTGCGGTGATCGGAGAAGGTCCAGACCACTTTTTTATCGGGGGTGAGCTCGATCAGGTGCGGGGCGGTGCCGAAATGCCCATGGCCGAGCCAATTTGAAATCACCGTGTTGCCATTAGGCAGACGCTGGAGACCGGTCATGAACTGGAGGGTGATGCCGGGCAATTCGGTGCGGGTGACCTGCCAGACCACCTTGCCATCGGGATCCACCTCAAACACCCGGCCACCCTGGGGACCATTGTCGCCCACGGCCACCAAAGTGTTGCCGTTGGGGAGGCGGATGACGCTGTGCGGGCCGCCGGCAGCGGGGATTTCCCGGACCACCTTGCCGCTGGCATCGTATTCGCGCACGATCTGTGCGCCGTAGTGGGTCACCAGGTAATTGCCATTGGCCAGTTGGCGCGCGTTGCGCATGTAAACATGGCCCCCATCCTTGCCCTCGGGCAGCAAGCGGATTTCCTTGGCCAGGTGGCCATCAGGTGTCAGTTCAATCAAGCGCCCGGCGTTGCACTCGCCCACGAAGGTGTTGCCATTGGGCAAACGCTGGCACGCATAGATTTCGCTTTTGGATTCATAATTGAACACGACCTTTTTTTCGCGGGTCACTTCTTTGACACCGTGGCCCGTGGTAAACAGCAGGTTCCCGTTGGGCAACACCCATAATTCATTGCAGGAGGGGGCGGGATATTCCCATTGCACCTGGCCGGACGGCCCGACAATAAAGACTTTGCCTTGGGAGTAGTCAGCGCAGGCAAACAAATGGCCCTGGCCTTCCTGGATGGGTTTTGGGGTGACAGTTTCAGGGGCCTGGCCCAAGCCGGTCACGGCGATCAAACAGGCCGACAGATTCAGCGTGGCGCGGAGCGCCCGCCAGATAACAGTTGCGTTCATGGGCCTTTTATCAAACATCGGCCGGGGCGTGGCAAGACATTATAAGCCGTCTGGATATTTTCCGGGGGGCGAAATGACGGCTGGAGAGGAAATGCTCACCTTGCCGGGACGGCAAAATCCAGATCCCGGTTGACCAGCCAATCCGGACGGGGTATGAAATAACCATAGTTCATGGATTCGCCGGTAAAGGCAACCGAAGGCTGGAGGTGAGAGTGGTCCGGTGACCATCGCAGTCTTCAAAACTGCCGTGCTTCCGAATGGGGGCAGGTTGGTTCGACTCCAATTCGCCTCCGCCAAAACAAAGTAAAGGGTTCGCAATGGCAAAGATGAAGTTCCGACTCCTGTTTCCACTCCTGTTGCTGGCCTGGGGATGGCTGGCGCGCCAAACCACACGGGGAGCGGACGGCAGCCATCCCGATGTGCAGCCGCCGAGGCATTTTGTAGTGGTGTCCAAAAGCCATTTCGATATCGGCTATTCGGCCCTGGCCCGGGACGTGGAGCATGAGTATCGGACGACGATGATCGACCGGGCGCTGGCGACCATGGAGGAAAACGCCCGGTTGGCGGGGCCGGGGGAGCAATTTGTATGGACCATCCCTGGCTGGCCGATGCAGACCATCCTCTGGGACGGCCAGAACCCGCGGCGGAAGCAACGGATTGAGGAGGCGTTGAAACGCGGCAACCTGGTGATCCACGCGTTGCCGTACACCATCGAGACGGCTTCCGCCGACGTGGAAACGCTGGCGCGGTCGTTTATTTATTCTTCGCGGATCGCCCGCCGATATGGGCTGCCGCTGCCCCATGACGCCAAGATGACCGACGTGCCCGGCCACGATTGGATTATTCCCACCCTGTTAAGCCAGGCCGGGGTGAAGTTTTTCCACCTGGGCGCGAACCCGACCAACATCCAGGTTAAGCAGCCGCGTTTGTTCTGGTGGGAGGGGCCGGATGGATCGCGGGTGCTGACCCTGTATTCATCCGGGTATGACAGCGGATTGCTGCCGCCCGCCGATTGGCCCCACCGGACCTGGCTGGCCATGGTGATGGGCGGGGATAACGAGGGGCCGCCCACCGCCGGGGTGGTGCGGGGCTGGATCGAAACGATCCGCAAAAAATATCCGGACGCGAAAATCACCGTGGGGCGCATGGAGGATTTTGCGGAATCACTGCTCGCGGAAAAGCCTGATTTGCCGGTGGTGCGGGGCAATGTATCGGATAGCTGGATCCACGGGTTGGCCAGCTCGCCCAACGCGATGAAAACGCTCGCCAATATCCGCCCCAAGTTTTTTGCGCTGGAATCGCTGCGCACGCTCAACATCCAACGGGGGATTCAGTTTCAATCCGGGGTGGAGGCGATCGCCGCGGGCTACGACAGCAGCCTGCGGTGGTCCGAGCACACCTGGGGCCTGGCCAACCAGCATTTCGTGCCTGGCCTGCACGGTGAAGCGTTTCAAAAGGCCTATGCGGCCGGCCTGCCGCCCCATTATGCCCGGATGGTTGAATCGTGGAAGGAGCATGATCAATTCGCCTATCGGGCCGAGGACAACCTCGCGCCCCGGTTGGAGTCCGAGCTGCATACCCTGGCCGAAAACGTGAATGTCAAAGGCCTGCGGATCGTGGTTTTCAATCCATCCCCCTGGCGGCGCGACGGTGTCGTGGACTTTGCCTTCCCATTCATGGGGAGCATGGCGGGACAGACCACGGTGCGAGCGGTGGACGATGGTGGGGTTCAAGCCCTCCAGACCTGGGGCGCCCACAGCCACCGGAATGGCCGTTTTGTGGCCAAAAATGTGCCACCCCTGGGCTACAAAACTTACGTGGCGGCGGGCGACAAACCACCGGCCACAGCGCTGGCTGGTGATGCCCGGAGCGGAACCATCGAGAACCGCTGGCTCAAGGTCACTTTCGATCCGGTGCGCGGCTGCATCTCCAGCATCCTGGTGAAAGCCACGGGCAGGGAATGGGTGGATCCAACCGCGCCCCACGGTTTTGGCCAATACCTTTACCAGCAATTCGACCGTGCGGAATGCGACGCTTACATCAACAGCTATATTCTTCCCTCCTACCGGGGCTCCCATGGGCCGATCACCGGCAAAAGCGTTTATGTTCCCGCGAGCGCAAAACATGTGGATTTCTCGCCCACCCACATGAATTTGGAGGTCGCCCGGGACGGATTCAGCATTACGGGCAGCCTGGTGCCTCCGGTGTCAGCTGGGGAGACCGCCCATACCGCCGGTTTGTCGGTGACGCTCTACGAGGAACTGCCGGTGGTGGACTTGAAGGTGAACGTCGTTTACCACCCGGCCACGGAGAATCCGGAAGCGGGCTGGATCTGCCTGCCCCTGGCCATCCGCAATCCGCGATACCGGCTGCGCACACCGGGAGCTTTATGCGATCCCGCGCGGGATTTCATCGAAGGCGGCAACTTTGCGTTTTTCTGGACGCAAGGTGGGATAAGCGTGTGCGAGGCCGAAGGGGGCGGAGTGGGGCTTTGCTCCCCGGACGCCCCGGCCCTCAGTTTGGGGGAGCCAGGCAGCTATCGATTCCAAGGCCGCTGGGACCAACCGAAATCCCGCGTGTACGTGCATTTGTTCAACAATCAGTGGAACACCAATTTCCGCTCGTTTTGGGCGGGGGATTTCAGCGCGCGCGTGCGGCTTTGGCCCATTGGCGAATTCGACCCGGAAAGGGATCTGGTGACTCCCTCTGAAGAAACCGTGGCGCCGATGTTGACCGGCCTCAGCAATTATCTTCCCGGAAGCCTGCCGCCGGCGGCCGCGGGTCTGGAGCTTTCGCGGAAAGGGGTGGTGGTGACGGCTTGGGGGCCAAATCCAGACGGTGAAGGCACCTTATTGCGGCTTTGGGAAATGGCAGGTAAAGGAGGGGCGGCCACTGTCCAATTCACGGCATTTCCCAATTTGACCCACGCCCAGCCGGTGGATCTGCGCGGCGAAAGCATTGGGTCCCCCATGGCGATCCAAAATGGCCGGCTGGCATTGGAACTGAAAGCATACGCTCCGGCGAGTTTCCTGCTGCGCCCCTGAAAACAGAAAATCCGAAAATGAAAACCCAATTATATACATGCGGTGTCCTGGCGGGCATGCTGCTGGCGCTGGCTGGCTGCGGCACGGTAACCAACCAGGAAAATTCTTCCCTCACCCCGGCTTGGCAGCAACTCGCCGTGGTGGGTGATGGCGCACAAAGCCGGCTGGCCCCCAGCCATTGGCCTTATGACAAATACCCGGAATTACCGGAGATAACCCCCAAATCCAAAACGGTGCTGTTGGATGTGGATGGCCCCGGGGTGGTGACGTTGATGCATGTTTCAAAATATGGCGGTGGCGACCCTGCCGGGCTTCGGCTGCGGGTCTGGTATGATGCTGAAAAGCAGCCCGCAATCGATATGCCCTGGATGGATTTCCTGGCCGATGTGGAAGGCCGGACAGCCTATTTCAGCACGGTCTATTTTTCGCACGTGAAGGACTCGCATAACTTCCGGCTGCCGATGCCCTTCCGCAAGCATATCCGCATGGAGGTGGAAAATCCGGGAGAAAGCAAATTCGGCGGCTACACGGACATCCAGTGGGAAAAGCTAAAGTCCCTGCCGCAGAATACCGGCTATCTGCGCGTGGAATACCGCACGGGTGAACCGGTCATCCCCGCGGAAAAATTTGAGATCTGCAATCTCACCGGGCCGGGGGCGATCGTGGCGCATTGGCTGCAACTGCAGGCGGATAACCCCAAAACCGTGACCAGCGATTTTATTTGCGAAGCCAACCAGGAGGTTTATCTCGATGGCAGCCCGCAGCCCCAAATGGAATACCTTGGATCAGAAGATTGTTATGGTTTTTCCTGGGGCATGGGAGGTGGCGTCCAATCGGACCACTATGCGGCGATCATCCGCAAGGAAGCCTGGAAATCCGGCGGTTTGTTCACGATGCTCCGCTGCCGGAGCCTGGACCGGATCCAATACCAATCCGGGTGTCGGTGGGAGATCAATTACCAGAACGAATTTTTCTCCACCCCGGAACTGACCCGGCAACCCCGGTTGCACAGCCGGGCTTCTTTCCCCATGCCGCTGCGCAGCGCGATTTACTATTACGCGCCGCCGCGTCCCGGGCGGGCGGGCGTAAACTGAGAATTGATCAGCCACTCGAGGTAGGGGAGGTCCCCCGGGATCGTGGCTTTGGGATTGGGGGCCAGGCTTTCCACCAGGCGGACAGGCTGGCCGATCCATTCGCACGCGGCGGTGTCATCCGTGATGGATAATTGGCGCTGGCGCACCGCTGCCAGGGCCTTTTTAATGACGTTCACCTGGAAGGTTTGAGGGGTTTGCACGGCCCACAAACGGGAGCGGTCCACCGTGCGCTGGATCTCCGGACCCTCGGCGGCGGCCTCCTTGAGGGTATCGGTGACGCGCTGAGCCGCCACGGCGGCGCCCATTTCACGGGCGGCTTCAATCGTGGCCTGAATGGTGGCCTCGCTGGTGCAGGGGCGGGCGCCATCCTGGATGGCGACGATGCTGCAATCCGGGTGGAGGGCGGCCAAGCCGTTCCATACCGAGTCCTGGCGTTCGGCTCCGCCCACGGCCAGCCGGAACGGTTTTTGGAGCTGGAAGCGGCGGGCCAGGGCGAGGAATTCACTTTGCATTCCATCGCGGACCACCAGCACGATATCTTCGATGCAGGCGGCGGAATCGAATCGCCGCCAAGTGTGGACAATCAAGGGTGCGCCGGCGAGATCCAGGAAGATTTTGTCCACTGGGGCGCCCATGCGCTTGCCCTGTCCGGCGGCAACAATAAGGGCGGAATTCATAAAGCCTTTCAGCAGTCCCCAATCAATTGCTGCGCCAGTCCAGGATGTTCAACTGGACGGTGCGCTGGCCGTTGTAATCGTTGATCTTGGGGGCAAACGCCAGTTCGAAGCTGCCGCGGGGCAATTCCGTGTTGCCCACTCCCCACCAGACCGCCTCGCAGGAGGCGGTGCCATCGGTGACCCACATTTTGACGTGTTGCTGGCTGCGGCCCATGCGCAACGGCGGTTTCAAGCAGGTAACATGGCGGGTGGCCAGTTGCACCGGGGGATTGCCCTGGCCGGTGGGTTCCAGGCGCCCCAGGTTTTCGACGAAGGTGTCGGTCATGTCCGAGAGCGGCACGATGGCATCCAGCAATAAAAGTGGCTTGAGCTGGTGCGAGGTCAGGCGCTGGTGGGCCAGTTGGTTAAGGCGCTCGCGCAGGGAAGTCAAATTACCCGGCTGGACCGTCAGTCCGGCCGCCAGGGCGTGGCCGCCATGGCGCAGCAGGAGGTCGCCGCAGGAGTCGAGCGCCTCAGCGAGGTCAAAGCCGGGAATGCTGCGACCGGAGCCGCGCCAGAGATCGCCCTCCCCACCGACGATCACGGTCGGCCGATAGAACTGGCGCAGCACGCGGCTGGCCACGATGCCCACCACGCCGATGTGCCACAGGGACTGGCCTTCGACGATGACAAAATCCCGCCGGGGATCGAATCTGGCGCGGACATTTTTGATGGCATCCTCCGATACCATCCGTTCGATGGATTGGCGCTCCCGGTTCCGTTCGTCGAGCAACCGGGCCAGGGATTGGGCTTCTGCTTCATCGCTGGAAAGCAGCAAGCGCAGGGCCAGGGTGGGATCCTCCAAGCGGCCGGCGGCATTGAGCCGGGGCCCCAACTGAAAACTGACCGTCGAGACATCGACTGGCGAATTGACCTGGGCGATGGATTTGAGCGCGCGCAAGCCGGGACGGCTGGTTTCCTCAAGGCGGGCCAGACCGGCGGAGACCAGGATCCGGTTTTCCCCCAGGAGTGGAACCAGGTCGGCAACCGTGCCCAAGGCAGCCAGATCGAGGGTGGAGCGCAAATCGAAATCATGGGCGGCTTTGATTTCCAATTCGCGGCCCCGTTTGAGCAGGGCGTGCGCCAACTTAAACGCCAGGCCGGCGGTGCAAAAATAGGAGAGTGTCCCCGCCCCCGGATCGGCTGGGGAAATGAGTTGTGGATTGACCATGGCCAGGGCCGCTGGCGGGGGATCCGAAACTTTGTGGTGATCCAACACGATGACGTCCACTCCCCGGCCACTCAACCAGGCAATGGTTTCGGAAGCATTGGCGCCGCAATCCAAGGCGAGCAGGAGTTTGACCGGGTGTTTTTCCAGGCATTTGGCCAACCCGGATTTGCTCAACCCATAACCATCGTCCAAACGATTGGGCAGGAAGCAGTGCACTTTCCACCCCAGCGCTGTCAGCACCTCGGCCATCATGGCGGTGGAGGTGATCCCATCCGCGTCATAGTCGCCGAAAATCAGCAAAGGCTCACTCTGGTGCCGGGCTGCGTATAAACGATCGACCGCTTCGTGCATGCCGGGCAGCAGGAAAGGATCGGATAAGGATTTCAGACGCGGACGGAGGAAGTTTTCAACCGCCTCCGGATCCGCGGTGTTGCGGTTGATGAGGCACTGGGCGAACAAAGGGGAAACACTCCAAGCCGCAGCCAGCGAAGCGGCCAAGGCGGCCTGGGGAGGGCTGATGATCCACTGGCAGTTCATCGGCAGTTGCAGGGTGGGGGAAATCTGGTTAAGCTCATCGCATCAATCGGTTTTATGCTCCGGCCGGATCGCCAGCAAGGAGACGAGTATGGCCGAGAGCAAAATTACCCCCACCACAAAAAGTGACAGCCCCGTGGAAATGGGGAGGATTTTAGCGAGCAGCATTTTGACCCCGATAAAGATCAGCACCACCGACAGCCCGATTTTCAGGAACCGGAAATAGCCCATGGCGCCCGCCAGAACAAAATAAAGCGAACGCAGCCCAAGAATGGCGAACACGTTCGAGGTGAAAATGATAAAGGCTTTTTGGGTGATCCCAAAGATGGCCGGAATGCTGTCCAAAGCGAAAATCAAGTCCGTGGTTTCCACCAGCACCAGCACCAGCATCAGGGGGGTAAGGTGCCTTTTGCCATTTTCGACCACCAGGAATTTCTGGCCATGATAGCCGGCGGTAATGGGAAAGAATTTACGGGCGAGGCGAACGATGGGATTGGCCTCGGGATGCAGGCCTTCGTCGCTGGAAAAGGCCATCTTAATGCCGCTGACGACCAAAACCACGCCAAACACGTAAAGAATCCAATGGAACAGGGTGACGAGCGCCACCCCGACGCCAATCATGATTCCGCGCATCATCAGAGCCCCTAAAATACCCCAGAAAAGCACGCGATGCTGATGATGACCCGGCACGCGGAAGAAGGAGAAAATCAGGGCCATGACGAAGACGTTGTCCAGGGAGAGCGACAATTCAATCAAATAGCCGGTTAGGTATTCCAATGCCTCCTCACGACCGCGGTCGAAGGCGATGAAGCCGCCAAAGGCCATGGCCAGGATGAACCAAACCGTAGTCCACCCCAAGGCTTCCTTAAATTTAACCACATGGGCGTGTTTGTGAAACACGCCCAAATCCAACGCAAGGAACAAGATGATTACGACGACAAACCCAACCCAGTGCCAGGGAGTGATGAGATTGTCCGCAATCATCCGGCCGGGATTTACGACTTAGCCGGTGCGGGTGAAGCGCCAGCAGTACCATCGATTTCCATGGAGGCGCCAATGGCTGGCCGCTCGCCCTTATGCCACCAAAGAACCAGCGTGCTGGCAATATAAATGCTGGAATAGGTGCCGGTGACGATGCCGACCAGGAAGGTGAACGCGAAATCGTGGATCACGCCGCCACCGAAAACATAAAGCGAGAAGGTGGCCAGGAAGACCGTGCCGGAGGTGATAATGGTCCGGCTCAAGGTTTTGTTCAGCGCGTGGTTGATCAGTTCAGTGAAGGATCCCCGGAGTCCGAGACGCAGGTCTTCCCGGATGCGGTCGAAGATCACGATGGTATCATTGATGGAGAAACCGATGATGGTCAAAATGGCGGCCACCATGGTGGCGCTGAATTGACCACCCCACATGAAGAAACAACCCAAGGTCATCAGGATGTCGTGAATAATGGCGATGACAGCGCCCACGGCGAAAGAGAATTCATAGCGCATGGCCACATAAATCAGGATGCCGAACAGAGAGAGCAAGATCGAAACGATCGCGGCTTTTTGAATTTCCTTACCCACCGTGGCGCCGATTTTATCGAGGCCTTTGCGCTGGAACTTGGCGTTGGGGAATTGGGCGTTCAAGGCGGCTTCCGCTTTGCCGGCCATGTCTTCAGGAACAGCAATCCGCAATGTTTCCGTGGCGGAACCCAGATCGCGCTGATACTGGATCATGGCTTCGTTGATGCCGGCCTTGGTGATCGCGGTCCGGATTTCGTCCACGTTATCAATTTTTTGGGCAAAAGAGAGGGTTAAACTATCACCGCCCGTGAACTCAACCCCCAGCACATCCTTCCCCCGATAAGCGCCATAAAGGCAACCAACCAAGATCAGTGACCAACTCAGGGTGAACGCCAATTTAGCCGCTTTAACGAAGTTGATTTGGGTGTTCTTGATCAACGCCATCATCGGCAATTTAGTGAGGGTGCCTTTGTCGAGCAACCAATCGAAGATCAACCGCGTCACCACCAGCGCGGTGAACATGCTGACGGTAAGACCGATGGTCAGGGTCACGCCGAAACCTTTGACGGAACCGGTGCCCATGATGATCAGGATGACGGACGAAATGAGGGTGGTTAAATTACTGTCAAAAATGGTCCCAAACGCTTTGTCGTAACCGGCAATCAACGCTCCGCGCATGGATTTGCCCGCCTCCAGTTCCTCGCGAATACGTTCGTAAATTAGCACGTTCGCATCGACGGCCATGCCGATGGTTAAAACAATACCCGCAATGCCGGGAATGGTGAGGGTGGTATTGATGGAACACATGACCCCGAGGAGGATGATGATATTGAGAACCACCGCCACATTGGCCACCACACCAGCGAAGCGGTAATAAACCATCATGAAGGCCACCACCAACAAGGTGCCGATGATGGAAGCGGTGATGCCACTACGGATGGAATCACGCCCCAAAGAGGGATCGACGCGGCGTTCCTCGCGGATCTTGACCGGCGCT
This sequence comes from uncultured Verrucomicrobiota bacterium, assembly GCA_903845125.1. Lineage (GTDB taxonomy): Bacteria > Verrucomicrobiota > Verrucomicrobiia > Limisphaerales > UBA1319 > CAIMWS01. The sequence continues at coordinate 11,748 of CAIMWS010000222.1, forward strand.
TCAAGGGGATTCTCAAGGGCGGTAGCCAGGTCGAAAGCTTCTTTGACATCAAAATTGCCGGTGATCGTTCCGCTGCCACCGGGGATTTCGCTCAAGATGCGCGGGGCGGACAGCAATTCACCATCCAACACGATGCCGAGCAGGGAATACTTGTTGCCTTGGGGGCTGAATTCTTTGGTGATTTCCGCAAAGAGGCGGCCGCCCTCATCATCCATGGTGAAATGAATTTCCGGTTCGTTGGAAACCGGGTGGCGGTTCACCCGGGCGAATTTTACATGTTTGCCGGTGAGTCCCCGCTCTGGCTTGATTTTGACCAGGTAAGGGACAGGTTGTTTATTGCCTTCATCCTTGCGGGGCTTGATTTTCAAAAGTTCATAGCCGGGCGCCGGAATGCCTTGGCTCACCAAATTATCGCTATCGGGATGCACCATGCGGAACTCCAGGAAGGCCGCTTTTTCAATCTGCGTCCGGGCGGTTTGGTTTTCCGCCTCCGAGAGGCCGGGCAGGGCGACCAGGATTTTGTCCTCACCGGCGGGCTGGATCAGGGGTTCGGCAACCCCCAGTTTATCGACGCGGCGCCGGAGGATTTCAACTGCTTTATTCAAAGCGGCTTCGCGGTTCTCAGGGGAAGCCAGGCGGTTGGTTTCCATTTGGACCAGGAAGGAGGTCCCGCCGCGCAAGTCCAAGCCCAGCTTGATTTTGCCGGCGGCTTTCTGCTGCACCCGGTTGAGGATGACCCGCGTGGGATCCTCGTTGGCAGGCGTTTTCCAGGAGGGGAAATAGCGCTTGATGTCGTTGGTGCCGATGGCCGTGAACAGATTCCCATAGGCACGCTCAGGGAACTCTTTTTGCAGGGCCGCCGCACGGGTGACGATGGCTGTGAAATTAGTGTCGCGGCTTTGGGCCTGTTCTTGAAATACCTGAAGCAAGTCGCGACCGGAAGGTGGATACGATTCCCAGAGCGCCCAGGCCACTGCCAGGATAACCAGTGTTTTCCAAAAACCTTTGTTTTTCATGATCTGTCTAAAATTAGTTGCTATTCGTTGAACCAGCAGCAGCCCGTTCGAGAACTTCCGCAACGTTGCCTTTCAATACTTCCAATTTGGAGTCGGCCGAACGGATCGACACGGTCTTATCCTTAAGCCCGACCACCACGCCCACAATCCCGCCACTGGTAACCACTTTGTCACCGGATTTGATGGTTTTGAGCAGCACTTCATGTTCCTTGGCTTTTTTTTGCTGAGGACGGATCAGGGCAAAGTAAAAAACCACGAAAATCAACACCAGCGGGAACATGTTAACCCAAAACGGGGCGGTATTAGGTTGAGCTGCTTCGGCTAACAGGCCCAACCGTAGTGTCGCATTTTGCGCAAAAAACATCATAATCAAATAAAGAGCGGTTAATTTAGGGAGGAGGCTTGCCCTTTGGCAAGTCTAAGCTTTTAAAAAATGGCCGCTTCCGTGCAGAATGGCTTTCGGCATGGTCAAAAAGCTGCAGGCAGGATGGCATTGAAAGCTCGACAAGCAGGATCCCGATTCCTAATCTAGGTCAGTGATGGCAGAAGAAAACGATCCCTCCGCGGACCGCCTTTGGAGCGAATATGGCCGCACTTTCCGGGCTTTGGATGATTTAACGCTGGCTCGTTGGATGTCCCAAACCTTGGGGCAATTTCAAGGTGGAGCCTGGCGTTATTCCCATCCATTGATGGGGGCTTATCGCCTCGCTTCGCAAGTGGGGCATGACCGGCAAATCTGGCATAAGAACCTGGTCAGCATTCCGTCCGCTTATGCTGATACCAGCTGCTGCCGCGCTCCGTTGTTGCCGTTGGTGACCAGGGAAATCCTCGATGCAGGCCTGATTTGCCCACACTGCAACGGCACCGCTATTCCATTTGATGAAATACCTGGCGATCTGCAGCCCTCGCTGCGCGATTGGGCCACCCAATATGCTCCCGTTCACGCCGAGGCTCACCGGGAGGATATGCGAAAGGTGTCTAAATTGGAGCAGGATCGCCAATTTGAAATGGCCGCTCGCAAGGCGGAACAACTGCTGGTTACTCTAGGCAGCCAGGTAATCCCGAAATTGCTGGAATATTATCCGGCTGTTGTTTGGGAGGACCAGGATGAATGCCTGGAAGTTCATCCGGAGGATCTGTTGTTTGGATGAAAAGTATGATTTAACGATATAGTCGATGTGTGTTTTGTAATCCATAGGTTCTGGATTTGGGCTGGTTTGCTGGGTTTGCTATGGACTGGGCAGGCGGTTTTGAGCGCCGAATCCCTTGCGGTTTCCAATCTGTTGGTCTGGCCGAAGTTAACGCGCATTAAAGTGGTGGGTAAGCCGGCGGAACAAGCCCGTATCGGGGAGGCACTGCAGAGCCTTTACGAAAAATCGGCCACCATCCGGCAGGTGATTCAGCAACTGGAAACCAATAAGCCTTCCGTGATCATCAAGCCGGGCACTGGGGAGAATACCTGTAAGGAATCCTGGGCTGGAATTCATATTCGTTTCAATCCCAATGGCTTAAAAATCAGGAACGGAGCCGCAGCCTGGCAGTATCGGCCGCCCGAAGTAGGCTTGGGCCATGAGTTGATCCATGCCTTGCACTATGCCCGGAAAACGCGTGAATCACGATATCTGCGAGAAGAATGGAAAACCATCGGACTGGGGCAATTTGCCCAGGATTCCTTGACGGAAAACGCCCTGCGCAAGGAATATAATCTCGAGCCAAGGCCGGAATATTAGGGGATGCGGATATGTGCCGGTTCAAAGCCAGTTATCCCGTGGTCTTTAATCGTTTCGGCATTGGATTATGTCTGCTATGGATGGCGGTTGCGGGAGCGCTGGCTTTGGATCCAGAACGGCCTTTAAGTGAATACCGGCACCGATATTGGAGCATCGAGCATGGCTTACCACCGGCAGTCCTTAAAGGGGTAACCCAAACCAAGGACGGTTATCTCTGGGTGGCAACGGAGATGGGACTGGTGCGCTTTAATGGCGACCGTTTTGAAACCTGGACGGAAAAAAATACCGGGGTCATGGCTAATCCGCTGCTCAATTGCCTGATGGCTGGCCATGACGGATCGCTGTGGTTTGGATGCGCCGATGGCAGGCTGATCTGCCATCGTGCCGGGGATTTTTCCAATTATGTATTCACCACGGAAAAGAACCTGACCATCCATTGTTTGTATAAAGACCGGCGAGACCGCTATTGGATTGGATCATCACTGGGGGCCCATTTCCTGGATGCCACTGGTGTTCACTCACTCCCGACCTTCCAAGAGCCGAAAAAAAACGTTTATGCAATTCTCGAGGACGCCCAAGGCAAATTCTGGTTTGGCTTGGATGAAGGTTTGGTTGGGCTGTCAACGGCCGAATCCACCATCATAAAAAAGTATGGTGATGATTTTCCCAAGGTGAAGGTTCTCTGTGAGGATGGCAAAGGCGGTATTTGGGCGGGAGGCGATAATGGTTTGTTGCACCTCATGAAAGACCGGCAGGCTCTTTACACGCGCAACCGGGGCTTGAGGGATAACCGGGTGCAAGCGTTGTTCCGGGATGCGCAAGGAGTGCTTTGGGTGGGCACCGCCCAAGGGGTCAACAGGATCCGAAGCGAAAAGGTAATCGTTGAAGCGTCCATTTCAAACCTGGATTCAGGAGGCATTGGGGGTTTTCTGGAGGATAAGGAAGGAAATTTCTGGATTGCTGGTGGTTCGGGTCTGCATTGCTTAAACGACCGGGCCTTCACCACTTACGGGGCCGGGGAAGGGTTCAGCGGATTGCTTTTGTGCATCGCTGAAGGAACTCCCGGAACGATGCTGGTCGGCACCATGGAGGATGGCTTATTCGAACTGTCGGGCGGCAAAGCCCGCCGAAGCGGCAAACCGTCCAGCCTGCTCACCGTGACCTCCTTATTGCAGGATTCGCAGGATGGATTGTGGATCGGTTCGCGGCGCGGAGGCGTGGATTGCCTGTCCCCTGGGCGGACCATCAATTTCAACACCAACTTCGGCTTACTGGACAATAACGTGTTCGCAATCCACGAAGACCCCACCGGGCACATATGGATTGGCACGGCAAGGGGGTTGCACCACCAGCAAGAGAATCGTTTTGAGCCGGTATTATTGCAAGGAACCAATGAATTTTCGGTGCGGGCCTTATTCAGCAGCCGGGATCGAACCTTGTGGATTGGCACGAGCCAGGGATTGTTTTCCATTAGGAACGGAGCGACGAACCGGTACCTATTACCCGGAAAAAGCGGTAATCCCATGGTGTACAGTGTGCAGGAAGATCAGGAAGGTCGGATCTGGCTGGGAACGTCCAAAGGGCTGGCTTGCCGCACAGAAACTGGCTGGCGTAATTTTGGGCAAACCGGCCTGGACAGTATGCATGTGTTCTGGCTGGTGGATGATCGCCTGGGATACATTTGGTATTCAACCCCGTGGAGCATTTTCCGGGTTTCCAAAGCGGAATTATTCCTGCACTGGGATGATCCCAGCCACCCGGCCAATGCGCAAATGTTCACCCAGGCCGACGGATTATCCGAAATGGGTGGGGTGGGAGGGCGCCAAAGCGCTGGCTGTCGATCCAGCGACGGAAGACTATGGTTTCTGACCAGGCGAGGGGTGGCGGTGGTGGATCCTTCCCGAATGCCAACGAATCGGGTGCCGCCGGAGGTGGTCATTTCCAAGTTAATGATTGACGGCCGGCCGGTTGCGCGGACGGAACCGCTCTTTTTGCCAGCGGATACCCGGCACGTAGAATTCCAGTATGCCGGTTTGAGTTATGCCGCTCCGGAAAAAGTCCGGTATCTCTACCAGTTATCGGATGTGGATCCAGGATGGCGGGAAGCGGGGAACCAGAAGGATGTAACTTATGCCCATTTGAAGTCCGGATCCTATCGTTTTCAGGTCACTGCCTGCAACAATGATGGCGTCTGGCAACCGGGTGGAGCGATCTTGAATTTCACCATCCTTCCGCATTTTTACGAAACGACTTGGTTTTATATCGTGGTGTCGGTTGGAGTGGCAGTCTCGGCGCTGGGTTTCGATAATTGGCGGATGCGGCGGATACGGGCCCAAAAAAAGCAGCTGGAACGAATGGTTCAGGAACGCACGGCGGAACTGGAGCGCCAGGCGGTCCAGCGTTTGGAACTGGAGGCCCGCCTGCACCGGGCCAGGCAATTGGAAGTCGTGGGGCAACTGGCCGCAGGGATGGCGCACCACTTCAACAACCTGCTCACCATCATCCAAGGCAACTTGAGTTTCTTGCGGGACGAAAGCGGAAATACGCGGGACAACGAGTTCTTGATCGCGATTGAAAAGGCGGCAGTGCGGGCGGCGGGTTTGGTACGCCAATTACTGGCCTTTGGGCAGCGGCATTGGTTGCAAAGGGCCGAAGTGGATTTAAATGAGCTGGTTCAACGCCAGGTTGGGCGCCTTCGCCCGGATTTGCCAGCGGGGGTGGAGTTGACCATGGAATTAGCCCCTTCCTTGCGGAAGCTTTTCGTGGATCCGGAAATGATCGGACAAATTTTGGAGCAGCTTATCCACAATTCGTGCGATGCCCTGAGCGGTGGCGGCAAGATCGAGATTCGCACCAGCCGGGTGGAAATTACCGCCAGCCAATCGGCCCAGATACCCGAATCTGTTCCAGGAATTTGGGTGGTGCTGGTAGTGGAGGATAATGGAACGGGCATGACGGACGAAGTGCGCAGCCATCTCCGGGAACCGTTTTATACCACCAAGGATGTCGGGCGCGGCACCGGGCTGGGGTTGGCCTCCGTTTACGGGATTGTCCAACAACACCATGGCTGGCTCGATATCCGCAGCACGCTGGGAAAGGGCACTGAAGTCCGGGTTTATTTGCCGGCCGGCGAGCCGGTCCCGGTGCGTTCCTGACACCAGGCCAGAGTCAGCGCCGGCCGTCGTACCAGACCGGGCAGCCGGAACGCGTTCGGAAATTGCGCCCCCGCTGGATGATCGTTTGCCAGAGCATTTTCAGAAAATCCCGCGGCCCATAAAGGTGGAGTTTGCGATCCGAGGTTTCCAAAGGGGTGTTTTTCAGGATCACGATGCGCATCCCTTTCTGGCGGGCCAAGCGTTTTAGTTTCTGGCTGAAATCGAGTTCCTCAGACACATAAAGCTCTTTGCTGAAGCCGTCCACTTCGCGAAAAGCGTCCCGGCGGCAAAAGATGAACGAGCCGGCCATCCAGCGGGCGGAAAGGCTCAGGGAGTTCCAGAGCCAGATGAAGGTCCGGAGCCAGAACCGGACGGAAGGCATGCTGACGACCGCGCCTCCACCGAGGCAGGTTCCCGATCGGATTTGCTGAGCAACCGCCGCAAACAACTCCGGGGAAGGACGGGAATCTGCATCCACGAAAACCAGCCATTCGCCAGTGGCGGCGGCGGCGCCGGCATTACGGGCCCGGGAGATTTGGTTGATGGGTTCAAAAACAACCCGGGCGTCCTCCGCAGCGGCGATGCGGGCGGTCTGGTCGGTGGAGTTGTTATCACAGACGATCAGTTCCGCCTCCCAGGAGATCTCCTGGAAGCTGCGCATGGCGCACCGGATGTGCCGCAAAGTGTCCCCCAGCAGCTTTTCCTCATTATAAGCCGGCACGACAACGGATATTTTCATGGTTTTCTGCACTTCGCCAGTATCCCGCCACCCGCCTATCCCTAAGCCGTTTTCCCGCCGAACTCAAATCAAAGAAACAAATAATTGGCGAATCGGATTTGGTTGGCGAAAAGCCGGGATATGGATATGATCCAGGGCAACCTGATCATAGGATATTATGAAGCGTTTGGAGAGCATGCGCCGTGCCTGTTGGATAATTTTATTTTGCTGGTGGACCTGGCCGACAGTGCTGGAGGCCGGGACTGGCACGAGGACGGCGCCTTTCCGGCCGCCATCGATACCGCTGGTTGCTCATGATCCCTATTTCAGCATCTGGCTGGGGGCGGATCGCTGGACTGATGCCTGGCCCACGCATTGGACCGGGCGCCGTCAGGCCCTCCAATGCATGGTGCGCCTGGACGGCATCCCCTATCGCCTGCTGGGGCCTGAGCCAAAGGAAGCACCCGCATTGGAGCAAGTGCAGCTGGAGGTTTTACCCACGCGGACGGTGGGGACGTTCCAAAATGAGCAGATCCAAGTCCTCTTTAGTTTCATATCCCCGCTGCTGCCGCAGAACCTGGATTTGCTATCGCGGCCAGTAACCTATGTGACCTGGCAGGTGCGTTCTCTGGATGGCCAGAAGCACCGCGTTTCACTCTATTTTGAAGCCAGCGCAGAACTGGCGGTCAACACCCCGGAGCAGGAAGTGGTGTGGCACCACGAGAAAACGGCCAAAGTTGAGCTCCTGCGCATGGGCACCAAGGAGCAGGGCATCCTGGGCAAAAAGGGGGATGATCTGCGTATTGACTGGGGCTACGCCTATCTCTGTGCGCCGATGGAGAAGGATGTTCAGTCAGCCATCGGTGATGCGTTGTTTTTGCGGCAGGAATTCATGGCCGGCCATCCGTTGCCCAAACCTGACGATACCCGCCAGCCGCGGGCGGCCAACGATGGCTGGCCGGCCATGGCGCTGGCCTTGCACCTGGGCGCCATCGGCAAGGATCCGGTTTCCCACCGGGCGCTGCTGGCTTATGACGACCTGTATTCGATCAATTACCTGGGACGTCTGTTGCGGCCCTATTGGCGGCGGACCGGCATCGAGATGGCTGAGCTGGCGGCTGGAGCTCTGCGGAATTTCGGCGCAACCATGAATCAATGCGAAGCTTTTGACCGCCAGTTGCTGCAGGATTGCGCCAGCCTGGGTGGTGAAAAGTATGCCCGGCTGGTGGCCCTGGCTTACCGCCAAACCATGGCGGGCAACAAATTGGTGGCCGATGACAACGGCGAGCCGCTGTTATTCCCCAAGGAAAACTTCAGTAACGGGTGCATCGGCACGGTGGATGTAACCTATCCGATGGGCCCGCTGTTCCTGTTTTTCGGTCCCACCCTGGCCAAGGCGATGCTGGTGCCCGTTCTCAACTATGCAGAGTCCCCGCGCTGGCTGTTTCCCTTTGCGCCCCATGACTTGGGCACCTACCCGCTGGCCACCGGCCAGGTTTACGGGGGTGGCGAGCGCTCAGATATAAACCAGATGCCGGTGGAGGAATCGGGAAATCTGCTGCTGCTGGTGGCCGCCGTGGCAAGGAGCGAAGGCAAAGCCGAATTCGCCCAGCGCTACTGGACGACTCTCACCCATTGGGCCGAATACCTCCGGAGCAAGGGGTTGGATCCTGAAAACCAGCTTTGCACGGATGACTTTGCAGGTCACCTGGCCCACAACGTGAATCTTTCCGCCAAGGCGATCCTGGCCCTGGGCGCCTACGCCCGCTTGGGTGAAATGCTGGGCAAGGCGGAGGAGGCCAAAACGTATCGGGCCCTGGCCGAAGCTTATGCGGTACGGTGGCAGCAAATGGCCGATGACGGAGACCATTACCGGCTGGCCTTCGATAAACCCGGCACCTGGAGCCAAAAATACAACCTGGTTTGGGACCGGATTCTGGGTTTGAATCTTTTCCCCCCGGAGGTGGCGCGCAAGGAGATGGCCTATTACCGGAAAAACCAGAATCGCTACGGTCTGCCGCTGGATAACCGTGAAAAATATACCAAGCTGGATTGGATCGTTTGGACCGCCAGCCTGACGGGGTTGCGGGAGGACTTCGAGGCGCTGGTGGATCCGGTTGGCGATTTTCTGCAAAACACTCCCCACCGGGTGCCGATGACAGATTGGTATTGGACCCACACCGGAGAGCTAAAGGGATTTCAAGCCCGCCCCGTGGTGGGTGGCGTGTTCATCAGGCTGCTGGATGACCAGGGCTTGTGGCTGAAATGGAGCGCCCAAGGCGCGCGCACCAAGGGGAATTGGGCCCCGGCGCCGGCGGTGAGCCAATAAACCGAAGATCACCAACCGGGAGTTGGCTGGAAATTAAAAGCATGATTAGCTGGCCGATCATCAGGCGTGAACTATGGGAGGAATCCCGGCGTTCCAGCGGATTTTGGTTGCGTGTGCTGGGCGCAGGCATGGTTTTGGCAACCTTGGTTCTCGGCAGTCTCAACCGGAGTATCAACGATGCGGAGCTTGGGAGCCAGTTGTTTTATCAGGCCAACTTCACCCTTTTCCTATCCATCTGGATTTTGGTGCCCGTCATGACGGCGGATTGCATCAGCCGCGAAAGACGTGAAGGCACGCTGGGTTTGCTGTTTTTAACTCCCCTGAGAGCCATGGAAATCGTGATCGGCAAAAGCCTCTGCCATGGCCTCCGGTCCCTGGTGGTGCTCCTGGCGGTGGTGCCGATCATGACCGTGCCGCTGCTGCTGGGAGGGGTCAGTCCGAAGGATTGCTACCTGGCTTTGATCCTCAATTTGGCGGCCCTATTCCTGGCGCTGGCTGCCGGGTTGCTGGCCTCTTGTTTTTCGCGGAAATTCACCCGCGCCTTGCTGGCCGCTGAGTTGTTCAGCCTGGTATTCGGCTACGGTTTTCTGGCCATTCATGCGGTCCTGTACTTAATCCGGTTCGAGAACCTAAGGCACTCGGCATTCAGCCCGGCCTGGGGGTCCCTGTCGGATTTGTTGTGGTCCGTTTACCGGCGTTTGGACTTCCCCATGTTGTTCGGTATCAGCACCGGTGCCGGATTAGCTCCCAATGGGTCGATGATGAGCTTGTGGGCCGGTTTTTGGAGCCGTGCCAACGCTTCCGAACAACAGGCTTGGTTCACTATAGCCGGAACCCTGGCTACTGTGGCCGGGTTATGCCTTTTGGCGGTTACCCGGTTGGCGGGGCATTGGCTCAGAAGGAATTTGGGGGATGAAAGCGCCTCCCGCACGCAGCTATGGCTGCTGGAAGTCTTTTGCACGCCCCGTTTCTGGAGGTCCGTGTTCCATAGCCGCCTGGGCCGCCAGCTCGATCGCAATCCGGTGGGCTGGCTGCAGAGCTACTTTTGGAGCGCCCGGCTTTCACGCTGGGGATGGTGCCTGGTGGTCGTCCTGGCGGAGTGCTGGTTTTTAACGGACTGTTTTTCCAGCGACTTTGGTCAGCAGCAGGCCCTGCTGGCTATGATTCTTTGCGGCGGGATGGCTTTCACCGCCGCGGGCAGTTTCCGCCAGGAGCGGGAGTCCGGTTTTTTTGAACTGCTTTTGGTAACTCCGATTCAGCCCCGGCAAATCATCAACGGCAGGGTTCGGGGGATTTGGGCTCAATACCTGCCAGGAACCGCCATCCTGCTCCTGGTGATTGCCCTGCTTTACCTGAATCGCCATTTATTTTCCTATCACAGTATTTTCAATTTATCCGCCCAGCTTTTATTCTGCGGCGGCGCCTGGATCACGGTGCCCGTGATCGGCCTGTATTTTTCGAGTTTGCGGATGAGTTTTCTGGGTGCCTGGCTGGCCACGACAGGATTGGGACTGGTAATTCCCGGGCTACTGATGATCGTGCCCAATATGTTCATCGACTTTAGAAATGCCTGGTTGCCTTTTGCGCTGGCCGGGCTGTCGTGCCAGTTGCTTCTGGCCAGGTTGGCGTGGGGGCAGATGTATCATCGCTTCGTATCGCGCCGGTTCATGCAATAAGCGGAGCCCGCAATGGGAATACGCTCCGTTGCGGTGGGCAGCTGGTTTACCCCAATCACCGGTGCCGGTCTGTGCACCATAACCAGGCAAGGCCTCCAGGTGGCCAAGGGATTGATCCATTCCGGTCAACAGCTCAAGATTGAAATTCTGGAGCCCACGATGCTTGGTAAACGCACCACCGAGCCTTTCCAAAATCCATTCCCGCTGCAGGAGTCCGGTTCCAGGGAGCCGCCGCCACCGTGCCAAGGCAAAACCTTTTAGGATCGCGTTCTGGTGCGGAGGGCCAGCAGGTAAGCCAAGTTCAACGGCAGAACCCAAGGCCACTCCACCGGCGACTTTGACCAGCGCCGCATCAGGCTACGGCAGGAATAAAACCGCTGGTTCGCGTAGCGGTACCCTGCCAGGAGCGATTCCGGACTCATGAGCCGGGGGCGAAAGACGACGTCCGCCCGCCCATTATACTTGCTCCAATCGCGCGTGAGAATCCGGCCCTCAGCCTCCAGGCGTGCGTGCAGCCGGGTGCCTGGAAACGGGGTCAGGATATTGAACGTGGCGTTTTGCACGCCCACAGTCTCCAGGAAGTCAAGGGTCTGCTCAAAGACGGCGGGCGTGTCGCCATCGAAGCCAAACACAATGCCCGCTTGGACCGCGATGCCATGGGCATGAATTCGTTCAATAGCCCGGGCATACTCGTCCACCCGGTTGAAGCCTTTCGCCACCTCATTCACGCTGGCCTGGGAGACCGATTCCAGCCCGAGAAATAATTGCCGGCAGCCGCTGCGCGCGGCGAGTTCCAGGAATTCCTCGTCGTGCGCCGCATGGATGCTGGCCTGGCTGCTCCACCATTTTCGATGGGGGGTGAGCGCCCGAAACAGCTCTTTGGCGTAACCGATGTCGCCGGCAATGTTATCGTCCCACAGAATGATCACTTTGCCCCGGAACGAGGCGTATTCGCGCGCGACCGCCTCCACCGGCCGCTTCCGCAGGCAGCTCTGATACATCACCGCCACTGTGCAGAAGTCGCACCGATGGGGGCAGCCGCGGGTGGCGAAGAGAACTCCCGCCGTAGGATCACGCCGATGGAACAGGTCTTTCCGCGACATCGGCGCCTGGCTGAGGGAAGGAAGTTCCTTGGCGCAATAGCGGGAACGATGACTTCCGGCCTCGAACTCCGCAAGGAACAGCGGCCACGTCTCTTCGGCCTCGCCGGCCACGATCACATCGGCGTGTTCCTGAGCCTCGCCTGGCATCAAGGTGACATGCGGGCCGCCCAGCACCACGGTGATTCCGCGGTGGCGGAAACGGGCCGCCAAGTCATAGGCGTGGGGCGCGCTCGGCGTATGGTAAGTAATGGCCACCAGATCGGCGGCGGCCTCGAAATCGACCGGTTCCACCGCTTCGTCCACGTGGCGCACGGTCCAATGGGCGGGCACCCAGGCGGCGAGGTACGGCATGGTGATCTGCTGGAAGTTCAAAACGCGCGCGCGCCGGACCTTTTGGATTTCCGGGGAGGAAGCCGTTATCAGGAGCAGCGTTGGTGTGTCGTGCCGCATAGGACCCAGGTCATGACGGGTAATCTAGCCCAGCGCGGGCTTTCCTCAAGAGCACAAAACAGGTTGCCGAAAGCTGCCCAGGACTGGCCGTGGTTGCGTGCGAAGGCGGAAGAGTGCCTTCCCCGCACTAAACCACGGGAAATGGGTTCCTCCATGTCCCCCATCCCAGGCCTGATTCATCGTCTGCCGCGGGTGGAATAATCGGGGATGCATCCCCCATGGATTTGGCTTGTCGCCGGGGGGCGGGATGCTAAATCCTTAGGCATGAGTTTCTCCACTGATTTCGTCAGCGAACCGAGTGTCCGCCGGGGGCGTTTTGCCCGCGGATTCGGCCTGTTGTCCTATAGTCTATTACTCGCTGCGGCCCTGGCCCAAACCCCGGCCAGTCCGGAGGTGGTTCTGGGCTTGCCTGAATTATTCCGGCTGGACCGGCTGCCGGTGTTCAAGAACTCCGTGGAAGTGGGGTCCATCTCAAGCTATGATCGCACCGGCGGCAACGATGACGGTTTTTCCGGGAAATATTCATTCATCCGGGAGGAAAAAGAGGGGCTGTTCATCGCGGACCTGAAGGGGCCGGGAATCATTTACCGCATATGGACGCCTACGCCTTCGGATGACTGGGTCGATTTTTACTTTGATGGCGAAGCCAGCCCGCGCATCCAAGTCCAGTACCGGGAAATGTTCCTTGGGCGGCAAGCGCCCTTTGTGTCGCCCCTGGTGGGATATGGTGGTGGAGGATTCTACAGCTATGTGCCGCTGCCATTTTCAAGGTCCTGCAAGATTCTCATCCGGGCCAAACGGGTGCAATTTTACCAGGTCAACTACGCGCTTTATGCGCCGGGAACGCCGGTGGAATCCTTTAACCCCCTGCCCAATCCCAGGTATCTGGCCAGCCTGGCCCAGGCCCAAAAAGTTTTTCTGGCGACCGGGTCCGACCTCAGCGTCCAGGCCGCTCCGCCCCTCACAAGGAACGAATTGTTGAAAAACACCATCCGGCTGGGAGCGAAACAGACAGGGTTGCTTTTTCAAGTGGATAAGCCCGGACGCATTGCCGGCCTGCGCCTTTATCCGGCAGCGGCCCTGGCCGGGAAAGCGAGGGACTTGGTATTGAAGATTTCCTTCGATGGCGAGGGCCCAGCGATATGGTGTCCCGCCGGTGATTTTTTTGGATACGCCTGGGGGCAGCCAGCCATGAAGTCGCTGTTGATCGGTGCCAGCCAGGGGGGGGCTTATTGTTACTTCCCGATGCCTTTCGATCGTTCCGCCCGGGTGGAACTGGTGTCCGAGAAGGAGACGGGTCAACCCGTGGAAATCAGCGCCGAATTGGTGTTCAATGCCACGCCCAGAAGTGCCTTGGAAGGGAAATTTTACGCCGGCTGGCGGCGGGAAAACCCCACCGCCGACGGGGTGCCATTCACCTTTATCAAGACCCGGGGCCGGGGGCATGTGGTGGGAGTGGTTTTGCAGGCCCAAGGCTTCGAGTCGGGAAAAACGCTTTTTTTCGAGGGGGATGATCAGGCCACCATCGATGGCAAGCTGGTCATCCATGGCACGGGTTCGGAGGATTTTTTCAATGGCGGCTGGTATGATGTGCCGGACCGTTGGGAAAAGCGGATCTCCTTTCCGCTGAGCGGTTGCCTGGGATACGACAAACACTTGGGGCGTACCGGGGGATACCGCCTTTTCCTGGGCGACGCTTACGCTTACCAAACCAGCCTGGGGCTGACCATTGAACACTCGGGCGAGCGCAATAATATACCCACCGATTATTGCGCGGTCACTTACTTATACGCCGCCGATCGCCCCTCCGATTACCTGGCGTTGCCGCCGGCCAAGGAACGGCGGGTGAACGATTTGCAGGAAGTGGTGTTTCCCGCCTGGTGGCAGACACCCATCCATGCTTGGAGTTTCAACAATGCCTCCCTGGAACGCCGGAGCGAAAAAGTGGGCCAGGAGGAAGTTCGCTTCCTTTCGCTCAAAGCCACCGGGCAGGATTGGTTTGGCGCGCCATTCCTATCCTTGACCTGCGAGGTGCCTGCCGCGGGGGCCTATGAGATCCTGATTGAAGCCATGAAAGGCCCGGGACAAGCCCAGGTGCAGCTATTTCAAAACGAAGTGCCGGTGGCCAAGGCGGTGGATCTTTACCAGGCCAGCCGCGCCAAAAGCGGGCGCGTATCGCTGGGGATGATGGAACTGGAAGAGGGCAAAAACAACCTGATGCTGAAATTGCCTGGGAAAAATGAGAAAGCGGCCGGGCTGGCTTTGGACCTGATCCAAATCATTTTCCGGAAAGTCCAATAAACCCCTTCAGTAAATTGAACAAGGAAACGATGTTCGTTATGAGAACCCTGGTGATGTGTTTGATGGGTCTGGCTACTGCTGCGCTGTGCCAGGCGGTTCCCGAACCCGAACCCCAACACCTGGTGTGGTATGATCGGGCCGCCAAAGTTTGGGAAGAGGCGATCCCGATCGGCAATGGTTGGTTGGGCGGAATGATCCATGGCACGGTGGATCGGGAATGGATCAACTTGAACGATGTCACGCTTTATTCCGGAGAACCGGGGCAGCGAGACTTGCCGCTCCACATTGCGGATGATCTGGCGCGGGTCCGGCAGTGGTTGAGCGAGGGCAAATACGCCGAGGCCCATCGCCACGCGGCCACCAACTGGCTGGGCCGGGCGCAGGCTTGCTACCAACCCTTGGGTGATTTGGCCATCGAGTTCGAGCCCTCCGGCCCAGTGGCGGATTACCGGCGGCAGCTCGACCTCGGCCATGCCGTGGTGCAGACCTCTTACACGCGGGAGGGGATCAAATACACCCGTGAATATTTTGCCAGCTACCCGGCGCGAGCGATCATCATACGGCTGAGCACCGATAAACCAGGGGCGTTGAATTTCACGGCCCGGCTCAGCTCGGTGCATCCCACCGCCAAAACTGCTGCGGCCGATTTGGCAACATTAGTGATGGCTGGCCAGGTGCCGGGCCTGGCCTTGCGGCGGGATTTGAAATTGGTGATCAATAAAAAAGAACAATGGAAATACCCCGAATTGTTCGGACCTGACGGCCAGCTCAAGCCCGGCGGCAAGCAGGTGTTATACGGGGCTGAAATCAACGGCCTGGGCACCTTTTTTGAAACGCGGCTTAAAATCACCAGCCACAATGGCCAGTTGGTGGCCACCCCCAACGGTCTGCGATTGGAAAAGGCCAGTGAGGCGGTGCTGATCCTGGCCAGCGGCTCCAGTTATAATGGCTTCGAAAAAAGCCCGAGCCGGGAAGGGACCGATCCATCCGCCCAGGTGAAAGCCATATTGGCCGGGGTGGGGGGACGCCGTCACCAGGAATTGCTCGCGCAGCATGTGGACGATTACCGCAAACTTTTCAACCGGGTGGCGATCGACCTGGGACCGGCGCCAGCGGCCGCCCAACGGCCCACCACCGAGCGTTTGGCGAACTTCGCGGCCGGCGGGGACGAAGCTTTCGCGGCGCTATACTTCCAGTTTGGCCGGTACCTGATGATTTCCGGATCGCGCCCAGGGACTCAACCGTTGAATCTGCAGGGCATCTGGAATCCGCACGTGATTCCGCCCTGGGCTGGGGCCTATACCATCAACATCAACACCGAGATGAATTATTGGCCGGTGGAGGTGGCCAACCTGGCGGAGTGCCATGAACCACTCCTGCGCATGATCCAGGAACTGGCGGTGGATGGCCGCAAAGTCGCGCGGCAGTTGTACCGCTTGCCAGGGTGGGTGGCTCACCACAACACCACCCTTTGGCGGGATGCCCAACCGGTGGATGGCGACGCCACGGCTTCCTTTTGGAACCTTGGTTCGGGATGGTTGTGCCAGCATCTGTGGGAGCATTTCGCTTTTACCCAGGATCGGGAGTTTTTGCGGCAGCAGGCCTACCCGATCCTGAAGTCTGCTGCGGAATTTTATGCCGGCTGGCTGGTGGAGGATGAGCAGGGGAGGCTGGTGACCCCGGTCAATGGTTCACCGGAAAACACCTTCCGCTATGTGGATGCTCAGGGCCGAAAAGTGAATGCCGCACTGGCCCCGGGGCCTACCATGGATATGGCCATCATCCGCGAATTGTTCACGAATTGCATCCAGGCGGCGGAGCTTTTGCGGGTTAATGAGCCTTTCATCGACAGTCTGCGCCAAAAACTTCCCCGCCTGCTGCCCCCTCAAATCGGCGCCCGGGGCCAGTTGATGGAGTGGTCGCGGGATTTTGAGGAGGCGGAGCCGAAGCATCGGCATGTGTCCCACCTGTATGGGTTGCATCCCGGGAACCAGATTACACCCCGGACGCCCGAACTGTTCGCTGCCTGCCGGCGGTCGTTGGAATTGCGGGGCGATGAGGCCACCGGATGGTCCATGGGCTGGAAAATCAATCTGTGGGCGCGATTGGGGGACGGCAATCATGCGCACGCTTTGCTGGCCGGACTGCTGAGCCCGAAACGGACTTACCCGAACCTGTTCGACGCGCACCCTCCGTTCCAAATCGACGGCAATTTTGGCGGTTGCGCCGGCATCGCGGAGATGATCCTGCAAACGCACACCGGGGAGATCCACCTTTTGCCGGCTTTGCCGGCCGCCTGGGCTTCAGGCAGCATCAAGGGCTTGCGGGCCCGGGGTGGTTTTGAGCTGGACATTTATTGGAAGGAAGGACGTTTGAACCGGGTGCGCGTTCTAAGCCTGGCCGAGCAACCTTGTGCCGTGCGGTATGGAAATTTGCGGGTCAAGCTGGAACTGGCGGCCGGCCAGGCTCGAGAATTAAACGGAAACTTGGAATCCCAATGAAAACAAAAACTTGGTTGTGGCTCGTGATCGGATGGCTGGGAGTCGTTGGCGCCCAGGGTGAAGCGCTGAACCTTCCGTTGGGTGGGCATTGGCGTTTTGCGCTGGACCCCAATGGCCAGGGGGAACCGGAAAAGTGGTTCAACAAGGACCTGGCTGACCGCATCGATTTGCCGGGGACCACGGACCAGGCTCGCAAGGGGCATGCCTTGCACCGTGATTCAATGACTTACGGACAGGAGGTGCTGCGGACGCAATGGCCAGGGACCGTATTGCCAGTCCGCGCCGATGAGACGGGGACCTTGATCCGGGACTGGTTATATATTGGCAAAGCTTGGTACCAGCGTGATATCGATATTACTCCGGCCTGGCAGGGAAAGCGGGTGCAGTTGCGGTTGGAGCGCGCTCTTTGGCGTACCAAGGTATGGCTGGATGAGCGTTTCATCGGCACCGAGGACAGCCTGGTCACGGAGCATCGATTCGATTTGGGCGGGGTGGCTCCAGGGCGCCATCGGCTGACCATTTGTGTCGACAACAGCCTGCAGCACAACATCGGCATCATCGGACATTCTTACGGGCCCGAAACTCAAGGCCGGTGGAACGGTTTGGTGGGGGATTTGCGGCTGATCGCCACCGATCCGGTATTCGTCCGGCAATTGCAGGCTTTCCCGGCGGCGGATCGGCGTTCAGTGCTGGTGAAAGTGCAGCTCGAAAATAGTGAATCCACCGCCGCCCTGGCGGAGTTGCGGGTGGCGATCAGCAATGAGAAAGGGAGGGAGCTGGGCTACCACTTGGCGCGGATCAACCTGCAGCCAGGGGAGGGGGCCGCCGAGCAAATCGTTACCCTGGTCAAGCCCGCTGAAGCCTGGGATGAATTCCAGACTACGCGGTATCGGGTGACGGCCCGGTTGCAGGCCGGCCTGGGCAGCCACACCGCGGAGCAAAGCTTTGGCTTCCGCCAGGTGGAGCGGGACGGCCGGCAAATCCGCGTCAACGGTCGGCGCATTTTCCTGCGCGGCACGCTGGATTGCTGCGTCTATCCCAATACCGGCCACCCGCCATTGAAAGTGGAGGAGTGGCTCAAGGTCATGGGCGTGATCAAAGAATACGGATTCAATCATGTGCGCTTCCATTCGTGGTGCCCGCCCGAGGCGGCCTTTGAAGCCGCCGACCGCCTGGGACTCTATGTGCTGCCGGAAACCCCCTTTTGGGTGGATAATTGGACGGTCAAAACCGGCAGCCTGCCCAAACTATTCGGGCAGGATCCCGATGCGGTGGATTACGTGGTCCGGGAAATCCGCCGGATCAGCGAGGCCTACGGCAACCATCCATCGTTCGCCTTCTTCTGCATTGGGAACGAGTTCGGCATGGATAGCGATTGGAGCCTTTTGAACCAGGTGCTGGCGGAGGCCAAAGCCCGGGATAACCGGCGGCTATATTCTGCCTCGACCGCCCGCAAACGCACGGCGGCGGATGATTACTGGCTCACGCATTCCACCGGCCGGCAGGGAACCCGCGGGGTGGGGCCGGCCCGTACGGATTGGGATTTCCGCGCGGCGGCCCAGGAATCGGAATTGCCGGTCATTGCCCATGAAACCGGACAGCGGCCGGTCTTTCCGGATTATGGCAGCCTCCTGCCTAAATTCACCGGTCCCCTGAGACCTTACAATCTCGAGCGTCTGCGGCGATTATTGGATGTGGATGGTTTGGCGGGACAGGTGCAGGAGTTCACCCGAGCCTCCGCCCGTTTCCAAATGGTCCAATATAAGGCGGAGCATGAAGGCATGCTGCGGACGCCGGATTATGCCGGGTATCAACTGCTGATGCTCAATGATTTTACCGGGCAAAGCGAGGCGCTGGTGGGGATTTTGGATCCCTTTTGGCAATCCAAAGGGGTGGTCACGGCGCAGGAGGTGCGGCGTTGGAACGCGCCCACGGTGATCCTGGCGCGTTTTAAAGGTTATACTTGGGCGGCGGATCAAACTTTCAAAGCTACGCTCGAAGCGGCCCATTATGGCGCCACCGACCAGACCTCCGCCGTGGGGGGATGGTCGCTGACCTCTGCCGGCCAACAGGTCATCGCCCAAGGCACCCTGGGACCGCTGGCCCTGCGCACCGGCGGGTTGACCCAGTTGGGTGAAGTCGCGGCTGGATTGAGCCCGGTTACCAAACCTTGCCCCCTGGTCTTGCGCGCCTCGGTGGCCAGATCCACCAATGAATGGACAATTTGGGTTTACCCACCCCGGGAAACCAACTCTTCCCAAGTCACGGTGGTTCGCCGATTTGATGAACAGGCCCGCCGGGCACTGGCGGATGGCAAGCGGGTATTAATGCTCGCCCAAGGCTTGAAAAACTCGCGCACCGCAAGGGTGGGATTTGGCTCTGTGTATTGGTCGGCCGGCTGGGGGGGCAACCAGTTTTCCTCCCTGGGCTTGCTGTGTCATCCCGCGCACCCGGCTTTGCGGGGATTCCCCAATGCGGGCCATGGCGACTGGCAATGGCAGCCGTTGGTGCAGAACGCCACTGCCTTCAGCCTGGCCGGCGCGCCAGCGGGTTACCGGCCGATCGTGCAGACGGTGCCGGATTTTCATTATTCCCGATTGGTGGGCCTGGTGTTTGAAACCCGGGTGGGTTCCGGCAGTCTGCTGGTTTGCGGGTTGAATTTGGAGGGGGAAGATCCAGCCGCGAAAGCCATGAAAAACAGCCTGATCGATTACCTGGGTTCTCCTGATTTTTCGCCCGCCACGCAATTCAGCGCCG
Source organism: uncultured Verrucomicrobiota bacterium (assembly GCA_903845125.1). Taxonomy (GTDB): domain Bacteria; phylum Verrucomicrobiota; class Verrucomicrobiia; order Limisphaerales; family UBA1319; genus CAIMWS01. The sequence continues at coordinate 31,484 of CAIMWS010000222.1, forward strand.
CTTTGCTTGACGAACTGCTGGCCGATGGCGCCAGCGACGTCATGCGCCGATCAGGCGCGCGTGTCATGCGGGCAGACAGTGCTGCCGACGGATTCGAAGCCGCGAAAATACTCGATGGCAGTGCGGAGACGTTTTGGCACACTCCTTGGGAGGGCCAAGCCCCGGGCTTTCCGCACACGGTGGAGATTGATTTAGGGAAAACCACCTCCATCCAGGGCCTCAAACTGTTGCCCAGGCAGGATGGCAACCCCAACGGGTGGATCAAGGATTATGAAATTTACCTGGTGGATCAGTTGGGAGATTGGGGAAAGCCAGTGGCCCGGGGATCCTTCACGGCTGATGCGCGGGCCAAGGTGATCCAATTCAAACAGGCTGGTTCCGGCAGGTACCTGAAATTCGTGGCGCTTGGTTCGTTCCAGCCTTCTGAACCGTTTGCTTCTTTGGCCGAGTTGGAGGTGATTGCGACCAAGTAGCGAAAAAATAGCCCCCAGGAAAGTTTGCACTTGATAAATTGGAAAAACGCACGATTTTGGTTTCCACAATCTAATGCAAACTATGGAATTACCTAAATACTACACAAAAAGCAAATCGGACACCCCTTGGCGCAGACTTCGCTGGCTGGGGATCGTGCTGGTGCAAACCTCCATCGCTTTGGCCCAGCCAACCGCGCCCGGATTGCCCGAGGCCAACGGTTTACGCCCGGCCAGTGCCACCATTTATGTGAATCCCCCCGCCACGACCCAGAATAACGGCAAGGTGGAGAGCATTGGGGTGGCAGTGGTGGCTGATGGCAACATCGCCATCGGTTGGGAAGATGACGGCGATGCCCTGGCGGACCAGGAAGCCGTCTG
>CAIMWS010000223.1 GCA_903845125.1 uncultured Verrucomicrobiota bacterium
CCGCCAGCGGGGCCTTGGCCGCAGCGGTGTTGGTGGCGATGCTGCCCGCCCAACCGGGTTCCCGAGTGCTGGTGGCGCTGTTGCTCTGTGCCGCCAACGCGACTTTTTGCGACAGCATGTGCTTCCTGGCCCCCACCCTGGAAGGAAAGAAGGCATGGAATCATGCTGAATACGCCACGGAACCATTCATACCTGGCCTGCTGCTGCTGCTAGCCATCCAGCATGTACGGCTGACCTGGGCTTTGAGACCGCTGCCGCTGGCGGTGATTTTCTCCATCCCCCTGCTGGCCACCCTGGCCAACTGGACCAATGGCTGGCACCATCTTTACTACCAGTCCGCCAGCCTTGATACCAGCCGCGCTAACTACCTGCTCCGCATTCCGGGTCCGATCTACTGGCTGCTCCATGCCCAGTTCACAACCGCGCTAACGGCGTCGTTGGCCCTGATGCTCCGCCACCTGCGCCAAGCCCCCAGGCGGGCTAATCGAGAATCCCTCACCCTGCTGCTGGCCGCGCTGTTTCTGCTTTTGCTGGAACTGGTTTACCTATCCCCACGAAAGGTTATCCATTTGCTGGTGATGTCCAGCCTGGGGGTATTCACCATCGCCGCCCTGCTCTGCTGGGCGCTGATACGGCGGCGGGTGCTTGATCCAACCCTTCTGGCTCGTGGTGCGATCCTGGAGAACATGGAGGATGCCTTCCTGGTGGTGGACCGGCATGAATGCCTGACCGACTTCAACCTGAATGCAGGCTTGTGGTTGGGTTGCTCCGAACTGGCCCTCGGAGAACCAATCCGCCGGGTTCGGGGATTGGAAAGTTTAACCCTGAAGGAAACCGTGGAGCCTTGGCTCCTGCAAGCCGGCCAGCGCCACATCCGCTTCCTGATCACACCGCTGCATAAACCTCCCCGTCGGCTGGCCGGCTGGCTGCTGCTGGGGCGCGATGATACCCAGCACCATGCTGCCAGCCAGGCGCTGAAAGAAGCCTACCTGCAATGCGCCCGCACCCTGCAGCGGACCCTGGCCCAATCCGTGCGTGCCCAGGAGGAGGAACAGCGGCGCATCGGCCATGATATCCACGATTCCCTCTGCCAGGACTTGGCGGGCCTGACCCGCTCCTCGGAAAGCCTGGCAGCAGCCATCCAAGCCGCTGGCCAGCCCACCCAATCCGCGCAAGCCCACGCCCTGGTCACGGAATCCAAGCGCATCCTGAAAACCGCACGCACGCTGGCACACGACCTGGCGCTCTCTGACCTGAACTTCTTGAACTTCGGCGACAGCCTGGCAGCCTTCGCCGAACATGCTGAACAATGGCTGGGGGTCCAGGTGGACGTAAATTTGGACGAGGAAACGAACATTCAGGAACCGGAAGTGGCGTGCAACCTCTTGCGGATCATCCGCGAGGCCATGGTCAACGCGGCACGTCACGGCCAGGCGCGCCAGATTTGGGTGGATGTCCTGCGCCAGGCGGAGCAACTGCGCGTGACGGTCTCCAATAACGGGCTGCCCATCCCATCCGTGAGCGAGATTCGCGAGGGGCTGGGACTGCGCCAGATGCACATGCGCGCCCGCCTGCTCGGCGGCCAGTTAACCCTGCGCAACCAACCGCCCAACGGCGTAGTCTTGGAACTGGCCATCCCCGAGGCCCTGCTGCGGCTGCCGGCGGAGGATCGCATCCCCGAAGTTGTCAAACCACCCAGCCCGGAACCTGCCCCATCTCATGTCCCAGCTCAATACATCTAAAACCCGCATCCTGGTAGTGGAAGACCACCCCGCCACCCGTGCCAGCCTGGTGAACTGCCTTCGGAGCCAGCCCGGCTGGGAAATCTGCGGAGAGACGGATTCCTGGCGCGACGCGCTGGCCATGATCCAAATCGCCAGGCCGGATTTGGTGCTGCTGGACCTGCAGTTGACCGATGGCCATGGATGGGCGCTGCTCTACGAGGTGGCTGGGAAACCGCAGGCACCCCGCGTGCTGGTTTATTCGGTATTCGATGAGAACCTCCACGCGGCCCGCCTGCTCCGCGCCGGGGCGGCAGGGTATTTGACCAAAGAAGCCCCGCTGGAGGAGGTCGTTGCCGCCATACACAAGGTATTGGCCGGCCACCTGGTGGCCAGCGAAAGCATGACCTCCCAGTTTATCCGCCAGGCCGTGGGACGGCAGACGGAGACCCCGGAAGAGCGTCTGAAAAGGGAAACAGACGAACTGAGCGATCGCGAACTGCAGGTATTTGAATTGATCAGCCGTGGCTTGGCCAACAAGCAGATTGCCGGCTTGCTGGATATCGGGGCCACCACGATCGGTAGCTACAAGACCCGGCTGATGCGCAAGCTGGGGGTATCCAACCAACTGGACCTGGTGCGGGCCGCGCGGGAGCGCCTCCTGACTGCCAGCCCCCCCCTGCATCAACCGCTATCGGCAATCCCACCCGAACCCGTCCAGTAAGCCACCTCCGACTTCCAGATCTGGCGCCCCTGGCCCGGAATACGCATCGGCATCGGTTGATGCAGCCGGGCTGCTGGAATTAGTTCTCCAAAACCTGAGCCTTGAAAATGGTACCACCCATGGCCACGTTTGGAATCCCATGGCGGCCAATGTCCTGCTGCCGACCGGGTCCTTCCGAACGATATATTTTGACAAAGCTTGAAGTTTATTCCGAAAAATGGCAGGTTACATCTATGATTACGTCTTCTGGAAATTTGAAGCTTCGCTTGCTGCTCCACTATGCGTTTTTCTGCCTGACGGGAATTCCGCTCAGCACCCCAGCCCAGGTTGTGACTGTGACCCTGGTTGCCGACACCAACCGCATTGCAGTCGGAAGCTCCACCATGCTGCGAGCCTATGCCCAAATCATCGAACCCATGCGCACTGGATCGGACCGCATTTTTTCATGGTATATCGACATCCAAGCGGGGAGCGACTCGATCGCCAAACCCGATTATGCAAACCTCCTAAAGCCGGACTCCGACAACGATCCCCTCACTTCGTCTGCGGGAACCAGTTCGGGTGCCAACCGCATCGGAATCTACGACTCCTTTATGAGCCGGGAAGGCGCCGGCAAAACCACGCCGGTGCTGCTTTTTACCGTGCCAATCAAAGGCGTCTCGGTGGGCTCGGAGGAATACCGAATCAAGGCCGGGACCGGTGTTCCGGCGCTGGCAGAAGACTTCATCGTGGCCCCTGCCGGCGGTGGCGATCCGATTACCGGCGGCATTTATTCAAACGCAGTCTTCAAAATCGAGGTAATCCCCGGGACGATAACGACTCCGCTCGATCCATTTCCAATCACGCTGGCCAGAACCTCTCCGGCGACGAAAAACCTGATCAATATGACCTGGCCGGTTCAGGCCGGCTGGCGTTACTCGCTGGAATATCGCAACGATTTGAAGCCCGCGACTTCCTGGCAGCCAATGCCCTCGGTGGTCTTGACCACCGGCTCCGCCACCCTCACCAACGTTGGACCCGCCCAGTTCTTCAGGATCAAGGCCGAGCCTTCCAACTAATAATTGCCGGCTGAAAAAACGGAGCCACACTTCTCTGAATCCGATCCCAAAGGGGACTCTCCTAACAACTCAAAGTCCGGCACAGGAATCTGCGGGTGGTTTGATCCAGAAACATGCCATGCACCATCAAAGAGCGTTCCCCGATGCCGGTTTGAGCGGTGGTTAAACTGAGTGTGGGCAGGCTGGGGAGTCCAGCCGGAGGCACAGGCAAGGCAGCCAGATAATTGCTCTTGATGATGCCGAGGTCGGCCTGATTTACCAGGCCATCGTTATTCAAGTCGTTGGCCAAATTCCGGCTGGCGGCGGGTTTGAGCAATTCTTGCCAAACTTGGTATAAATCACGGTCATTGGTCACTCGATCCCCATTCACATCCCCGGTCAATACGTGGAAGGTGAAAGTGAAGGTGGAGGCCATTGGCTTGCCATGGGCCCCGATTACGCCTGTCACCGTCAGCCGATAATTGCCATCCGCCAATTTTTGATTCGGCAGCCCTGGGAATGTCAGTTTGGCCTGGTTGGTCCCTGCGTCAAAACTCAAAAGCATGGCGGGGAGCGCCACATCCGCATTGGTGGTCAGGTTGTGCACAGTCAGATTATTGAGCGCCAGGCTGGCCGAGACATCGTCGCTAAATTGCACGACCAAGCTGCCCACGCGCGATCGCTGCGAACCCCCATCATTTAGGACGACCGATTTCACCACTGGTGCCGGATTGGCGAGGACGGTGACAATAATGGTTTCCGAATCGCTCAATGGCTGCGCACTGTTATCTTTGACGATGATCTTCACCTTGTAAACCGCGCCGGCCTGCGCCTCAGTTGGCGTCCACGTGAATACACCACCGGTCGTTATGCTGGCTCCCGCCGGGGCGCCAGACCCGAGGGTGTAGGCGAGGATTCCCCCACCGGGATTAGCCACATTGGCGGTGAATTTGAGCTGGTTGCCGTCGTAAACGGTCTTTTCCCCTATCGGATTGAGAACAGGCACGCTCACATCCAGCAAACTAACGAACGCGGCGCCATTCCCGAGGGCGTTGCCCGCCTGATCCGTGACACTGGGGCGGATCACGAATTGATAATGCCGCGCTGGCAGCGCCGACGTGAGGTTGACCGTGGCAGTCCGACTGGCAGCGTCGTAGGTCACACTGGCGATGCGAGCCGATTCATTGGTGTCATCGGTGTTGCCGAACGTTTCATCCAGGCTCGCGAATAATCCATAGTTGGCGGGATTCGTCACGGTGGCGGCATTCATCTGCAAATCCTCGGAAAAGACCACGATAAACCGGGCTGGCCCGGCAACGACCGAGCCGGTCGGATTCACGGAGACCACCGTGGGCGGCGTCAAGTCGAGCTGGAAACTGCGTACGAAATTGCCGCCCGCAGAGCCGTTCGCATCGCCGTCCAAGGCGTTGCCGGATTGATCCACAATCGCGTCGGTGACGCCGCTGGACAGGGTAAGCCGGTAGCGGCCTTGTGGCAGTTCAGCGGCGAAGTTCACACGCACCTCCAACTCACCGGGCACATAGGCGATGCTGGTGATCGGCACGCTCACATCATCTCCGTTGCCGAGCACGCCATCCGGCCCGGCTTCGATGAGCGAGTATAGCGAGAGACTGCGGGCGCTGACCGCTTCAAGGGGTTCACTGAACCGGACGATCAAAGCGCTGAAATGCGCGCTGACCAGGGCATTATCGACCAACCCCACCGGCAAGAGCGCAGTCACGGTCGGCGGAGTGATGTCGGCGCTGGAACCGACAAACTCAAAGGCACCCATTTCATAAAAACGGAAGACCCCATTACCGGTGTTGGTGGTGGCCAGATCATCCAGGCGGGAATTGCCATCGGCGTCCAGATCGGGCCCCGTCTCGCCATCAGCCGAATCGATCACCGGCGAACCACGGCGCAGGTGGAAATTGTCGTCGAGGCCGAAATCGGCGAATGGACTCTGCGGATCAGGCCGTTCCCAACCGAAGAGGTTATCGGCGCCATTGATGTCAATGAACAGGGGATCACCGGATTTGCTGCTGGCATCTTTGCCCGTGGCCGTCTGCCAGCTGGCGAGCGTGGCCGAGTTGGCATTAGTGAGATATTTGCCGATGTTGGCGCCGGCCCGTGCGGGGAAGATATCGTTGTAATTACTGTCAAAGCCGGTGACATTGCCAATCACTTCCATGCCCAACCCGCCGTTGATCACGATGATGTTGTTATAGACCCGGACATTATTACCGTTGTTCTCCAACTTCAACGCGCTACCGACTTCGTGCTGAACAGTATTATTGACAATCAGAACTCCCGGATTGCCGCTCGTGCCGGCGCCATGAACATAGATGCCCTGGTTCGTATTATCATAGACCAGGTTGTTCTGGACTGTGGTGGCGCCATAATAATTGGTTACCTCAATGCCGCGCGCGTTGCCATACACGATGTTGCCATTAATCAATACCCCGGTGTAATCCACGAAAATCCCCGCACCGGTATTGCCCACCACCCGGTTGTGCTGCACGAAACCGTTCTTGGCGCTGATGCCGGTGCCATTGCGCCAGGTGTAATTATCCCGGACGACAGTGTTATCGCCGCTGTTGTTGACAAAGATTCCCGCGCCATCGTTGATCGACGCCGTATTGCTGAAAGCCTCCACGTTATTTTCCAGGTAGAAGCCTGCGCCATTGTTTTCGCGCGAATAATTGTCATGAACGAGCGAGCGGAAATTGCCGTTATCATCGCTCACATAGAGTCCACGAATGTTATCACGGGTTTCGTTGCCGCTGATTTCGGCTTGCGACGTGGCAATGGTTATTCCATTCACATTGTTGTAGGCTTGGTTGTCGTGGAAGACCAACTGGTCAGCCGAATCAACATCAATGCCATCGCCCAGCTGGGCGCCGACCTTGTAAGCACGGTTGTTGAAAACGTTCATGCGATCGCCGCGCAACTGGAATCCGGTATCCTGGTCGGTGCTGGAGTTCCCGGTGGTGCCATAGGCTTCGTTGCCGGAGAGGAGGGCGTCCGTGACATCGGTGTGGACGTAGAATCCACCCACGGCGTTGTTGAAGGCACGCGAATTGGAAATCGCCAGGTTATCCGCATCGTTCGCCACGAAGCCCCATTCCCCACCGGTCAGAGATAAATTGCGCAAGGTCACATTCTTCGCCGCCGCCAATTCCACCGCGTAACGGCCCGCCGCCACATTGCCACGATCCAGGAGAGCACCCTGGCCAGTGGCTCCGCCGTAATGCGCCGCGATGCGGTCGGAGCTCAAAACCTGATCATAAAAGACCGCCTCGTCCAGGCCACCGGTATAATAGGCGTCGGAAGCCCGGTTGCTGCGCCCGATGTAGTTGCTGGTTCGCAGAACGTCGTTCGGCACATTCGTCTGGCCCGAAGCCACCGGCACGCCATTTTTATAGATGCGGACGAACCCAGCCGCATCCAAGGTAACGGCAAAAAACTGCCAGCGGTTCAGCTCCAACACGTTGCTGGCGGTCACCTCTGATCCCGCCGCGGATCCATTATAAACGCTGAAACTCAGATCGTTGGTGGAGCCGCGGCGATAGAGGGAAATATTATCGCTGGCCGCGCCATTGCCCAAGTCAAGAAACCGCTGACCATCGCCGGCGGCGGTGGGGTAGGCCCAAAATTCAAAACTTAATCCCCTCGGAAAGCTGTTGAAACCGTCCGGTAAATCCAAGTAATCGTTGGTGCCATCAAACCGGGCCGAGGTGTTCGCGTTGTTGAGCAGGGCACCAGGAATTCCCAGTTGGACTCCGTTGGCATACGTGCCTACTCGTTCATGGCCGGAGGAATCGTTGGCGGTTGTGCCAGAGCTTTCGCCCAACCGGTAATATAAATAAGGCGTGCCGGACAGCACCACCTGCGAATAGGTCGCATTCAGTGTGGCGCTGGTGGTCGGTCCTTGAATGACGACACCGGAATCCTGCGGAGTGACGCGGACATTCGTGGGCAGGGCATAGTAACCAGTATCGACCAAGACCAGGTCGCCCGCGCCGAGGTCGTAAACGTTGAGCACGGCATTGAGGGAAGCCATGGGATCGGCGGGGGTGGTGCCGGAATTGGCATTATTGCCGATGGCGGCACTGTATTGGTCACCGGAGGTCAAACCGTCGTTCACATAATAGGTGTTACCAGGCACACCCACCGTGAAATCAGCGTCCGAAACATCATACACAGCGCCGGGCAGGCTGAAATCCACCACCCCATGAGCACTGATCCGGAGCCGCCCATGCAGCGTGACCGCCGATGGATTCCAAGCGTAAAAACCATCGTTGAGTTCGTTGTTGGACAAAAGGTTCCACGAGGCGCCGCTATCGGAGCTGAACCATAAATCCACCGGGCCGAGGCCGGTCGAACGCCAGTTGACGAAGGAGGCCATCCCCTGCCGGACCTTTTCCCCTCCGTTAAAGTTGAGCAGTTGGATGAATTGGCCTGGTGAATGCGATGCCAATGGGGTATTACCGTCAGCCCCCAGGTTGATGCGCTGTCCGTTGGATTCCAGTTCCCTGGAGTAGACCGAACTCAGATCGCCCCGGTCAATTCCGGGCGAATCAACCGCGTCGTTGGTGAAGGTCAAGGTGTCCAGCTTATAACTCCCGAAACGCGATTGGAGGTGGAAATTGTCATCGGCACCTGTTCCGGAGACACCGGCCTGATAACGCAGGACGGATCGCTCACCGAGCCCGGGGATAACCTCACTTGAACGAATCACCCGCCTTTGCGGAGCATCTGGTGTGGCCCATTCGAGCCGCGCCATGGTCGGTCCGCCATTGGCAGGGTCCACCACCTCATAGGCCAGGCTCACCCAACCCGAAGCCTGGGCAACATAAACCCCGGTTTGCTCAACGCCAGAGGCAGCGGTGAGGCTATAGTCATTAATCACCGCGGTGCCGTTGATCGTCAACCGCTGCGGCCCCTGGCTATTGGCCCAGAATGCATAGGTGCCAGCCACCGGCAGATAGATTTCACCACTCCAGCGGTAGGACTGATTATCGCCCGGCTGGCCAGCCAGACCGCGGAAGGCCCCATAAGTGGAGGCGAAATCAACGGAACGGTCAAAGAGTGTAACGGCTGCGGCACCGGAAAAATTACCAGTGCCATTGGGGTAATATTCGAACTTCAGGCCGGCAGAATCCTGGAAGCCCAGAATGTTGTCGGCGCCATTGGCATCAACAAAAAGCGGGTTGGCGTTCAGCGAATGGGTGTCGAATCCCAGCTCATAGCGCCAGTCAGCCAGTGAGCTGAAGCTGTTCTGCCAGAAGCCAAGACTGGCTCCCTCCGTGAAGTAAAGGAGGTTGTAATCACTGCCAACCCCCCGCTGGGCCGTATTGGCGACATTGATGACATAGTGGCCCTGGCCGCCCGCCCAGAAGATGTTGTTCCGGATCTGAACATTCTGAGTGGTGCCGGCCAATTGCACCGCATCGCAGGCGGGTTCCATGACGGTATTATTGGTGAGGAACAAGGTGCCGTTGCTGGTTTGGCCATCCGCGATCAATATGCCATAGTTGCTGTTGCCATAGACCAGGTTGTTGGCCAGGGTGTTGACGCTGTGGTACGCCTGCGAGTAGATGCCGGTGGCGTTGTTATAGGATTGTGAGTCCGTGATGGTCCAACCGCCGTAGCCAGCCAGGATGCCAGCGCCCAGATTGCCATATACCCGGGCGTTTTTGAGCGTGCCGCTGTTCCAATTGATGCCAGTGGTGTTGCGCCAACTGGCAAGGTCGTGGGCCACGCCATCAAAGCTCCCACTCTGAACGAAGAAGCCGGTGCCGTTGTCGTGGGCAACCTCGCTGTAATACTCACCGGATCCGCGCAATTCAAAGCCGGTGGTGTTATTGTAAGCCACGTTGCCATGAGTGCGCGCGATCAGCGGCCCGGTGTTGTCTTCAAAGTAAAAGCCCCGATTATTGCTATGCGCCACATTGCCGGCCACTTCAAAGCTGGAACCGATTACAGTCAGGCCGGTGGACGAATTATTAAACACCAGGTTATCCCGCACGCTGGCGTTCGTGCCGGCATTATCCAGGTAAATACCGTAGTCGCTGGAGCCGTTGATATGGTAAGCTTGGTTGCGCAGCACGGTTGAATCCGGGGCGTGGGAAAAGGCCCCGTAGTTTTGATCCCGGCTGCTGTTGCTGGCATCACCATAAAAGATGTTATCCGTTATAAGCGGGCTGTAGGACCCCACATCGGTGATGTTTAATCCGCTGCTGGCATTTTCGTATAGGCGGGAATTCTGCAGAGTGAACCGGGGCGAACCACCGCTCACATTAATGCCGTCAAAAGCCCCGGTGACTGACAGGTTCATGAAAGTCACGTCGGCGGCAGCATTAATTTCAAAGCCAAACGCGCCATTTGAGGCATTGCCACGGTCCAGGACCGCCCCCTGGCCAGCTCCCGCATAATAGTGTTGGGCGATGCGATCCGATGAAAGCACGCGATCATAAATGGCGGCCTCATCCAGGCTGCCAGCAAAGTATTTGTCGGTGGCCCAGTTGCTGCGGCCGATGTAGTTGCTGGTTCGGGAGATGTTCCGGGGCGCATTGACAACGCCGGCGCCGACCAGCACTCCGTCCTTATAAATCCGCGCATTGCCACTGCCATCCACGGTGGCGACGATGTGCTGCCACTGGTTGAACTCCAGCACACCGGACACGCGCAGGCTGCCGCCGGCGCTGTTGCCATTGTAGATTTGGAGATAAAGATCGTTGGTCACATCGTAACGCGCCAAAATGATATTGTCGCTGGCAGAACCCTTGCCCAGGTCAAACAGCCGCGCCGAAGCGTTGGCGGCGGTTGGGTAAACCCATATTTCCAGCGTCAGGCCATTGGTAAAATCGGCAAAGCCAGATGGCAAAGCCAGGTGGTCGTTTGCACCGTCCAACTGCACTCCGGTGTCAGCGGCGCCATTCAGTGCCCCTGGCACGCCCCAGACTGCACCGTTGGCCAAAGCCGCGTCCAGAGCGTGTCCCGAGGCATCCGCGGCAACCACGCCGGAAGCTTCATTAAGACGATAGTAGGCCAAGGGCTTATCCGCGGCCACCATCCCGGCATAAGAGGCGCCGAGACCGCTAATAATGCCAGGCCCGCGAATAGTCAGGCCGGAATCCGCGGCAGTGATCCGCACATTGGCCGGCAGCTGGTAGTAACCGCTATCGACATAGATGGTATCGCCTGGTTCCAGGTTGTAGGCGCTTAAAACGGCGTTGACGGAACTCATCGGATCGTCCGGGGTGGTGCCTGAATTGGCATTACTCCCAACCGCTTTTGAATAAAAATCGCCGACCCTGGAGCCGTCATTGACGTAGTAGGAATTGCCGGCCACGCCGATGGTGAAAAAGTTGTCGGAAGTGTCCCGGACATCCGGATTCAGGGAGCTGGAAATGCGCACCAGCACCTGGTTGGAAATCGTGGGCGGATTCCAGGCAAAGTTGCCATCATTGGGCAGGCCATTGGCCACGATTTCAAAACTTCTCCCGCCATCGAGGCTTACAGACACATCCACACTGTCCACCTGCCCAATGGTGCGCCATTGGATGATGATCCCGCCCTGGATCCGGTATTTTTCAAAACCGTTGGGTGAGAGCAGTTGCAGGGCTGGCAGGCGGGACCGGGAAGCTTGCGCGGTGTTGCCTTCGAAGCCGAGGTTGATGCGCCCGCCATTGGGGCTTGATTCATTGGCAAAAAAGGATGCCAGATCGCCCGAATCAATGCCCGGGGAGTCGGAAGCATCCGCCGCAAAGATGCCGCCATGCCAACTGCCAGCGGACGAAGCGAGGTGGAAGTCATCGTCGGTTCCCATCGCGGCATCAACAGGCTGGTAGCGCAAGACAGGGTGTTCCAGTGAGGAACCGCCGTTTACGGCCACTTCCGCCTCCTGGGCACGGATCAGGCGGCGCGCAGGCTGGTTGGGGGTACTCCATTCAAGATTGGCCTGAGTCAGGCCACCATTGGCCGGATCCACCACTTCGTAAAGTAACTTTACCCATCCCCGTGCTGCAGCCGTGTAAACAGCGCTTCGTTCAACATTGGAAGGGATGGCAAAATCGTCGATGATCGTCTGATCGCCAATCGTCAGCCTCTGCGGTCCTGCTGAGTTGATATAGAAGGTATAATCGCCCGCAACAGGCAGGAAAACCTCGCCGCTCCAACGGAAGGATTGGCTGTCGCCGGGCTGGCCGGGCAGATTCCGGAACGCACCATAGGTGCCGCCGAAGGAAACAACGCGGTCGATCAGGGTCACGGCTGGCGCACCGCTGAAATTGGCGTTGGCAAAGTATTCAAACTTCAACCCGGAAAAATCCTGATAACCAAGCACGTTATCGTTGCCTGCCGGATTCACAAACACCGGATCGGTCGAAAGTGAGTGGGTGTCGAAGCCTAATTCATATATCCAATCCGCCAGCGTGGCGAAGTCGCTCTGCCAAAAACCGAATTTGGCGCCACTGGTGAAATAAATCAGGTTGTAGTCACTGCTGAATCCACGCTGGGCGTTATTGGCAACTATGATCGCGTAATTGCCCACGCCACCGGACCAAAGTATGTTGTTCCGCAGACCCACATTCTGGCTGCTGCCAGTGATTTGCAGGGCATCCGCGCTCAGTTCCATCACCGTGTTATTGACGAACGCCAGGCTCCCGTTGCTGGACTGCACGTTTTCCAGCAAGACTCCCCGGTCGCGGTTGTTATAGACCAGGTTATTGGCCAGGATGTTTTCGCTGTGGTAGGCCTCGGAATGGATGCCGGTGGCGTTATTGTATACCTGGCTGCCGGTCACGGTCCAGTTGCCGTAACCAAGGTATAGGCCATCGCCATAGTTGCCGTATATTCGAGCGTTTCTGAGCGTGCCGCTGTTCCAGTTGATGCCCGTAGTGTTGCTCCAACTGATGAGTTCATGAGCCGAGCCGGTGAATGATCCGCTGGGAGCGGCAAAGCCGGTGGTATTGTCATGCGCTGTCTCGTTGAAATATTCGGCTGCGCCGCGAAGTTCAAAGCCAGTGGTATTTCCGAAGGCCAAGTCATCATGGGCTTGTCCCACCAGGGGGCCGGTGTTGTCCTCGAAATAGAAGCCACGATTATTGTCATGCGCCACGTTGCCCGAGATATCAAAGTTCGAAGCGGAAATCCACAGGCCGGTGTCAGAATTATTGAAGACCAGGTTGTCGCGCACCACCACGTTGGCGCCGACATTGTAAAGCTGCATGCCAAAGTTGCTGCTGCCGCCGATATGATAGGCTTGGTTGCGCAGCACTGTGGGATCCTGGCCAATGGAGTAAACTCCGTAATTCTGATTCCGGTTTTCACCCGCGCTGGCATTGCCGTAAAAAACATTGTCCTTGATGACCGCCTGCGTTGAGGCGGCATCAGTGATATTCAGGCCGCAGTTGGCGTTTTCGTAAATTACCGAATTCTGCAGTGTAAAAAGGATGGACCCGTTTTTAAGGTTGATGCCGTCGTAGGCCCCGGTGATCGACAGGTTGGAAAGAGTCACGACGTCGGCATTGTCCAGCTCAAAGACAAAGCTGCCGCTGTTTACATTGCCTCGATCAAGAACCACCCCTTTGCCAGCGGCGGCATAATAGTGCGTGGCGATCCGCTCGGGAGCGAGCACCCGATCATAGATGGCCGCTTCGTCCATCGATCCCTGGTAATAAGCGTCGGTGGCCCGACTGCTCCGGCCGATGTAATTGATTGTTCGGGTGACATTTCCAGGGGCGGTGATGTTGCCGGAAGCAACCAACGCTCCGTTCAAGTAGATCCTGGCCGCGCCACCGTTGTCAACGGTTGCCACGAGGTGCTGCCATTGGTTGGAATCCAATACATTGGATGCCGTCAAGGAGGGCCCCGCTGTGGTTCCATTCCATATCTGGAATACCAAATCGTTGCTCACGTCCCGGCGGGCCAGAACAATATTATCCTTCTGTTTGTCATTCCCCAAATCGAAATAACGCGCATTTGCGGCGGAATTCCCGGGATTAATCCATATTTCCAGGGTCAAACCGCTGCTGAAATTGCCAAAACCGCTCGGCAGCGCCACATAATCATCGATGCCATCGAAACGTGCCGCGGTGTCAGCCGATCCGGGCAGCGCCCCGAGGGAGCCAAGCGCAGTACCATTGACATAGGTGGCATTCAGGTTATGGCCGGACGAGTCGGATGCGGTGACTGAGCCGGCTGCATCGCCGAATCGGTAATAAGCCATCGGCGTGTCTTCGAGAACGCGGCTGTTGTAGTAAGCGCCAAGGCTGAAAGCCGAATCGGGCCCGCGTATGATCACTCCTGAATCTGGATTGGTGATCTTAAGATTTGTAGTCAGCTGATAATAGCCCGTATCGACAAAAATCGTGTCTCCATATTCAAGATCGTAGGTTTCCAAGATGGCGCGGATGCTCGCCTTGGGGGTGGTCGGCGAGAGACCGTCATTGCCATCGTTGCCGACGGCGGTCGTGAAGACATCGCCGACCGTCACGCTATCGTTGACATAATAGTTGGAGATGGGGGGCAAGACGTTGAACACCGCCCCGGATAGATCGTTGATAGCCGGTGCACCGACCGAGCTGATGCGGATCACATACTGATCCGATACTGTGAACCCGGTGGTGATATTCCACGTATAAACCCCATCGTTGGGCTCGTTCGCTGATAAATCGACGAAAGTTCCCGCGAATCCGGAGGACGAATATTCAATCCGGACGTTGCCGGCAAACCCATCCGACCGCCAGCGGATATCGAACTTGGTCTTCTGCGGCAGCCGTTCGCCGCCGTTGGGATTGGTTACCAAAATATATTGGGCCGGACTCTTGGATGCCGTGGCCGTGTTGCCATAGGCACCCAAATTCACATAGCCACCGTTGTCCTCAGGTTCCGCCGCGAACGCATCGCCCGGTCTTCCCCGGTCGATGGCCGGACTGGACTCACGCACCTGGTCGGGACTGAATCCCAAGCCATTCTTGTAACTGCCATATTTCGACCGTTCATGGAAGTTATCGTCCTTCCCATCGCTGACGCCACTGGAGGGATATAAATTCCCAGGCGGAATGAGCTGGCGATTCCCGGCGGTAAGCGGTGTGGTCCATTCGAGACGAGCTTGGGCCTGGCCGCCATCGTCGGCCATTTCGTAAGTGATTGGCACAAAACCCTGGGCCGCCACATTGAACGTATAACTGCGCTCGGCATTGGAGGGCGTGGTGAAATCGTCCACCACCAGGACGCCGTTGATGGTCAGGCGCTGCGGCCCGAGCGAGTTGATATAAATTGTGTAATCACCGGCAACCTCGGCTTTCAGGAAACCAGTCCAACGTCCGGCCCAATTGTCATTCGGGAGCAGTGGATCAGGCGTGCCATAGGAGGAAGCAAACTGAACCTGGCGATCCAGCCGCGTCAAAGCCGGGGCGCTGGCAAAAGCCGTCAGTGTGTTGCCAATGTAGAACGTAGCTGTCAATCCTTGGGTCAAGGCAGCGCCAAGGATGTTGTCCGGACCACGGGCATCCACGAAGAGCGGATCGGCGCTGAGGCTGTCACCATCCCGGAAGTTGGCATACTGCCAGTCGGTCAGGGTGGCGCGATCCCCCTGCCAGAAGCCAATTTTCCCGGTGCCAGTCGCATAGAGCAGGTTGAAATTACTGGTGAAATCATTCTGGCTGTCGTTGGCAATGCGCAGGCCATAACCGGCCTGGGTCCAGATGATGTTATTGCGCAGGTGAAGGTTGTCGGACGTGGTGGCATACAGGCCATCGGCAACTGGTTCGTAAATTGTATTGTTGGTCACTTCATAAGCGCTGGGACCATAACTGGTAAACCGAATGGCCGCCACCCGATCAGCGTATATGAGGTTGTTGGCCACGGTAAATTGCCCGCTGGAGTAGGCCTCGCTATAAACGCCATATTCGTTCGAATAAATCGTATTGCCAGTGACGGTCACCGGGAGGTAGGGAGCATACACACCGGAGTGGAGGTTGGCATAAATCCGGCTGCCAGCGACCTGGCCCTGGCGCAGAACAAGGCCAGTATCGTTGCCGAATATCTCGGCATTCTGAACGGTCAACACGCTCCCATAGGAAGCTTCGATGCCGTTGCCAATGTTATCATGCACCTGGGCGTTGGTGATGGTGATGGTTCCCTGGGTTTCAATACCAGAAGCGTTGCCGAAGGCGTTGACATGGTCCCAAATTCCGGTGGTGGCGCCCTCCTGGCGGAGGCCAGCGGCCCGGTTATTATATAGGGCCGCCCCATTAATGGTTACCGTAGAGGCCGAGACGAAGAGACCCCAGTGGTTGTTCGAACTGTTGAGATTCTCAATAACTCCACCTGCGCCGCCGATGATCTGCACACCGTCGTTGGTGCCCTGATGGCTGGTTGAAGTGAGGTCCTTGAGCAAGGTGAAGTCACTGTTTCCGTCCACCGTCAGACCGCTCAAGCCATTATCACGCAGGAGCAACCGCTCCGTCACCAGGCCGTTGGTGCCACCCGTGGCATGGAGGCCGTAACGTCCTCCGGTCAGAGTCAGGAAACGGATCTGCATCAGGTCAGCGTCGTCGAGATAGAGCAAATCCTGGCTCGCATTGTTCGGGATGGCAGTGACCAACTCCGCCACCCGGCTCGAGTTGGTGGGACCTCTAAAGAGGAAGCCTCGATCCAGGCCCAAACCCACGTCGGCCTTGGCGGTCATGACCGCGGTGTAAATCAACGGATAGGTTCCGGTATCGATATTAAGCACGGCGCCGCTGGCCAGTTCATATATTCGGAGAACATTGACCGGGTTGGGTTTGGGCGCGGTGGCAAGTTTGCCGGTGTTGCGGTTGTCCCCAACGGCATTGGGAGTGTACTCATCGTTGCTGTTGTTGAGGTCATCGACCCAATAAGTGTCGCCGCTTTCAGGAACAGTGAACTTCTCGGAACTGCGATTCACCACCGCATTGTTATCGACGAAGCTGATTTGAATGCGCAATCCATAGGTGCCGAAACTGATGGCACTGGTCGATGGGATCCAGTTGAATTCGCCATCGTCCGGCGTGGATGCGGCTAGGTTTAACAGCAAAGCGGGACCATGGACTGGATCATCCTGGTAAAGATCAATGCGAACATTGGATTCATTAATATTGTTGTATGAATCCCAACGGATCAGGCGGGGCTTGTCCCGTTCCCAGTCGGTATAGAGGTCAGGGAACTTTACTGCCAGATGCGCCAGGGCCGGTTCGGCATTCTCGGCAACCGTATTGCCGAAAGCTCCCTGGTTTGGAGCCACCAGGTCGTTCATTACGAATACAAAGGCGCCATCGAGAAAACTGTCGTTGGTGTTGCCGCTCTTCAGAACGCCTTCAAACCGGAACTTAATACTGCGCGTCCCCGTTGGCACATGGAGCCGTCCGCCGATCAATTCCCAGCGATCCGCCACATTCTGCGCCAGAACCGGGCCGCTCGTGCCAATTTCGGCATTCGCGCCGTCCAGGAATGTCAAAATGATCTGACCTCGATCCCGCGGCGTCTCGCTGGCCGAACGGACCCGCCCGCCGAACACCGCCACCAAGTCCTGCGAGTCGAGTTGTGCCACGGTGAAACCAGCCGTCACGAGGCTGACGGTTTGTTCAGCAAAGCCCTGCTGGATATTTCCTGAATAGAAATATTTCGCCCCATCGAACGGAGCGGGGCTGGCAGCTTGAGTGCCGGCGTTCAGGTTGGTGTTCCATCCGGTCACACCCGATTCAAAGCCCGGATTCGCCAACAGGTTGGAATAAAATCCAGGCCGCCCCAAATCAGTCAGTGGATCGGCGCCATCAACCGTCGGGCTTGAGAAACGCAGTCCGGCGACCAGATCGAACACCCGGTAATCGTCAGTGGCACGGTTGTAGAATCGAGGCTCGGCCCCGGCCGGATTGACCGCCGTGCGCCCGATTGAATGGAGGTCAAACGCGGCGACATCGGCCTGAAAATCGAGGAGGTCCGTGAAGTCCTTGGTCCAATAAACAAGCCGCCCGGAGCCACTGGCATGCAAATCGTTGTAGTCGCTGAAAAACCCGGCCTGGCTGTTGTTATCGACGTATATGCCGTACCCAGTTTCCGCCCAGATGATATTGCTCCGAATATCGACATTGCTCGAACTGCCTGCAAGGCGGATGCCGTCGCCGGCCGGCGCATAAATGGTGTTGCTGAAAATCCGCACATCGCTTTTGCCATTCACCGCGATGCCCGATTGCGTGTTCTTATATATCAGGTTGTGGAGGATGATCTGCCCGTTGCCAGCCTCAATTCCTACCTGGTTCCAGGCAATGCGGTTGAATTGGATGACACCGCTGAAATTAACGCCAGTCGTGTTTTTTTCGATCAGGTTGGCGGTCTCCAAGTCGTTGCCGCCCAGCAGACCCGAACCGGTGACACCCGTCGAATTGCCGTAGATATGCTGGCCGCGCATCCGCGCGGTGGCGGCGAGGGTGGCGCCCGTCTGGTTGCCAAAAATATCGTTGGGTTTGGCGGCACCGGCAAAACCGAAGCCATCGACTTCGCCAATCGCACTGACATTCACGCCCACACCGTTATCATGTATCCTATTTCCACTGAGCGTTGCAGAAGCGCCATATTCCACCCCCGTACTAAAACCAGAAACCTCGTTGCCAATGATGCTGCCCGTAAAAGCAGCGGCAATCTTTAAGCCAACGCCGCCAGTGGATAAAATATTATTTTCAATGAGGCCACCCGCAACCGCGGATAAAGCGACCGCGGTCGGTCCGGAAAATCGATTCTCGAAAACCGCCACCCCGTTCGCGCCTCCGGAGGTGATAGCCAGGCCAATGCTCGTTCCCGCGACATTGTTGTGTTCGACAATGGGATTTAAAGCACCGCCGGTAAGTGTCAAAGCTGAAGGGCCAGACAAGGTATTATTCAGTATTTGCGAATCAGAGCCGCCACTCACGGTCGAGCCGCCAGCAACCGTCGCTTCCCGCAACGAGATGCGCTTGACGCCGGTGGCGGTTATACCGGCGCTGAAAATTCCGCCCTGAATGGTCACATCGTCGACGGTGATGCTGACCGCACCGCTGATGGTCACTCCGGGTATTAGGCGTATTAAGACACCGGCATCATTACCGCCGACTGTGAAGCCGCCGGTATTGCCGCTTACCAGAATCACGTCACCAGGATTCAGATCGTTGGTGTCGAGAATCGATTGAACACTGGCCGCGCCGTTGGCATTGAAGACTCTGGCGATGGTGAAGGTGTTGCCGCGCACGTAGATTTGCGGATTCCCCGCGGCCTGATCGTTCCAGGCAATGAACGGCTTGCCGGTATTGTTCAACGCAAGGTCCAGCGAACGCATCGCACCGCCCGTGAAACTAACGCCGTGATATCCGGAATCCCCGGCCAGGTCGTCAATAAACGCCGAAGACCCGGCATTCCAGGTTCGAACATAGATGGCCATCTTCGAGCCGACCCGGCTGCTGGCGGTGTCGTCGGCCCAGGCGAGATAGAGATTCGTGCCGCTGCTCGCGAGGCATGGCTTCGTCGCATAGCCACTGGTGTTTGAAATGCCGCTGGCGCTGGCGCTTATCACTTGGCGAACTCCGCCGCTGTATTGGACTGCGTAAATCTCGGAGAAAACATTGGTTTCGTCCTGCCAGGCGACGAAAAGCGCCCCGCTTCGATAAGCAAGCGCTGGGGAGGAACTGATGCCCGGCGTGTTGCTGGCACCCCCGCCCGCAGCTGACCCGGAAATTTGCGCGAAGGCCGCCCCGCCGTTCGATTCCTTCACATAAATTTCAGTGCTTCCGCCAACCGTCTGAGTCCAGGCGGCGGCAACCTTGGCGGCCCCATCCGTCGCGAGCGCCAGGTCAGACACACTCGCCGCTGAACCTGAGATGCCGAATCCGGACGCGCTGCCAGCGCCCAACTCATTCCAGATCCCATTCCCGTATTGACGCACGCGCACATGGGCCACACCCCCGGTATTGTCGAGCCAGCCAGCCACCGGTCCCGCCGCGGCTATGACCAGCGATGCGCTATCGGCCAGGCCGCTGTTGCTGACCCCGTTCGCGCCGAGCGAATCGCCGACAGCCACCCAGCCTCCGGAACCGCCGTAGGCAGTGGGATCAAATTTGGCAACGCGTATGTTGCTGGAAGCTGCGCCGCTTCCAAACTCAGTCCAGGCAACCACTGGATTGTTGTCAGCGCCGATGGCGATGCTCGGACGGCGGGAAGATGTCAGCGTGGCGCTCACACCACCGGCCTGCGCACTGCCAGCCAATTGCGACCAGACGCCGGCCGCCGAGAGGCGTGCAACATAAATCTCATAGTTGCCATTGCGGCCATCGACCCAGGCGACAAAGACGTTGCCAAGCC
Source organism: uncultured Verrucomicrobiota bacterium (assembly GCA_903845125.1). Lineage (GTDB taxonomy): Bacteria > Verrucomicrobiota > Verrucomicrobiia > Limisphaerales > UBA1319 > CAIMWS01. The sequence continues at coordinate 19,842 of CAIMWS010000223.1, forward strand.
CATCCGCGGCCAGGCTTGGCTCCAGCGCGAGGCTGTCGGTATCGCTGAGGCCACCGCCGCTCGCGGAACTCGAAAATTCGGACCAGCGGCCGGGGGAATTGGTGCGGTTTCGCAAGGTGGACAGGGCAGGATTGATGCCGGTTGTCGGCTGCACGGTGGGGGCCGGAGTAGGAGTCGGAGGCACAAAGTCTGCCGGGTTCGCCCCTTCGCCCAGCCCGTAGTTTATCAGATTGCTGGATCCTGTCCCGCCATCGATGAAGTCGTCTCCACCTTCGCCGTAGAGAAAATCGTTGCCGCCGCCGCCATAAAGACGGTCGCCGCCTGAATTGGCTTCAGCGGGATTCGCGTTGGTGCCGAAATCGCCGTAGAGATAATCCACCGCATTGTCGTCACCCGCGCCAGTGGCGTTATGGCCATGGATCGTGTCATTGCCCGCGCCGCCAAGCATCAAATCGCTGCCAGCATCGCCCGAAATAGTATCGTCGCCGGCACCGCCGTCCAGGATGTCGTCCCCTTCGCCACCGCTGATGAGGTCATTGCCGCCGTTGCCATAAATGCGGTCGCGTCCAGAGCCACCGCTGAGGAGGTCCGCCCCATCATCCGAACCCCGGAGGATATCATCCCCGGCGCCGCCATCGAGGTTATCGCCGACCCCGCCGCTGCCGAGCAACTCATCGTTGCCATCATCGCCAAAAACCTTGTCAGTGCCGCCGCCGCCATCAAGGTAATCATCGCCGGCGTCGCCATGGAGAAGGTCGTCACCGCCCTGCCCATAGATCCGGTCGTTGCCGGTGCCGCCACTGATCGTGTCGCTGCCTTCATGACATCCGTAAATGGTGTCATCGCCATCATCGCCGTAGATCGTGTCCCCCAAGCCGTGCCCAGCATAGAGGTAATCGTCGCCATTGCCTCCGTGGATCAGATCAGCTCCCACGCCGCTGTCGATCGTATCATTGCCATCTCCGCCCTGGAGGTTGTCCGCGCCACCCAAACCTTCAATCAGGTCATCGCCAGGACCGCCATCGATCACATCGCCGAAATACGTCGTGTCATTGTAGTTCGGGTCCGTGTCGGCGCCTTCATCGGAACCAATGATATGATCATTGCCATTGCCACCGTATAGGTGGTCACCCACGCCCGTGGCAGCCAGTATCAGGTCGTTGCCGTCGCCGCCGTAAATCGTGTCCACACCGGGTCCGCCGTCCAAGGTGTCGTCGCCACCCCCACCGTAAACCGTGTCATTGCCGTTTTCGCCATAAACGGTGTCCGGGGAATTGTCGTCACCGGCCACGCTGGCAGCAAATCCGTAAAGGGTGTCGTTGCCATCTCCACCATAGCTCCGATCGGCACCCGCGCCACCTTCCATGGTGTCATCCCCATTGCCGCCATAAAGGACATCTTCGCCGTCATTACCCGTGACGGTATCGTTCCCATTCTCGCCGCGGATCACGTCATTCCCAGTGCCGCCGCTAAGGGTGTCATTCCCCTCGCCACCCCAAATCCGATCCAAGCCAGCATCCCCATAGATGGTGTCCTGGCCGGCATCGCCATAGAGGTCGTCGTCCCCATCGTTCCCGTGGATGACGTCATCCCCTTCCCCGCCATGGATGACATCATTGTTCGCATCGCCGCTGATGGTATCGTTACCGCCTTCTCCGAACACCAAATCGTTGCCATCTCCGCCGGAAAGGATATCCGCCCCTGTCCCGCCGAGGAGAACGGCGCCATTGGGATTTCTTGCGCCGTCATCGCCAATGATGATGTCCTCGCCGCTGTCGCCGGTCATCGTGTCGGCCCCGCCAGCATCGGATCCGGCAGTGGAACCGCCGCCCACCAGGAAGTCGTTTCCAGCACCTCCGGAGATCGTGTCGCTGCCCGCATTACCCTCAATATAATCCTGGCCATCCTCACCGAATATTTGGTCATTCTGGTCTCCGCCGTAAACGGAGTCATCACCAACCCCGCCGTGCAATTCATCCACGCCGGTTTCACCGGAGATGGTGTCATTGCCTTCTTCACCGAATACGCGGTCGTCGCCGTTGCCTCCGGAAATGGTGTCATTGCCCGGCCCGCCATGGAGCAAATCACCGCCATCGTTGCCATTGATGGCGTCATCCCCAAACCCGCCAAAAACGGTGTCGTCCTGGGCTCCCCCATTCAGGTTATCATTGCCTGCCTCACCTGCAATCTGGTCAGCGCCTGTACCGCCATCGGCATAGTCATTCCCATCACCGCCTTTGAGGTCATCGTCTCCTCCATCGCCGAAGAGGTTGTCGTCCCCAGTGCCGCCAACCAAAATGTCATGGCCAGCGCCGCCATGGATTTCATCGTTGCCTGCCTGGCCGGCAATATTATCGTCGTCCGCTTCACCATAAATGATGTCCCGGTCGTCGCCCCCCACAATGATGTCGTTGCCTGATCCACCATGGATGGTATTGATGCCGCTTTGGCCATAGATGGTGTCGGCTCCACCCCCACCATCGAGAAAGTCGTCGCTAGCGCCGCCCGAGAGCGTGTCATCGCCATCGTCGCCGTATATTTCGTCCGGACCACCCTCCCCGCTGAGCGCGTCATTGCCCGCTCCGCCATGCACCACATCATGAACAAAGGTGCCCACCACCCGATCGTTTCCATCACCGAGGTCGATCAGGGTGTCTTGCAGATGAGAGGCGGTTGGCGTCATCGTGCCGAAATCGACCTGGTCGTCACCCCCATAGGTTGTAATGACGACATGCTGAATGTTAAACGCTTCGGTGACCGCCGGATCGATGTTCACCTTGTCGTTGCCCTGGGTTCCCTTGATCACCAGCGTGTTGACACCCGCCAATTCGGCCAGGGAAAAATCCTCAAACGCATTTTTATCGCCCACCGTAATGGTATCGGCCTTGTCGCCGCCTTTAACCCACTGGCCTATGAGAGGGCCTAAATAGGTATATACCTCGTTATTATAAAGCGCCTTGCTGCCTGCGGAAACGGAGCGGCCATAAATATCCTGCGTCGCTGTGAGCGAGGAAATCTTCCGGACCACATCCGTTTCCGACTGATGTTTTTGGATCCGCAGCCCAATGGGATTTTTGTCGCGATCCAGCCGGACCGTCACGTTGATTTCATTTTTGCCAATGCTATCCGGCGCATAATCGTCGAGCATGATGAGCGAATTGCCAGAAACATCGGCCAGATTGGTTATATTCGGGCTGCAGGGGATGTCGAAATTCGCCAGGGTGACGCTCGCCTCATCATACACATCCACGACACAGCTGCCGAACAGGCAAAGCGCCTTGGCACCCACCCCCAGAAAGGCCTCCAGTGAACCCCCGAGCGAGAGCGCGCAAGAGGGACCATAGTTGTTCACGATCCAGCCAATTTCATCCAAATATACTCGATTATCCCCTTTAGGTGAATCGTTCCGTTGAATGACCCCGACCTGCAATGTCGGATCGCTGGCATCGTATCGCACATCGGCAAAGTCGAGGCCGATGGTGCCGCGGATGCCGCCCCGTCCGTAAACCCTCACTGCGTCGATGCCCAAGATCTTGGCCACACCGGAAAGATCCAGATGCACTTCCGCGGTGAATCCGACCTCGAACTGGTCCTTTCCACCGGCAATGTTATCTCCGAAGTAGAGTCCATTAAGGAGGCTCGGCTTCTTTGGACCTGCGCCATCTGGGTCATAGAAAAGGCCGCGCGAGGTAAAGCCCACTTCCAAGTTGGCAAAGAAAGCAATGCTGCCGCCGAGTTGGGCTTCAACCCGCGCCTCAGCAATGAAGGGAATGCCGAAACTGAAAAGCGGGATTGGCGGAAGGTTGAATTCGTAGCTGGCCCGGAATTGGGGCGGTTTCCAAGCGACAAACTCGACGTTTGGATCCTTGAGTAGCAGGCGTATGATGGCGCTGGAAATCGGCGCCGCACTGCTGAACAATTTGGACGGCGCTTCGCCAAAAATCCGAATGCCAAACTCGTCCAGCGAACTGACGAATCCGCTGCTTTCGGCGACATCACCGCCGGACTCGCTGCCGGCACCGGGATTGGAGGGGGCGGTTTCTCCGGCAATATAGCCGGATAAATCCAGATCTTTGCCGGTATTGATGACCTTGTTCAACTCGCTGACCACCTGGAGGATCTGGAACAGCAGTTTGATTTCCGGCTCTCCCGCCAGATCGCCCAGCAGTTCAATGGGACTCTGGTTGATGAGCGGCAGCTTGGTGTTCAGGATCCGAATAACTTCGGCTGGCAGTGGATTCAGATCGTTGAGTTTTTGAATGAACGGCCCGATGATCTTCCGTAAAAATTCACCCAGCTCAAACTGAATCCCCGTGAAGCCTGCGGTCGGATCCCCAGGGCCGGACGGCGAACCGAAATGGAACGTGGTTGGGGAGCTTGAGTCCCAATAGGCGCTGAAAGTCGCCTTCACTCCCGGGCCGTCCGTGCCCAAACGCAGGCCCATCGGCATGACGATGGAGGCGGTCCCGCCCAAGGACGGTTGGAGGACGGTTGTGAGATTGCCAGCCAGTTCGCTGGCGGTAATGACGCCTTTGGACTTATTAGGGTCGTTCAGGTCCAGGAGCAGGCTGAAATTGGCGCTGGCATTGCCGTTGCGCACACCATAGTCCACCGGGCCAAACTTCCCCCCCGCGGCAAAGTTGGACGCGGCCAGGCTGGCCCCGAGGTGGACTTCGCCAGCCCCCATGGTCATCAGATCCGGGCGAATGATATCGCTGGCGGGCGCTGTGTCGCGGTCCACTATATAGAAGCCTGTTTCCTTGCTGAAACCGAACTCAATTTGGAGATCGAAGGTGATCGCCGGGGTGAAAGTCAGATTCAGCGAAAAGAGATCCCCTCCCCAATTGAAGTTGAGGGCGGTGGCGGCAAAATCGTGGCGGTAATGGAACAGGTAAAGCACGCGCGGATTCGCCAGATCGGTTGGGTTGTGGAAGGCGGCATTCGTGGAAGGAATCAACTCGAAGGTGGAACCGGACGGCAAGCCGGCGGCAGTGAGCGCGGCTTTGACGGCGGTGTCAAACGCGCTGGCAGTAGCGGCGCTGGTCTGGGAAACCTTGTTGAAAAACTTCACCGCCTCGGTGACAAAGCTGAACACTTCGGACAAGCTCTTGTTCACGAACGGAATCTTGGTCTGCATGATCGACAGGCCCGTCCACGAGTTGATCATGTTCAGGATCGACTGGATGCCAGCGAGCACATTGCTGAGATTGAAATTCGCCGCCGCACTGATGAATGCGCTCAAATCGCCGCTGGTAGTCACGGTGGGGCTGCCCAGTGTCCCAATGTCCGCCCATTGGATCGTGACGCTTGGGAGGGGGTTCGGCGGCGGGCTCACGTTGGGTGAGGAGATCGAGAGATTGACATATGCGCTGCCCGTCAGGGTCAACGGGCCGAGAACCGCCAGCGGATTGCTCAGGATTTCCGCCAGCACAATCTTGTTCGTCGTCCCGGTGGTTGTGTTCGGATCGACCAAGGCCACACTCAGGATCGCGTCGTTAGCCTGGTTGGCACCGCTCCCCAACCGTGCCACACCGGTTCCGTTAACGGTAATCAAGCCAAAGCTGCCGGTGGCGGTGATGTTTGCGCCAATCTTCAGCTTGACCGCCGCCGAACTGTCGGCGCCAGGCACAATGTAGAAGCGCTGGTTAAGCGGCACACCCGCCCCAAAAGCCAGGCCAAAACGAACTTTAGCCTCCACCGCCCCATTCACCTGCAGCGTTCCTGCCGATTGGAACCCCAGACCTTGAACCCCCTCATTGATCGCGTAATTGAGGTTCTGGTTGACGATCGTTTGCTTGAACAACACGACAAACTGAACATCGGTGCCGCTGACGGTGACATTGATATCGAAAGGTGCGCCGGCGGCGGTGAGAATGGCTTCAAGCCGGGTCTCCAGCGTAGCGGCGCTGCTGAAAGTGGGATTACGCTGGCCATTAACCAGCGGCGCCAGTTGGTCGATCCAGCCCCGGACGCGGTCGGCAATTTGAACCAGGTTCTTGAGCCCGTTGCCGATAATCGGTATTTCCTTGGCAAACCGGGTCGTGTCGAGAAGCTTCTCCAATACTCCCGGCAGGCTGAGCAGGCCTTGCAGGGCGTCATCGACCGAGATCGAGTTGAAGTTGAACAATTCGGCGACCGCAGAGGTGTCGAGTGTAATCGTCGCCGGATTCAACAAATTCGACCAGTTAATCCCCAGCGTGCCGCTGCGACTGAAGGAACCCAGCGTCGCGCTCAAAGGCAGGGAAAGGCTGAGATTGGGATTACCGCTGCCACTGGCGCCGGTGAACAGGAGGCTCGCCAAGTTCCCCAGCGGCGCGTTGCCAAGCTCATGCCCCGTGACCTTTCCGGGCGAGGCGGGGCTGTCAATGGCGGGATCCAACAACTTCACCGCCAGCTTGGCATTCAGGGTGGCGACGCCATGATTGACGTTCACATCCAGGAATCCGAGCCGTCCCGCGACATTGACATCCGTGGTGACGGTGGCCGCAACCGCCAGCACGGGAGTGGACGAAACCAGGATGAAAAACTGGCCGTCCGCCTTGTTCACACCAAAAGCAAGGTCCACGGCGATGCTTAAGTTGGCGGTTACATTAACAGCCGAGTTGAGAGATAGGCTGGCGCTGCTGCCCAAGTTCAGGTTCAAGGGCAATACCTTCGAAATGGTCTTGTCCATGTGCAGCGTGTAGCGGATATTGTCAGCCGTCACCTGCTGGCTGGCATTGCCGGGCCCAACTCCACCCAAGGATTTCAACAAACTCAACAGCTGGTTGCTATTACGGAAAGGCGGGGCCGTGGTGCCATCCACTTGGGGGGCAAAGGTGGTGGCATTGGTTAAAGACGTGCTGAAAAAGTTCCCCACATCGATCAATTCAGCCAGCGTCTTGTCCAGCAGCGGGATCTTGATCTTGAACGGATTGTTGCCGCCCAGATCATTATTGGCGAGCGTGCCCAGGAAACCCGCCAACTGGTTCAAACCCGCGCTGAACGCATCCGCGGTGACGTTTTTGAAGTTGATAAAATCGGTCAAGGACAAGGCATTGGTGCTGAAGGTTCCCGTATCGCCGAGGTCAGGCCAGTTCATCGTGAGCGCCTGCGGGGCAATCCCGGCCAGCGTCGAGGCAATTTGCAGGGCTGCATTGGCAGAGCCGCTTATTTTAAATGCAACGAAGCTGGCGATGGTTCCTGCACCTCCGGCAAAATCGGTGACGGTGATCTTATGGTCGGAGGATGGATCGGCAATTTCCAGCGTCATGCTCGCCGCCAGTTGAGCCGAGCCGGTCACCTCGACGGAGAGGAATCCAACTCCACCGGAACCATTAATGCTGTTGGCGGTGACGCTGGCATTGACGCTGAGTTCCGGGCCTGCACCGTCATCGCGCAGGTAGAAATTGAAGGTCGAGAGGTCGATCGCAAAGGTCAGCGATCCGGCGGCGGTGACGCTCAAATTGAAATTGGGCACGTCCACAACCAAGGGGAACGGATTGATTCCAGAATTGAATGCAACCGTCTTCGACTGAGTGGCATTCAAGTTCAACGAATAACGGAGTTCGTTACCGTCGAGCGTCAAAACCACTCCGCTGAGGTCGGAAACCGCCTCCAATTTGGCCGCAAGAACCTGAGCGGTGTCCCACGTGCCAGTTTGGGTGATGAATCGCGACGTGATCAGGTTTTTAATGTCCAGGACCATCTTGAGCGTGTCCCCGACAAAAGGTAAGGTCCGGCCCAGCATGGCCACATTATTCGTGGCGTCCAGCCAGCCTGCCAGAGCGGAAAACCCATCCAGAAACGTTTGGGGTGTCAGGTTTTCAAACCGGTCATAATTCAATAAGGAACCCACATTGCTGGTGAGGGCGTTGGGCAGGTTCACATCGGCCCAGTTGACCGTCAAGGTTTGGGTGCCGGGGAACAGGGAGTTGGTGATCGGAAGGCTGGCTCCGGCCGTCCCGGTCAGGTTCACCGAGGCCAAGGTGGCGATTGGGGTGCTCGTCCATTCGGCTTGGGTTATCTTGCCGCTCGAGTCAGGATCGGTCAGGGTGATGGCCGCGTTGGCACTCAAATCGATTTGTCCATTGGCCACCGCCACGTCGAGGAAACCGACCTTCATATTATAATTCAGGTTGGTGGCATGCACCGCAGCGGAAGCGGCCAGACTGGTGACCGAGATGTAGAACGATTGCTCCTTGGTCAAACTCAAATCGTACTGGCTATTACCAGGCACGGTCTCAACCAGGTTGCGCAATCCGAATGAAAATTGGAACGAAACTCCCACACTGGCATCGACAGTGGCGGACGGGGCGGCGGGAACAACCAAGTTCAAGTCATCATTGTTAGGACCGAGGGTGACGGGAATTCCAGTTACCACCCGGGTAGCCTGAAAAGCCAAGTCGAATCGGAACTCGTTCCCCCCCAGCAAACCGCCGGTCACCGAACTATCACTAACCGTAATCGACAGGCCGCCCACAACGACGTCCAACCCCTTCAGTACTACAAGCAATTCATCCGTGGTTGGAGTCGGATCAGTCGATAAGTAGGTGGCTACGGGATCCCTCAGATACGAAAGCAATATGCCGCCAAGATCCAGCATCTGGCCCAAGTTTTTGCCAATAATGGGCAGGTTTGCCGTTAATTTCCCGAAATTGTCGAGATTGTTCGCCCAATTGCCCAAGGCAGTCAATCCGTCGATAATCGCTTGCTTGGGATTAGCCAGAATGTCGGGATCGATATATTCGGCAGGTTGGCTAGGCTGACTTGAGGCCACCGGAGGGCCATTCGCCGCATGAAGGGTTTTGGTTAATTGACTTACAATGCTAAAAGCTCCAGCAGTGGCCGTGTTTCCCTCCAAACTGCCAGCTTCAACGGCCTGCTCCTCACCTGGTGAAGAAGCCTTTTGAAGCGATACATTGGGGGCGCCAGGGAGGAGGTCTGTCTGCACTTTATTTTGAGGCAGTGCCGATGCCTGAGCGGCGCCGCTGGGCGGTGCAGTTTGCGCTTCTGCAGTGACAGTGGCCAAAGGCGAGAGGGATTCTCCAAGAACTCCGGCGAAAATGTCCATTGCCGGCCCCGATTCGATGCCATTTGCCCCATCCTGCATCTGTGCAGTGTGCGCCTCGGAAATTTCTGCTGGGATGACCTCTGCATGAATCGAACCCGTGTCGGGCTGCAAATTGTCCGCCACCAGCGGGGTCGTCCCCTCCCCCGAAAGCAGAACCCGGGGCTCAAGTGCCTCAAGTTCAAACCTTTGCGCAGATGATGGCTGGCTGATTCTCACAATCGCTTATTTAAGAAACCATTACTGAGCCGTATTTTATACCCTTTGGCCGTGTAGTTCAATTATAATTTCCATAAATGTTTCGAATGCGAGTTGACTCAAATTAAAAGACACCGGGGACCTGAATCTGAGAGGAGGCAAAACGGGTCGTTGACTCATGGGAAAAAGACACCGGAAATCGGTGGTAATGCACATGAGCAAACAGTGGAAAAAGGAAGCGTTACCGAAA
>CAIMWS010000224.1 GCA_903845125.1 uncultured Verrucomicrobiota bacterium
ACGCCCTCGATGGCGAGCAGGTTCCCCAGCAGGCTCATGCCCCGGCCACCCACCCCGATGAATCCGATCCGCACTTTGGCCAGGGGCGGGCATTTCAGCCCGAACACCCGCTGCCGGCCCGGCTGGGCCGGGGTGGGGGAGGTTTCCGCCGCGCCCGCGCCCGCGAGCAGGCCCAGGCCGGTGGTGGCGGCCCCCGCCACGGTGAAAAAATCGCGCCGCGAATAACCGTGTTGATTAACGCTTTTCTTGGGTTTTGATGGCATGGATCCATTCCACCAGCAAACCGCCCGCATGGCAAGCGCATCCCGGCCTTCGATGACGCCAACGGTTGCGCTCGGTGGGTGGATGGTTTGGCGGTGGGCATACCGTTGGGTTGGCGGAAAACAAAAAACCCGTCCAAGAGGGACGGGTTTTTCAAAAAAACTGATGCTTGGAGCGCGAAGGCGCCCAAGCTCTAGCGGCCGATCAGGGCGCCCAATTTGGCTCGCACGCTGGGCCGGCGCAGCATCGCAAACGCTGCCAGCAATCCGGAAACTGCTGCTGCGGTGGTGGCGGGTTCTGGAACGGCAGTCAGATTGTTAAATGACAGGGAGGTGACCTGCCAGTTGGGATCTGCAATCGTAGTGCTGTCATCCCATGCCGCTAAAAACCTGAATTTAACAGTGTCTCCTGCGTTAAAGGTAGCGGCGCTTCCACCGGCATCATAAGGAGTAGATCCAGTGCCCAGAGTAAATGAACTAGTCACAAAACTTGGAGTCAGATCGCTGAATCCAGAGCTTTCTCCAGTAAAACTGTACTGCCCTGATAATTCCACGCTTGGATTCATTTGCCCGACGTAAGATTGGCCTGTGATTAAATTGCCGCTGACCGTATTCCAACCGCCACCGTTCACTTGATATTGGATTTGTCCACCGTCTATATTATTTTCAAAATAGAAACGATGAATGAAGCTTCCGGTTATTTGGCCACTGGCATTCACGGTTAAGGTTGGAGTTGTCAGGTATTCGGTGGCAGGTCCTCCTGCATTATAGCCATTATTAAACCAAGTCCCCGCACTATATTGCCAAAGGCCTGTGGCCGTCATACCCCCATCAGACGTCGCAAAATCCAAAGTGATTGCAGCTTGAATATTAATCGAGTGGATAACCCCGATTAGTGCGCCTACCAACATTAAACGTTTTTTCATAATGTTAAACAATTCAAAGTTCCATTGTTGGCGATCTCTTTCAATCAGCCATTTTTACCACGACTCGGATACATTGAGTGGTCCCACCACGCTGGAAACTAACTCCTCATCGAGGCCAATAAAACGCTCCGCCGCCAACGAGGACTTAGCTCTCCACTCCAACACGTTGCTCAGAATCACCAGCGAAGTTTTTTTCCTTGCCCAATCAAAACTCCTCTAACAATTCACACAACATACTCTCACTACACCGAACCCAAAACGAACCCAAAACGAACCCAAAACGAACCCTGTATTTCCAATGGTCTACAAGATCACTGGGAGAAATGCTAGAAAAATCGCACTAAATTGAAGCCTGAGCCGCTTTTTTTGTCATTTGTAAGCCTACGCTTACATAAAGCGTAAGCCATCACCTACAAATTAGTTCCCTGATCACGGTCAATCAACCAAAATTTGCATCGTGAGGAGCGGTTTGGCGCCTGAAGGAATCAAAAGGGAGGTGGGCCGGTTTGGGTTGCGGCGAATGATGAACTTCCAGTTTTGCATAACCAAGGTGGCTCGTATGCGCGGTTGCAGCCAGGCCGGAATGTGGCAAGCCTCGTTTCTGCTTTTGGATTCGTCGTGTTGGCTGGATCTTTTTGATCAAAGTGCTGGTCTTCAGCACGCATTCCCGATTGGGTCGGGAGGCATCTGCATCCCCGGCATGCCAGTTACGACGAACTCGGCAGCCGGACCCCGCGCCGGCGTTTGGTTCCAACCGCTCTCCCATCACCGAACGACGGACGGCGATGCTTCACGCCTATCCCAGCAGCTTGAAAGATCCAATATCCGGGCAAATGGCCGCTTGCTGCAAATAATGGTCCAAAGTGCCAGCGTCCTGGGTTTGTTGGAGCGCCGCCCGCAAGGAATCCGGAATAGCCATAAACCGGGCCTGCAAAACCCGTAAAACCGCAGACTGCAGGCTGCAGATTTGGCCTTACTGGCGGCCCTTTTGCCAACCTTCTTGCTGGCCTTTTTGCCAGCCTTCCTCCAAGCCCTCTTGCTTGGCCATCCACTCAATACTTGTCACGTAAGGCATTGCTTTGCTCCTTTCGTAGTCAAACATCCGTTGCTTGAAATCTTTTTCCAAGGCTTCCGGCAGCCGCATCAGCCAGTCAATCAGCCGATACAACTCCCAGATCGCCG
>CAIMWS010000225.1 GCA_903845125.1 uncultured Verrucomicrobiota bacterium
CGATCTGGGCTTCACCTACGGGCTGCTGGCCAATCATCTGTGGTCCTATGCCGGTTGGGGCGATGAGGATGTCAACGCCACCTTCCTCCAACCGTTCATCTCCTACACCACGAAAAAATTCACCACCTTCGGACTGAATACCGAGTCGTCCTACGATTGGGAACACCACCAGTGGTCGGTGCCGGTAAACCTGAGCGTGAGCCAGCTAGTCAAGGTCGGACGCCAGCCGCTCAGCCTGTCCCTCGGCACCAAGTTATACGCCGAGGGCCCCACCGGCGGCCCGGATTGGGGTTTGCGCTTTAGCGTCACCTTCCTGTTCCCGAAATGAGGGGGGGGGCTACTGACAGCGGATTCGGCCCCGAAAGGAGCGTGCGGTAAATCGTAAGCAGTGAATGGTTAATCCATAACATAAGAAAAGTAAAGACTAACACATTTATGAAAAAAATTGTCCTATTCCTGTTCGCCGTGCTGAGCCTGGCCGGGCCAGCCCACGGTGGCTTGTTTGGCCCCAAAGGGGACTCGGCTGAAGAGAAACGCGCCAAGATCCGCCAGGAACGCGACGGCATTCTCGCCAAGCTCTACCAGGAGCATCCCGAAGCCAAAGCTAAGCTCCAGAAGGCGGTCGGTTATGCGACCTTCAACAACAAAAACATGAACCTGTTCCTCCTCAGCTCGGGCCATGGTTACGGCATGGTGGTAGCCCAGGATGGCAAGGAGACCTTCATGGCCATGGGGTCGCTGGGCGCAGGCGTGGGCATGGGCGCCAAGGATCTGAGCGCGGTGTTCATCTTCAAGAACGCCAGCGTGATGAAGGAATTCGTGGACCATGGCTGGCAGTTCGGTGGCGAAGCCGACGCCGCGGCCAAAGCCGGCAAAAAGGGGGCGGCGGTGGCGAAGGAAGGGGGTGTGGATACCGGGGGCAATTTGTTTGAAATCTACCAGATGACGGATACCGGCATTGCCCTCCAGGCCACTGTGGCCGGCACCAAGTATTGGAAGGACAAGAAACTGAACAACTGACCCACCCGAAAAGTGAAACCGATTGCCATGAACAACCTGATTCCCGCTAATTGGACCCGACTGCTGGCCGTGCTGGCAGTTGCGCTGCCGCTGTCGCTGGCCGCCCAGGGCGTAACCGCCCCGCCGGTGGATGACAACCTCCAACACTACCTGCAACTGCTGAGCTCGGATTTTAACTCCGTGAAGGTGGAGCTCGTCAACCGGATCATGAAACTATCCGAGAACGACGCCAGGAAGTTCTGGCCGATCTACCACGAATATGAGAAGGCATACGGCAAACAGGCCATCAAGCGCGCCGAGTTTATCGCCGAATTCACCCAGTCTCACCAGGATGGCACTCTCAACAACGCGCACGCCAGGAGCCTGGCCCGGCGCTGGTTCAAAGCCCAGCGGGCGCGCCTGGACCTGCAGGAGAAATACCACCGAAAGATTGAGAGCGCACTCTCTTCGATGCAGGCCGGACAGTTTCTCCAGATCGAAAACCAATTGAACATTTTTATCGATATGACCATCGCCTCGGAGATGCCCCTGGTGGGGGAAAAGCAGGAGTAGGAGCCGGGTTATGCGCCATTTCCCCAGAACCCACTGATCGCTGTGCGGTTGCCGGCGTCCGCCTTGCCTGGGGAAATGGTGCTGGCCGCGCGGTTCGTGGCGAACCCCAAGAACCTCGCCCAGTTGGACCAGCCAAGCTGGGCCCTCGGGATTGTTTTCGGCCCGTCAATGGCGGAAATTGCCAATCCCGATGGCATTCAGGCAGGCAACGAACTCAATGCCTCAGCCACGCCCTCAGGCGAACCAGTTTTCGCATGACGGAGTCATGTTTTAGCGTTAAACTGCGACGTCGAACCGTTTAAAACGATATGAAGATGAGGTCAAAATCTTGTTTTAGGTGCAATGCCGTTTAGAAATTGGCAAGAAAAAGAGAATAGAAATAATGTATAAATAGTTGCAACTAGGCAAAATTTGCCTTGTACAATGAGACAGAATGTCCCATTACACTGGGGATGCAAACG
>CAIMWS010000226.1 GCA_903845125.1 uncultured Verrucomicrobiota bacterium
AGCCCTCCGCTCCCAGCCCTCCGCTCCCAGCCCTCCGCTCCCAGCCCTCCGCTCCCAGCCCTCCGCTCCAAGCCCTCCGCTCCAAGCCCTCCGCTCCAAGCCCTCCGCTCCAAGCCCTCCGCTCCAAGCTCGGACCTCCGCTTTTTGCATTACGCTCGACTTTTCCCGATGCTTCTCCAGACTCGCCTCAGGCACCATGTTTAAGAAGTATTTATACCGCAATTTCCGTCTTTTAAGTGCCTTTACCTTTTGGCTGCGCGGGCGGTTTACCAAGGCCGGCTTGATGGTGGGGGGCGGCATGGTCTTGATGGCTGCCCGGATGGATACCAATTTATCGGTCGGTTTCCAGGCTTTCTGCCTCCTGCTTTGCCTCCTCTCTTTTTCGGCGGTGGCGAGCCGGTTCATGCGCTCGCGGTTTACCGCGCGCCGCTTGCTGCCCCGCTTGGGCACCGCTGGCCAGCCGGTGCCTTACCGGGTGGTGCTGCGCAATGCCGGCCGCCGCGCGATCCGCGGCGCGCTGCTGCAGGAATTGCTGCCCGATCCACGGCCCGATTTCACCGAGTTCATCAGCAATCCCGAGCCGGGCGAAGCCAAGCGCAATTGGCTCGACCGCACCTACCTTTATTACCGCTGGCGCTGGCTGGTGGGCCGGAATACCCGCGCGCGGATGCGCTCCCAGCCGGTCCCCTGGCTGCCGCCCCAAGGCGAACTGGAGGTGCCCGTGGAGATCACCCCCTTGCGCCGTGGACGCCTGTGCCTCGACCAAATCCGGCTGGCCATTCCGGATCCCTTCGGGCTGGCCAACGCCTTCAGCCAGTTTTCCGTGCCTGAGGTCCTGCTGGTCTTGCCCCGGCGCTACCCGGTTCCCCCCATCGCCCTGCCCGGCCATTTAAAATACCAGGCGGGCGGGGTGGCCATGGCCTCCTCCGTGGGTGAATCCGAAGAATTCGTTTCCCTGCGCGATTACCAGCCGGGGGATCCCCTGCGCCACATCCATTGGAAAAGTTGGGCCAAAACCGGCCGGCCGATAGTCAAGGAATACGAGGATGAATTTTTCGTCCGCCACGCGCTGATCCTGGACACTTTTGCCGGCGTGGACCATAGCGAGGTGTTTGAGGAGGCGGTCTCCATTGCCGCCTCCTTTGCCTGCACCCTGCAAACGCAGGATTCCTTGCTCGACCTTCTGTTTGTGGGGCCGGAAGCCTATTGCTTCACCATGGGGCGGGGCCTGGCGCATTTGGAGCAGATGCTGGAAATCCTGGCGGCCGTAAAGACCTGCCGGGAGCGCCCGTTTGCGGCCTTGCACCAGCTCGTCTTGGGGCATTCCGTGGCGGTCAGCGGGTGTGTGTGCGTGCTCATCCAATGGGACGATCCGCGGCGCCAATTGGTCGCCCACCTGCGCATGCTCCAGATCCCCTTGCTGGTGATCGTGGTCACTGAGGACGGCCTGGCGGACGGCCTGGATCCGGGGCCGCTGGCTGATTGCCCCCAAATGTTCCATCCCATGGCCCGCAGCCAGGTGGCCGAAAAACTGGCCGCCTTATGAGAACTCCCCCTTTCCTGGTCGGCGCCGCCCTGCTGTTTTGGGGGTGGCAGACCGGCCAATATGCCGTGGGCCTCCTGGCCGCCCTGTTTCTCGAGGGCGGCCGCCATGGGCGGTGGCGCTGGGATCTGAATGAAAAAGATTACTATCGCCTTTGGGATTTATCCACCGTCCTTTACCTGTTTTCCGCGGTCTATTTTTACACTTCCGAAGCCATCACCGTCTCCGCCTATTTGTTCTTCATCTGGCTGCCCATCACCCTCCTGCCCATCATGACCGCCCAGTGGATGGGGCCCCGGGAGAAAATCCGCTACCGCACCTTCGCCTGGCTGATCCGGCGGCGGAAGGAGCCGGATCCGCCCGATTGGGAGATCGACATCAGCTATCCCTTTTTCGCCCTGGTTCTGGTGGGGGTGAGCGCCACCAACACTAAACAGATCTGGTTTTTCGTCGGCTTGGTGGTGCTGGTGGGTTGGGCCTTGTGGGCCAATCGTCCCCGCCGCCTGCCGGTTTGGCTCTGGGTGGGGTTCCTGGCCGTGGTGGTGGCTGCCGCCTATGAAATGCAGTTGGGCTTGCAGGCCTTGCAGAACTTCGCCGAGGGCCGCTTTTCCACCTGGATTTTTTCCTGGCTGCGCCGGGAGGTCGATACCTCCGCCAGCCAGACGGCCATCGGTTCCGTCGGCCGGCTGAAGCTCTCCGGGCGCATCCTGTGGCGCCTGCACGGGGATGGCCGCGTGCCTGAAATCTCCCTGCTCCGGCAGGCTTCCTTCAACCGGTATAAACAGCCCTCCTGGCACGCGGGCAAGCGCGATTTCACCGCCGCCTCCCCCGAAACCAACGATGTCTGGCTGTTGACCCCCCAAACCAACGCCATCCGCTGGAGCGAGATCGGCGGCTACCTCAAAGGGGGCAAGGGAGTGCTGCCGCGCAGAAAATCCGCGAGAAGGATGCGGACGTCATCATTATTTTCATCACCAACCTGGCGCAGTATGCCATCCAGGGGTATGCCGTGCGGGCGACCAATTTCTTACTCAAACCGCTGAGCTATTTCGCTTTCAATGAAGAACTGAAGAACATCCTGCTCAAACTGAGGAAGCGTGAGCGGCGAACGATCCGGGTTTCGAACGAAGACGGGATTACGGTGATCGATATCGCCGATATTATTTTTGCCGAATCGGTGGGGCGCGTGTTGAAACTGCATACCCGCCAGGGCGATTTTCGCGTCAACGATACGCTGGCCAATGTCGAAGAGCAGCTGCACGATTCACGGTTTTTTCGCTGTCACCGCGGTTTCCTGGTGAATCTGTACTACATTGAGCGCGTGCGCAATAACGATATTCTCATCGGCGATGCGGTTATTCCGATCAGCCGATATAAGCGCGATGAGTTCAATCAGGCCCTGATCAAAACGATGGGCGAACGATTTTAGGCGTAAACTGCGGAGGAGCACATGACCTGGGATTGGCTGAGCGTGTTCGGGCCGGAAAATTCGCGCCTGTGGTATAAGCTCTTCGTGGGCTTTTATATGGGCCTGAGCTGGGTTTATTTTGCCAGCGCGTTGAAGCAGGAATTTTCGCTCAAAAAAAATGTCGTCCTCCTTATCGGTTCCACCCTTTTCAGCTGGGTCTGGAATATTATCGGCGGCATAGAGCCGATCATCTATTTGCCGGGATTCTATGCGGCTTTGATCATTTTTTTGATCCTGGTTTATCGACAGGACTGGCGGAATGCCGTTTTTTTGGCGCTGATTCATTACTTCACCATGGCTTTTGTTCCGCGCCTGATGTGGTGGATTTATCGAACTGTGGGCGGGCAAATCCGGGTTGAGGCAGGCGTAGCCCATTGGGATGAGTTTTGGATCTACCAGATCGCGGAAATCGTCATTTTGGTAAATTTTTATTTTGTGCGCAAGCTGGTGCGGAAAATCGCCGATTATGTGCTGCCGACGAGAGAATTTTTCTCGATTATGATCCTGCTGTTCCCGCTGGCGCTGATCAGCTACGGCCTCAACCAGCTGTCCGCGATCTACAACGTCGATTTCCCGATCGGGCTGATCATTATCTGGTCGGTGATGAGCGTGGGGGTGATATTTAACATGGTGCTTGGGCGCAAGCAGCAGCAGGAGCTTTTGGAGCTGCACGCCATGGAGCTGCGCCTGCGGGAGCAGTACCAGCGCTACCAGATTAAAGCAGAAAGCTCAGAATTGATCATGCAGAAATGCCACGATCTGCAGAAGCACCTGCGCCTCTTTCAGGAGACCAATAACCAGGGGTACCTGGACGATTACCAGGCGGAACTGAAGGCGACGATTGACGCATGCGACACCGTTTACGAAACCGGCAACGCGATTTTGGATACTGTGCTGTCTGAGGCGGCGCGTAAATGCCGGGTTGATAACATTTCGCTGATCTGCATGGCCGATGGAAGCCTGGTTGACTTTATCCAACCGGTCGACATCAGCTCGATCTTTGGCAATGCGCTCGAAAATGCCATCGAGAGCACGCGCGGCCTGACGGCGCCGGAAAAGAAAATCATTCATCTCAAAATCTTCCAGGAAAAATACCTTCTGATGATTCGGGTGGAGAATTATTATGAGCATGAAATTAAATGGCAGGATGGGCAGCTGGTGACCGGCAAGGAAGATCGGGCGAACCACGGGTACGGCCTGAAAAGCATTCGTTACACGGTTGAGAAATATCACGGCAGCGTGAAGGTGGAAGCGGAAGATGGCAAGTTCACGCTGGCGATTTTGATCCATCGTTAGGGTGAGGGGTATGCTTCTCAGCCAGGTTGGCGCGGCCGCGTGGG
>CAIMWS010000227.1 GCA_903845125.1 uncultured Verrucomicrobiota bacterium
CGCAGGAAGGAGATCAGCGTCTCCCCGCCCAGGCAGTCGGCCTCATCGAAGAAAACGACCACCGGTTTGGGGGCTTTGGCGCAGAGTTCGCGCAGGAATCGGTAAAGACCCGTGGCGGGATCCGCCTTCAAGAGTTCCACGGGCGGTATGAACTGGCGGAGTTCGCGGTGGTCTTCCAGCGCCAGCGCCAGCCGCTGCAGGATGGCGGAAATCCCCTCCTGGATCGGGTGGATGCCTTGCGCGGTTTCCAGCGAGCAATACAAGGCATGGTATTTTCCCGCCGCGTTGAGCTGCCTCTCCAGGGCATTCAGCAGGGTGGTCTTGCCGCTCTGGCGGGGGGCGTGGATGACGAAAAAATCACTCCGCTCGATCAGATCCATCACGCCCGCACAACGCCCCTCCGGCTCCAGCATATAATGCTCGGCCGGGATGCACGGTCCGGTAGTATTGAAACGGCGCGCCATGGTTAAAACCTAACGGTGTTTCCACCGCTTAGAAAGGCCAAATTCCGGGAAACCGGGCGCGCGAACTTTATTTCACAGCCGCCAAGAATCCCCGCCACATTCTCTTTTCAGCGGAAAGACGGGTTGTTATAGTGCGCCCATGATCACAAACACGAAGCGACTCGGCGGCCTCCTGGCCAGGCACACTACCAGGCTGTGCCTTGGCCTGGCGGCCTGGATATCCACCACCCAATCCTCCCTGGCCGTTGGGCCCCGCGTGGCCGCCACCGCGCCGGCCACCCAGGACCTCCGGCTCCAGCCGTTGAAAGATTTGGATGGCTATTTTCCTTTCCAGGTGCCGGCCTCCAAAGAATCCTGGGCGGCCCGCTCCGAGCAGGTGCGCCGGCAGATTTTGGTATCCCAGGGATTGTGGCCCATGCCGCCCAAAACACCGCTGAACGCCGTGATCCATGGCCGGCTGGAACGGGATGCCTACACCCTGGAAAAAGTCTATTTTGAGAGTGTTCCCGGCTTTTATGTCACCGGGAACCTTTACCGGCCGAAAGGCAAAAGCGGCCCCCGCCCAGCGGTGCTCTGCCCCCACGGGCATTGGACTAATGGGCGTTTCCTGGATTCGGGCGCGCAGGAGGTCCGGCAAAGCATTGTCGCCGGGGCGGAGCGGTTCGAGGAGGGCGGTCGCAGCCCGCTGCAGGCCCGCTGCATCCAATTGGCGCGCATGGGCTGCGTAGTGTTCCACTACGACATGATCGGCTATGCGGATAGCGTCCAAATCAGCCAGGCCCTGGCCCACGGCTTCGCCAAACAGCGGCCGGAAATGAACACCATCGAAAACTGGGGCTTGTTCAGCCCGCAGGCCGAAGCGCATCTGCAAAGTGTCATGGGCCTCCAGACCTGGGATTCCATCCGCGCCCTGGACTTCCTGTGCAACCTGCCCGATGTCGATCCGGAGCGGATCGCGGTGACGGGCGCCAGCGGCGGCGGCACGCAGACCTTCATTTTGTGCGCCATAGATCAGCGGCCGGCGGTGGCCTTCCCGGCAGTGATGGTGTCCACGGGCATGCAAGGCGGGTGCACCTGTGAAAACGCCAGCCTGTTGCGGGTCAACACTGGCAACATCGAATTCGCCGGGTTGTTCGCGCCCAAGCCCCTCGGCATGACGGCGGCGGACGATTGGACCCGCGAAATGCCCACCAAAGGCTTTCCGGAACTGAAGCAGCTTTACCAATTGCTGGGCCAGCCGGATTTGGTGATGCTCAAGCCGCTACTCCATTTCGGCCACAATTACAACTACGTCAGCCGCGCCGCCATGTATTCCTGGATCAACAAGCATTTAAAGCTGGGGCTGCCGGAGCCGATCGTGGAACCTGATTTCCAGCGTTTCACCAAGGAACAACTCTCCGTTTGGGACGACGCCCACCCGGCGCCGCGGGGCGGCCCTGAATTCGAGCGTTCCCTGCTGAACTGGTTTTCCGAGGCGGCGGACAAACAGCTGGCGGCCAAACAAGGATCGGTGGCCGACTGCCAAAAAGTCTTTGGCGCCGGGGTGGACATTGTCCTGGGCCGCAATCTGGCCACGGCCGGCGAGGTTGAATTTCAGCCGGCCGGCAAAGCAGAAAAGGACGCTTATGTGGAAACCGTGGGCCGGCTCCGCAACCGCACCTACCAGGAGGAATTGCCGCTGGTCATCCTCAAGCCCCACGCGGAGAGCAAGCGGGCGGTGATCTGGCTGAGCACCCACGGCAAGGAGGGCTTGTACCGGCGTGCCCAGGGAGACGACTACCAGCCTCGCCCGGAGGTCCGCAAGCTGCTGGACGCCGGCATCACCGTCCTCGGGGTGGATATGCTATTCCAGGGTGAGCTGGCGCCGGACGCGGCCCCGGTCACCAAAACCCGGCGGGTAAAGAATCCCCGGGAAGCGGCGGCTTATACGTTCGGTTACAACCACGCCTTGTTTGCCCAGCGGGTGCACGACGTCCTGACGGTGCTGCAATATGCCCGGAGCCAGGATCCCAAGCCGGAAATGATCGGCCTGGCCGGCCTGGCCGGGGCGGGCCATTGGGCGGCGGCGGCCCGGGCGCAGGCGCGCGAGGCCATTTCCTGCCTGGCGGCGGATACGGGCGGCTTTCGCTTCGGCAAAATCCTGGATATTCACCATGTGGATTTCCTCCCCGGTGGCGCCAAATACGGCGACCTCCCCGGCTTGCTCGCCCTGGGGGCGCCCGGCAAAACCTGGCTGGCGGGTGAAGGCGGGGAACCGCCTTCGTTGACCTCCAAGGTTTACCAGTCCGCCCAAGCCCTGCAGCAAATCACCGTTTACTCGGGCAGCCCGGATTGGGCCGGCGAAGGCGCCGCCGAATGGCTCGTCAAAACGCTCAAATAACAACTTCCACCAACCACCGTTAAAAAAAGGAATGCACGCCATGAAAACCATGTTTAACCGTCCGCAAAACGCGTTGGCCGCCGCCCTGGGATGGGCGGCGCTGGTCGGCGCCGCCTCGCTCGGCTGCCCGGCTTATGCGGCCGAGGGTGCCCCGATCCGCATCGGGATCATCGGGCTGGACACCTCCCATGTCACCGCCTTCACCAAATTGCTGAACGACGAAAAAGCCCCCAACCATGTGCCGGGCGGCAAAGTGGTGGCCGCTTACAAAAGCTTCAGCGCGGATATCGAATCCAGCCGGACCCGGGTGGACGATTATGCCCGGCAACTCCAAAAGGACTTCCAAGTCCAGCTGGTGGACAGCATCGAGGCGCTTTGCCAGCAGGTGGACGCGGTGCTGCTCGAAAGCGTGGACGGCCGGCCGCACCTGGAGCAAGCCCGGCCCGTTTTCCAGGCGCGGAAGCCGGTGTTCATCGACAAACCGGTGGCGGGCAGCCTGCGGGACGCCATCGCCATTTATCGCCTGGGCAAGGAACACCAGGTGCCCTGGTTCAGCTCCTCCTCCTACCGGTTTTATGACAGCCTGGTGGCGGTGAAAAAAGCCAATGCCGGCCGCATCCGCAGCGTGCTCTCCTACGGGCCATCCCCCACCGAGCCGCATCATCCGGACTTTTTCTGGTATGGGGTGCACCCCACGGAAGCGCTGTTCACCATCCTGGGCCGGGGCTGTGAAAGCGTGGCCCGCACCACCTCCGCCGACACGGAAGTGGCGACCGGCCTGTGGGCCGATGGACGGATCGGCATCCTGCACGGATTACGCAATGGGATCACGCCCCACAAAGTAATCGTCTTTGGCGACAAGACGATCGTGGAGCAGCAGGGCAGCGGCGATTACGCTCCCCTGGTGAGGGAAATCATGCAGTTCTTCAAAACGGGGGTGGCGCCGGTCTCGCCGGAAGAAACCGTCGAAATGTTCGCCTTTATGGAAGCCGCCGACGAGAGCAAACGCCAGGGGGGGCGGCCCGTGAAGCTGGCCGAGGTGCTGAAGCAAAACGGATGGTGAAGGGTAAAATAAAGGGCAGCCGGCGCCTTCAACCGCCCGGCTGCAGGCATTTCAAGGCTTCGGAAAAAACCGGCGGCAGGGGGGCTTCAAAATGGAGTGGCAAGCCGGTGGCTGGGTGGGTGAAGGACAACCGCCAGGCGTGCAGCATCAAGCGGGGGGCGGCGTAGCCAGTGGCCTCCGTGAGCCGGGCATTTTGGCGGCTGCCATAGGTGAGATCCCCAGCCAGCGGGCAGCCCAGGTGCTGGAAATGGACCCGGACCTGGTGGGTGCGGCCGGTGTGCAAGCGGGCTTCCACGTAGGTGGCTCCGCGCAGGCGCTCCAGCACGCGGTAGCTGGTCCACGAGGCCCGTCCCGCGCCTTCCGCCACCACCGCCATGCGCTTGCGTTCCCGGGGATGCCGCGCGATCGGGGCCTGGATTTCGCCGTGATCGGCGGGCAGCCGCCCGCACAAAAGAGCGTGGTAGGTTTTTGCCACCTCCCGCTGCTGGAACTGGGCGGACAGGGCGAGGTGGGCGGCATCGTTCTTGGCCACCACCAGGCAGCCGCTGGTTTCCTTGTCGAGCCGGTGCACGATGCCCGGCCGGGCCACCCCCCCGATGCCGCTGAGCTGGCCCGCGCAATGGTGCAACAGGGCGTTCACCAGCGTATGTTCCTGGTGGCCCGCGGCGGGATGCACCACCACGCCGGCGGCTTTGTTCAAGACCACCAGCTCGGCGTCCTCGTAGAGGATCTCCAAAGGGAGTTCCTCCGGCTGGGCTTCGGCCACCTTCGGCTCGGGCCAAGTGACTTCCACCAATTCCCCGGCCCGGGGGGAATGGGCGCATTTCACCGCCTTGCCATTAATGGTGATCCGGCCATCGGCGATCAATCTTTGCAGGGAAGCGCGCGAAACCGCCGGGTAGCGCTCCTGCAGGAAATGATCCAAACGCCCGTTCCTGGGGGTTGACTCGATGGTGAAGGATTCCTGCCGGGAGGCCATCGATCCCTCAAGCAGTCCGGCCGCCTGCTCCATCTGGAAAGGCCAGCGGCTGGGTGCGCAGGCGCCAAAGCAGGAACAGCCCGATGGGCAAAATAATGGCGCTGATCAGCATCCCGGGGGTGAGCCAGGAACCGTAGGCGGTTTCCAAATCGCCCCGGAATAATTCCACCGTCGCCCGCAGCACGGCATAGCCCGCCAGGTAGGCCGCAAAGACCTGGCCCTCATGGTGCCGCCGCCGGAACCACCACGCCAAAGCCAGGTACAACGCCAGGTTGAGAACCGACTCGTAGATCTGCGTGGGGTGCACCCCGATGCCGTGGGAAACATGGTCCTCCGGGAAGTGGATCGCCCACCAATACCCGGCCGGCTTGCCATAGCAGCAACCTTTCAACAGGCAGCCGATGCGCCCGAAACTATGCCCCAAGGCGATGCTGGGAGCCATGATGTCGGCCATGCGCCAAAAGGGGATCCGCCGGTGGCGCAGATGGAAAAATGCGGCCACCACCGCCCCCACCAAACCGCCGTGGAACACCATGCCGCCATGCCAGATCTTGAAAACCTCCCAGAACATGCCACGGCCGGCAAATTCCGGGTAAAAATAGATCACATAAAACGCCCGCGCGCCCACGATGGCACCCAGCACCAGCCAGGTGCCCAGGTCCACCACCTGCTCCCCCGCCACATTCACCAGCAAGGCACGCCGGCTGGCCAGCCAGATTCCCACAAAGAAACCGAGCGTGACCAGGACGCCATACCAGTAAATGGTTAAACCACCTAATCTTAATGCAACTTCGTACACCGGGCGAGAAACTAAAGCGGCCGGCCGAAGGTGACAAGCCGGATTGTCCGCAGCCGGATTGTCCACGCCGGCAGCCGGGGATGAAAAGGCCGCCGCGGAGCGCCCCCGGCGGGAGGGGCGCCAAAACCGTTGAATGACGAAGGAGAAATCCTGGGGATGGCCTTCCGGACGCCGGGGATCACCCCATTATAAGGAGCCAAAACGGCCCGCCAGGTCGAAATGGTAGAGGGCTACCGCCACTAATGAATGCTTGATTTTGCCGCTGTGCACCAAGGCCGGTATTTCGGCGACCGGCACCAGGCGGGTGACCACGTCTTCGCAGGCGTCGAACTCGACCGGGTGCTTCAATTCGCAATCCGTCACCAGCACCGTATGGCAGGTGTTGCTCATGATGGCGGGATTGGGGAAAATGTCGCCAATGACGCGCGCCTGGCGGCCTTCATAGCCGGTTTCCTCGCGCAATTCACGCACCCCGGTGGCGGCGGGATCCGCATCCTCCGCGTCCATCATCCCCCCGGGGATCTCCAGCTCCACGCTATCGGTCCCATGGCGGTATTGCTCAATCATCACCAATTCCCGGTGGGGGGTGAGCGCGATTACGTTCACCCAGTCCACCGTATCGATCACGAAAAAATCGTGGTTTTTCCCGGTCAGGGGGGACTTTTTCAGGTCGCTCCGGATCTTGAAAATCCGGTAGTCACCCACCAACCGGGAACCTTCCTTGGGCCAGGGCTTGATCACTGGCTTACTTGATGGAATCCGCCGGGACGATCTTGATGCTCTCCACCCCCACGCGGACGGTGGGCTGGCTGGCTTCATCGCCGCGGTCGACCACCGGGGTATTGCCGATTTTTTCCAGAACATCCTCGCCTTTGATCAGCTTGCCAAAGCAAGTGTATTGGCCGTCCAGAAAACTCGCCGTCCCCAGGCAGATGAAAAACTGGCTGCCCGCGGAATCGGGATTCGGCGAACGCGCCATGGATAGCACGCCTTTGACATGCGGGCGGTTGCTGAACTCGGCCTTGATCTGGTATCCCGGCCCGCCGGTGCCCACCATGGGATCATCCTTTTTGCTCAGCGGATCGCCACCCTGGATCATGAAGCCCTTTATGATCCGGTGAAAGGCGGTGCCATCGTAAAATCCGTCTTTCGAGAGCTTCTTGAAATTCTCCACAGTTTTGGGGGCCACATCCGGCCAGAACTCGGCGACCATCTCGCCGGCGGCGGTCTTGATGACGGCCACTTCCTTGGCGGCGGGGGCAGGCGGGGTGACGGCGGCAGGCGCAGGCGTGGCCTGGGCGGCGACGGGTTGGTTGGTTTTAGGCATGGTATTTTCTTTATTGGCGGGTGGCGTTTGGTTGGTGTTGCTGGTCGGCGGTTTGGTGGCTGGCGGTGGTGTGGAAGGCGCCGTCTGGGTGGGCTGTGTCCCATCGCATCCAGTCAGGGCCGGCATCAGCAGGCAGATCAAAACGAATAATTTAATCGACTTCATATGGGTCAACTATGGCTGAACGAAGGGCGATTGTCACTAGGGCAATTGCGGTTGCGCCCCGCCGGGTCAAGTCCCCGGTAGTTGGCTGGCTTCTTAATAACACGGTGTGCGGCCCGGTGAGTCGGTGCCGGGCCATTGGGCTGGGAACTCCGGGAGGTGGGCTCGGATCCGACGGTTTGCTGGAGGATCCGCCTGGCGACGACCGGGCAAGGAGGCGGCCCGTGGCAGGTAAAAGGGTCCAGCCCCGGCTGCCTGGAGCGCCCGTGGCAAGCTCCCCTGCGCCGGGGCCCCGGCTCCTTTTTGCGGGGGAGCTTGTGTGGGGCGTTCAATCGGCCTCCAGCCCATATAAATCCTCCAGCGAGAACCACCGGGCGGTGGTTTGGCGGGCGGCGGCTTTCAGGGGCCGGCGGGTGAAAATCAGGCGGCCCAGCGTGGCCTGGTCGGGATTGGGGTAAAGCCGCGCCCGGTTTTCCAGTTCCGCCACCAGCTCCGGCGCCGATGGCACCGCCCCCCACTTGCATTCCCCCAGGTCGATCCAGTGGTCCTCGCGCAGGCCCACCACGTCGATCTGCACCCGCGGATCCCAATACTCTCCGATGCGGAAAGCGGACCGCACCGGGTCCTGCAGGTAAATCCGACCCAGGGCCTCCCGGCAAAGCCGCTCGAAACATTGCCCGAAGTAGGCTTCCAATTCCCCGGCGATGAGATCCTGGTAAGCGGCCAGGGGGTTCGCGCGGATGAGGCTTTGATTGGGGAACACAAACCGATACCAAAACCGCAGGAAGGCATCCCCGAGGCCGTAGCGCACATGGCGGGCGGGGGCTGCCCGGGCCGTGAGCGGCAGCACCCGCTCCACATAGCCCAGGGCGGTGAGCGTCTGCAGCTGGTAGCTGATGGACCGGGGATCCGCCCCCATGGCCTGGGCGATCTCGTGGAGCGGTTTCCGGCCGGTGGCCAGTATATCCAGCACCGCCTGGAACCGCTCCAGGCCCTGGAGCTCCTCGCGCAGCAGGAATTCCGGCTCGTGCGACAGCGGCGAGAATTCGTCCAGCAGGGTGGCGCAGATGTTTTGCTCGATCGACCTTTCCTGCTTGAACGCCAGCAGGTAGAGCGGGATGCCGCCCGTGATGAAATAGGCCCGCGCCTGGTCCTCCAGCGCCAGGTGGGGATGGAATTGGGCCGCCTCCCGGAACTTGAAAGGCTCCAGCAGGATCTGGGCGGTGCGCCGCCCCCCCAGCGGCTGCTGGCTGCCCAACACCTCCCGCTCCATGAAGCCAACGTACGATCCCGCCAGGATCAGCATCAGCTTCCCTGAATGCTGCCACTCCCGGTCCCACAATTCCTGGACCACCGATGGCAGGCTGCGGTCCTCCGCCACCATCCATTGGAACTCGTCCAGGACCAGGATCAACTTTTCCGGCCCGCGCCAGCGTGCGGCCACCTCCGAGAGCGCCGCCCGCCAGTCCGTGAATCCCGCCCGGGCCAGGAGGGGTTCGTGGAGCGCCTTGGCCGCCGTGCGGAGGAACTCCGTGATCTGGAAGCCCGCCGGCGCCTGCTTCCCCACAAAATAGAGGCCGGGGCGCTCCTGCAGGAAATGCAGGATCAGCTCGCTCTTGCCCACCCGGCGCCGGCCATACACCGGGATGAAGTTGGACTCCGGCGCGCGGTATTGCGCCTCCAGCGCGGCCAGCTCGCGCCGCCGGCCAATGAATTTCCAGCTCATGGGGCCGCATCCTAACTCATCTGAATGAATTCAGTCAAACTCCATTCAGATGAATCAATGCCGCCCACCCGCCTACCACGGCTTCCGCTCGTTCATCGCTTTGACAATGGCCTTTTTGAGCGCCCAGGCATCCACCTGGCCCACTTCCCGGTGAACGATCTTGCCGTCCGGGGCGATCAACACCGTGTAGGGCACGGCCCCTTCCCAGGCCGGATCGAAGGCGTTGATCAGCGGATCCCGCTGGGAGGAAGCGAACTGGTAATTCCGGCCCGAAGCCTGCTTCTTTTTCAGGAATTCCAGCACCGCGGGCTCCTCCTCCGGCCGGTTCATCGCCACCGTCACCAATTCGAAGTCGCGGTGGCGGTACATGCGGTTGATGGTCACCAGCTCCGGGAATTCCGACACGCACGGGCCGCACCAGGTGGCCCAAAAATTCACCAGCCGGAACTTGCCCGAGTCGTTTTGGCGCAGGTTTTTCAGCCCGGCGGCGTCGATCGGGGAGACCGTCACCGGCTCCCGGGCCAGCTTTTCCATGTAGTCCTTGACCAGTTCCGCCTTGCCCGCCCACTTGATGGAGCAACCCACCACCTTGGTTTTGGCCAGGGGCGGCTCCTGGCCGGCCAGCAGGGCCTCCAGGGCGTTCCGGACATGATGGGTCTTCACCTGGGCGATCCGCTCGGAGTCGTCGATGGCGCCCACATAACGCAGTTTGCGGGCGGCGTCGAACACGAAGGCATGGGGCGTGGCCACCGGCCCAAAGGCCCGGGATGCCACCTCGGTGTCGCCATCGTAGAGGTAAGGGAAATTGTATTGCCGGTCCTTGGCGCGCAGCTTCATCTCCGCGAAGGAATCGCCCAGGTCGGCCCAGCCGAGCTCGTCCAGGCGCACCGATTGGGGATCGTTGGGGGAGATGACCACCACGGCCACGCCCCGGCCCGCATAATCCGCACCAAATCCTGGATCCGGCCTTCATAATATTGGGCGGTCGGGCAATGGTTGCAGGAGAAGATGACGGCCAGGATTTTGGCCTGGGCGAAATCGGCCTCGCTGTAGGTGCGGCCATCCACTCCGGGCAGTTTGAAGGCTGGCAGGGCGGCGCCCAAGGGCAAAACGGGTGGCAGCGATTCCGCGGCGCACCGTGCGGCCGCCACCCCGGCGGCAAGCAGCAGGCAAAGGAGTTGTTTCATCCCCTTAAATTACGACCGAAACCGCCCGCGGCAAGGAATTTGAGAGGTGGAAAAATTGGTCGCGCCGCGCCCTGGCCGTCCCGGTTGAATTGCCTCCCCGTCGCATCGTCGTTGAAATCCGCCGCCCAGAAACGCCATTTTCGCTCTCTGGGGAGGTCTCCCTTGGGCCAGGCAGCCTGCTGCAAACCTGAACCCTGCCCCCGGCCATGGGCTCAGTCACGCCGGCTGGATCTTTTTGCGCAAGCCATTCGTCATTCACCCTTTATCCCGGTCAGGTCGGGGTTTGTGGATTTCTCTAAATTTGTCGTAATAATCTGCTGTGCAACCCCAATAAGCGCCGCCAATGCACGCTGATTAAGACGACAGCGTTTTCGAAGCAGGGTTATTTGTTTTCCAATGGCCGGGGCCTGTGGAAGGTTTTTGCAACGTAAGGATAAAGCGAGCGCATTAATCGCCGCCGCCCAGGAAGAAAGGTTTCCCCAGCCCTGCTCCAAAAGTCGAACGGCGGGGATAGAAAGCAAGGCTTTTTGGGCTAGCTCATGAAATAGTTTCTCAGTTGTCATGGCTTAAACTTCTCAGTTCCCTCCATTCCTCTGAAAACAGCGAAGAACCATTTTTGCCGACCTCTTTTTCTACGTGGCCCTGCCAGAGATCAGCCGTCAGACCATAGGAACCGTTCGCCTGCTGGTTTAATGCGATGTCGGAAGGGCCTATGAGCTTGATGACGTAATCGCCGGGGATTTGGTTTTCGTAATAGCCCCTGGCTTGCGCTTTGGGCAGCAGTTCAAGGTTCAGTTCGTGGCACGCTTTCCGTAGTGCCTCGAGGTCTTTGATTTGGGTTTTGATCGTTGTGAAGTGACTCATGTTTTTTCCTTTCGTTTGGACTGTGGTTGAGGTTGATGAAGCGAGCGCGGCGAAAACCGGCCAGGAACGCCAATTTTCCCTGGGCTGGGTTGGGTTGGAAAATTTCGGCAATTCCGTTGTAATGGTTCATTGGTTCTCGCTGTGGGCACTTTTTATGGGCTTGGAAAGGTCTTGGGGATCCGCCGGCCCGGTTTTTGGCTTTAACTGGATCTTATAAAAGGCGGCGGCGTACCGGGGGTGATCCATGCATGCCACGCTAAACACTTAACATAAATACTTTGCGATGATGGATGGGGGTGTCTCCATCCGAGTTTTGCCAGTTATTTCCACCCGCCAGGCATTAAAAGCAGGCCTCCGGATGGGAGATCTTCAATGCCCCAATTGTCAGGGAAAACCCTGGCTTTGTAAGCCGTGACCTACAAGCGTTGTCAGTGAAAACCGTGCCTTTGTAAGCCGCAGCTTACAAGCGTTGTCGGGTTTTGCGTAGGGTTTTCATTACATTTTAACTCTGGCCATAATATGCACCTATCTTGTCAATAATAATAAAATGTTTATTGACTCTGAGTTATTAAGCGTTAATATTCCGTCAATGAAATCACCAACCATGAATGCTGGCCGCCGAGGGGTCGATTGGAAGGGGAAGTGACTCGACCAAAGTGCGGGAATCGGTGGCGATCATGGCGGCGGTTGGCACCGGTTCGCCATTCGTGGAGAACCAGGGCAGCGCGAATTACCAGATTAGCAGACAAAGGATAACCAATGAGAGACCAAAAGTACTTATTCAGGTGGGTTGGCAAACATATTGAGAAAAACCTCAAGAGCAGGGTTGGAAAGACACCCAAACTCAGCGCAGTTGACCGAGCAAAGTATTTGAAAGTTTTGGAAGAAACCTTGGAACTCGGCCTGCATGCCAAAATTCCGGCCGGCGATTATCTTGGGACTGGCAAGAGCATCAAGCTGACCCGCCCGTGCCTTTGTTTCACTGAATTGGGACTGGGAGAGGTCGGGGACCACTGGCGGAAATATGGCCGCATGGCGTTTGGATTCACAAAAGCCTTTGTCGCCCGCGAGGGCGGCGGGGCCGTCAGCTATATCAATGGAGCGCAGAACCACCCGGTCGTTAGAATTTTGGAGAGGCTTCAGAAAATGAACCAGAGAAAGACTGGCGAGGGAGACAAACTGGAAGACCTCGATTTTCTCTGGCATTTCTTCAAACGGATGAAGGATGCCCCTCGACCGGCATCGAAATCCGCGCCCAGAAAACCAGTGGGAGCAAAGAAAACCATCCAGCTTTCGCCCGATGATGAAGCTGCCCAATTGGCAAAATATCCGGCCGTAATGCCGCTTCCATACCTGGATGAGCATGAGTGGCGCCTGGTCTATAATAAGAACACCCGGTGGACTCCCTTGGATACCAGTCCAAACCCTAAAGAGGCCCATTTTCCCATCCAGGCTGGGAGCGAGTTGCAGGTCCGATAGGGCTCACTTAAATTGACCCACCTCTGCTCAGATAAACTGAGCCACTGATGCTACAGAGGAAGCGGTGCTTTTTTCTTTCCAAGTAGCAGTTTCCAATGAGCTGCCAGGAGGCAGGA
>CAIMWS010000228.1 GCA_903845125.1 uncultured Verrucomicrobiota bacterium
CAGCCGGATCAAGGATGTGAATGTGGCGGAGGAGAGCACGGAGCTGGCGCGGTTCAACATCCTGGTGCAGGCGGGGACGTCGATGCTGGCGCAGGCCAACAGCACCCCGCAGATGGCCCTGAAACTGCTTCAATAAATAGAAACCCAACCGGGGGGCCAGGAAAGCGCAAGGCTCGCCCACCGGGCCTTGGCGGGAGGGCAATCCCCAAGTGTATTCATCCCCGATGCCGGCCGGGAAACGCCGCAGAAAAAGTGACGGATTCAAACGAGGACTTGACCGCGGGCAGCGGATGCGGGCGGCCTGGCCAGCCTGGGCTTAATTTTGAACCCCACCGGGATTCCGCCGGGCCGGGCGGAAATCCTCCCAGCGCGCCGCAAGCCCCGGCGATCCCCTGGGCAAGCCTGGCCCGGATAGTCCTTATGGTTCCCTCCTCCAGGCTTTCAACCATGCGCGCCCCAAGGATCCTGGCGATCCTTCATCAGCCATGGCGCCCGCCTTGATGAAGGGGTTCTGGCTGGGCGGCGTTTGACGATCACGACCGCCACCCCGTACCCATCCATGCCACCGCCAGCCGCCGCATCCCGCAACCCGCGGACCCTGCCCATTACCGCGCCGCGGATGCCGGTTTTTGCTTTTCTTTGCCGCCCATAAAGAAGATAATTGGGTCGTGAAGGGCAAGGATGGCCGGCGGACCGCGGATCGTACCCCAAGCAAGAGCTTGAAGGATTCCGCCCCGGAGGAGAGCCGGGGTGACAATCCCGCCGGGGACGTGCCGGTGCCAGTGGCTGCGGTGGACACGGCCACCCGCTTGGAGGAGGCTTTTCGCGACGGCTGGCGGAAATACCGCCTGAAGCTGCGGAAGTGCCGGCGGGAGTTTGCGCCCGCAACGGTGCATGACCTGCGCATCGCCCTGCGGCGATTGATCGCCACGGTGGAAGCCGCCTCCCAGTTGATGGCTTGTCCCAGCCTGAAGAAATTGCGCCGGGGGCTGAAGAAAAAGCTGGGATGGATGGGCCGGCTGCGGGATGTTCAGGTGCAGGGGCAATGGCTGGAGCAGTTCCAGAAACAGTGGCCACCCACGGCGGCGTTCGCCAAACGGTTGCTGGAAAAAGAGGCCAGGCTTTCCCGGCGGGTTCGCCATAAATTGAAAGCGAGGGCCGGGGAGGGGGCAATCCAGGCCACCGGAAAAAAAGTCAGACGATTTCTGGAAAAAGCGGGGCGGCAGGGCGGGGCGCTGGACACCCGGGTGGCGGAAGCCGTGCGCCAATCCTTTCAAACCGTCTTGGAACGGGCACGGGAAGTGGTCGTGGAGCAGCCGGAGACTTGCCACCGCCTGCGGCTGGCTTTGAAAAACCTCCGCTACCAGGTGGAAACGTTCCAGGCGGTTTTGCCGGGGGTGGGGGAGGATGCCCTACGCTGGATGCGGGATCTCCAGGTCCGCCTGGGGGAGATCCAGGATCTCCACGTGCTCGCCGGGGATTGGGAAAAATTTGTCCAACGCCACCGCGAAGTCAGCCGCGAGGCCGGACGCGCAGTGGGACGGGCATTGGCAGCCCGTCTCCGGGGGAGGATGGAGGACAGCCGTGGCTTCCTGGCGGGACTGCAGGAATTGGCCCGGCGCCAGGCCGCACGAGAATGACCGAACAATTTGCCTATGAACTTGTTTTTATTGCGACATGCCAAGGCAGCTGAACTGGAGGAAGCCCAAGTGAACCACGACCGGGACCGCCCGCTCACCGAGGAAGGGAAGGAGAAAATGCGGCTCGTGGCCCAGGGCATGAAAGCTTTGGAATTGGAGTTCGACGCCATTTTAACCAGCCCTTGCCTGCGCGCTAAACAGACCGCCGAAATCACCGCCAAAGTCCTGGGCTTGGAAAGCCGGGTGGAAGGATGTCCCCCATTGGCTCCCGCTGGCGATCCCGTTCAACTGGTGGAAATCATCCGCACCCGGCACAACAAGGCCCACTCCCTTTTGCTGGTGGGCCACGAGCCCAATTTGAGCGAGTTGGTGTCCAAATTGACCACGGGCAACCTCCACCTGGCCTTGGACTTCAAAAAGGCCAGCCTCGCCAAGCTCTCCGTTTCGGTCCTCAAATCCGGGCGCTGCGCGGTCCTGGACTGGTTCCTGGCCCCCGGGCAGCTGGCCCTGCTGGCCGGGGCTTCGAAACGGTAGGAAGCCTGATTTAATTACTCCTTCACCATCAGGTACTCCTGGATTTTCCCATCCGGGGTGCGGTACATCAAGGCCCGGAGGGTGCAGTCTTTGAAGGTAAACCGGGTCACGGACACCTCCATGCCGCCACGCTCCGAAGTGCTCGCCAATTCCGATTTCACCGGCGATCCCAGCGGCTTCAACCGCGCCGCTGCACCGGACACTTTCTCCGGCGTCAGGAAATGGCTGAACTCGGCGCCCAGCCGGGCGCGATCCAGCGTCCCTCTCTGCATCCGGCCCAGGAAATCCCGGGCCGCCTCCAGGGCGGCGGGGCCGGCGATGTGGGGCGGCGGTTCCGCCTTGGGCAGCAGCAGGGCGATCAGCGCCTTGTTCAAATCCTGCAGCGCCGCATCCTCCTCGCAATTGGAAAGGAGGATCACCGCGGAGCGCCGGGCCGGGATGAGCGTGTTGAAGGCCCGGAAGCCGCTCATGGCCCCGCTGTGGGCCAGGACCGTCAGGCCGTTGCGCACGGAGAGCCCCAGGCCGCACCCGTAATCGCTCCAGCGGCCATCGGCGAGCTGGCGCCGGGCGGTCATCAGCTGCCAGGATTCCGGCTTGAACAAACGGCCATCCATGAGGGCCTGGTCCCAGCGGGCCAGGTCGCCCGTGGTGGAAAAAATGCCCCCCGCCGCCACCGCCCAGCCCCGGCCTTCCAGCGGGGCGGGTTCCACCGGCCCCAAGGCGAACGACGTGTAGCCCAGCGCGTAGTCCGCGGTTTTCTGCTGCGGCTCATAGGCCGTCTGCCCCATGGCCAGCGGCCGCAGCACGCGGCGCTCCAGGTAGGTTTCCAAAGGCTCCCCGGAAGCTTTTTCAATGACCCGGCCCAGGATGGCGTAGCCGGTGTTGCTGTAGGAATACCGGGTGCCCGGTGCGAAATCGAGTTGCCCCCCGCCGTATTGCGCGATGAGATCATCCCCGGCGATCGGGACGGCCATCCGGCGATCGACAAAATCCAGCGGGTAATAATCCGGGTAGCCGGACACGTGGTTCATCAGGTCCAGCAGGGTGATGTCCCCCGCGCGCGTGAGCTGGGGATAATACTTCGCCACGCTGTCCCGCACCGTGAGTTTGCCCTCCTCGGCCAGGAGCAGGATGCAGCCGCAGACAAATTGCTTGGTGACCGACCCGATCGAGAACCGGGTGTCCTCAGCCACCGGCTGGCGTGGTTCGAGGCGGCGGCAGCCATAGCCTTTGGCCAGCGCGATCCGGCCCTCCTTCAGGATGGCCACGGACAAGCCGGTGATGTTTTTGCCGGCCACGGTCTCGGCGATGTAGGCATCCACCGCGGAAACCTCAAAAGAGGCCGGCACCGTGGCGGCGGCGGTTGACCAGCCGGCCAAGGCCAGCGTGGCCAGGCATACAGGGATTGCAGGGAGTCGCATAAGAGATTAATTGCGGGGAGTGGGAAAAGGGCTGGCGGGGGTCCGCCAGCCCGGAGCCGTCATTATTCCAGGTGTTGGCCGGTCAGATCAGCTGGGTTTTGCCTGGGATATAAACGGGATAGGTGCCATCGGGACCCGGCCGGGTGGGCGGCTCCATATCGTCGCGGCAATCCTCCGGCTTGGGCGGATAGGCGAACTCGGACCGGCTGATTTGATCCCAGGTGACCTCTTTGCCGGTGTAGCAGGAGATCTGGCCCATGATGCCGATCAGCGTGCTGCGCGCCATGTAATCGCCGTTGTTGATCACCCGGCCTTCCCGGATCGCCTTGAACAGGGCGGTCTGCTCCAGTTGGTGGGCGTCCGCGTTTGGATTGCCCTGCCATTTGTTTTCGCCGGTGATGCGGCAGGCCATGATATCCGCTTTGCCCTTGCTGCCGAAAACGAGGCTGGAATACTCGTCATAGCAGCCGTTGGTGGTGCGGCAGAAGGCGTAGATGCGGACGCCGCTGGCATATTCATAAACCACCGAATGGTGATCGAACACGTTGCCGTAGATGGGGGCGGTCATGCTGGAGCGTCCGCCCAGTCCGTGGCATTTGACGGGGGTTTGCTCCCGCAAAGCCCAGCTGGCGCGGTCCAGGTTGTGCACCAGGGATTGCACCACGTCGTCCCCGGAGAGCCACACGAAATGGTATTGCGTGCTGCACTGCCACTGGATTTCGTTCAGCTCCGGCTCGCGGGAAATCACCACGTAGGGCGGGCGCAGGAAGTTTTCCTCGATGCTCACAATGTCGCCGATGGCGCCATCGTGGATGCGCTGGACGATCTCCTGGTAGCCCGGATGATACCGGCTATGCAGGCCGGAGACCACGCAGAGCTGCTTTTGCCTGGCCAGGTCGCACGCTTTTTGCATGAGCTTGATCCCGCAGGGATCGATGCCGTGCGGCTTCTCCACAAAGACATGCTTGCCGGCCTGGATGGCGGCCATGGCGTGGAAGGGGTGGAATTTCGCGGCGTTGGCGATCAGCACCACATCCGAGCACTCAATGACTTTCTTATACGCGCCAAACCCGGCGAAACACTGGCTGTCGGGCACCTCCACCTGGCCGGGCTTGGATTTTTTCAACTCCTCCCGTTTGCCATGGACGCGCTCCATCAGGATGTCGCACATGGCCACCAGCTTGGCCCCTTTGTCCGTGTTGAGCGCCTGGTAAGCGGCGCCGGTGTTGCGCCCGCCGCAGCCGATCATGCCCACTTTCAGAGTGTCGCCGCCCGCCGCCCAGGCGCTGCGGCTGAGGTCCAGGACCCCCGCAGCCACCGCCGTGCCGGCCAGGGTGGAGGTTTTCAGGAATGATCGCCGCGTCACGCTGGCGCCGGCGTTGGGTTTTTGATGGGTGTTCATAATTAAATTCAAGGTTTCGGGTATTGGCGGGCTCGCAAATCATCCGGCCCGCTTCATAATTTCCAGGGGCTGCGCATCGGCCGCGTCAGCATGGCATTGGCTTGTTCGTCATTTTCAAACCGTTCCGCCACCGGATCCCACTTCAGTTTCCGGCCCAGCCGGATGGCCAGGTTGGCCAGGTGGCAGACGGTGGAGACGCGGTGCCCGATATCCACCGGGAAATAGGGATCCTTGCGGCTTTTCACGCATTGCAGGAAGTCGTGATGCTCCCCCTGGGGATTGGTGTATAAATGCAGCTCGTCGGGGCCGATCCTGGATTTCAAAATGGCCTCGGAGCTGGCCTCCACCTTGGCCCGCCAGCCGCTGTTGCCCACCCAGCCGTCCGTGCCGATGAACTTGATGCTCGGGTTGCCGGGCTTGCAGGTCATCACCACCCCGTTGGCGTAACGGTAGGTCACATCGTAATCTTTGACCGTGTTGTAGAGGCCGCCTTCCCAGTGCGTGCCGGAGCCTTCGATCTCCACCGGTCCGCTGCGCTCGGTGTCGTTGCCCCACTGGGCGGTGTCGAACAGGTGGGCGCCCCAGTCGCAAATGATGCCGCCGGAATAATCCCAGATCCACCGGAAGTTGAAATGCAGGCGGTCCTTGGTGTAGGGCGCGAAGGGAGCCGGCCCCAGCCACAGGTCGTAATCCAGCTCCGGCGGCACCGGCTGGGGGGTGGGATCCCCGGCGGTCCCGGGTTGCTTGGGCAGAATCACCTCGATCCGCTGCAACTTGCCGATCCGCCCGTTGCGCACCAACTCGGCCATACGGTGGTATTCCGGCACCGCCCGGTCCTCGGTGCTGGTTTGGAACACCCGCCCGTGCTTCCGCACCGTGTCGACCAGGATTTTGCCTTCGCCGATGGTCAGCGTGGGTTTCTCGCATTGCACATCCTTGCCCGCCCGCAGGGCCATCACGCTGATGAGCGTGTGCCAATGGTCGGGCGTGGAAATCATCACCGCGTCGATATCCGGGCGCGCCAGCACCTCGCGGAAATCCTTGGTCATCGCGCAATCCCGGTTCCCGTAGGTTTCGTCCACGTTGTTCTTGGCGTGGCGCATCCGGTTGCCATCCACGTCGCACACCACCACCACCTTCGCCTCGCGCAGTTCCAGGTAGCGGCGCAGGTTCCACCCGGTGCCGTGGTCGCCGGTGCCGATGAAGCCCACCGTGATTTTTTTGCTGGGGGCCTCGGCGCCCAGCAGCCGCGCGGGGATGAAAGCCGGCGCGATGCTCATGGCCGCCCCGGCCCGCAAGAATTGCCGTCTCGATAGGGTGCTCATCAGTTTTATTCCTTTTGGTTTTGTGGGCCCATTCTGCCCTCCCGCCGGAGCTCTGTCACGCAGGGAATTCGCTCAACGCGCTCCACCTGCAGGGGCGCCCGAGGCGATGGCTTCCAGCAGCTTCGTGGCCTCCGACCCAAACCCCGGCAGATCAGACTCGCCCAAGGGTTGCCATTCATCCGCCAAGCCATGGTCGAACCCCGCGCGTTCCCAGGCGGGGCAGGCCACGGGCGGAGAAGTGCGCTGCGGGTTCGCCAACGACCGGCGCCACCTTTCTAGGGTCCCGCTCCCCAGGCGCTCGGCAAATCGGCGGCGCTGTTTGGATCGGCCACGGCGGATGCGCCTTTTTCCAGCCATTGCCGGACGGTCCTGCGCAAAACCTCCCAGTCGTTGCCCGCCACGCCATAAAGGGAATAAAAGGCGCCCCGGGCCACCTCTTCATTGGCCAGCGCAAAAAAGTCCATGCCGAGCGGGGAGAAATGGTTGGGATAAATTTTCAGCGATGATTCGTCAACCGGGTGGCCCTGGCTGTTGAGCCAGCCGATGGGCCAATGGTCCCAGCAGCTCGACCCCCAGATTTCCGCCCCGAAGGTGTGCTCCTTGAGCTTGGTGTAGTCATGCCGGTATCCCGAGGCGTCCCCAAAGGCGCAGAACGGGGTTCCCCCGGCCAGGGGAATCGCCAGGATCACCCCCGGCGAGTCCTCGAGATCCTGCCAATCGCAGCCCTCTTTCCGGTGGGTTGAATCCCACAGGGTGCCCGCTTTGGGCCGCCAGAACACATCGTAGCGCCGGGGCGAAACCGCGTCGAGCACCGCCAGGGCATGCCGTTCCTCCGAACCGGGCGGCCGTCGCAGGACATCCGCCCAGAGTTTGCCCACCGGGCAAAGCCCGATGAGTTCGATCGGTTCCCGGGCGTAACCGTGGTGGTCGCCCGGCAAAAGCGAGGTGTAGGTCTGGTGCCGCAGCACCAGGCCATTGGGGCTGGCCCAAAAATCCTCCGTGGCGCGATAAGCCGGCTGGCCGGCCTCCATGTTCACGCCCAGGTAAGTCCACCGGATCCAGACGCGCCCGGGGCCGGCTTCGACAATATCCACGAAGGAGTTCCTTTCCAGCCGCCCCCAGTTGTTGAACAATTCGGCCCAGCCGTCGTTGCCCTCGAAAAACTGGTAGCAGACGCCGGCCCCGGACGGCAGCTCGAACCACGGGCAGTAACTCCCCTCATGGCAGAATACAAATCGGTAAGGGAAATCCCGCCAGACGATGATGACCGCCTTTTTCGGATTCAGATCGGCGTGCGGCGGGCTGGCAAAGCCTCCCCGATAATTCCCGAACACGTAATCCGTCACCTCATAGGCCGCCACCTCCCGACGGGGCTGGCGCGCCAATTCCGCCATGGTGATCGGCTGCGGCTTGGCAAACGGCGGAGTAAGGCTCGCCGCTCCCAGGGCGTGGAAGTGAAAAAGGCCAGCCATCCAGCCGCAAACCAACAGGCAAATAATATGCTTCATAGGTATTCCCCAGTCCAGGCCAGCTTCACGGAACGGGCAGGCTCAAAGCCTCCCCTGGGCCCAGCGTAAAAGCACAGTGTAAAAACGCCGTGGCTCGATCCCACCCACTCCCGCCACGGGGAGGTGATCGTTGCGAACCACCCCGGCAGGTTTTGGCGCGGCGGTTATCCCCGGAAATACAGGTAAGCCGCGATGATCACGGAGAGGGTGATGGCCGAACCCAATACATCCTGCCAGCCCCAGCTCTCCCGGGTGCGCTGGCGGTCCTCCTGGGATTGGGTGGCAAAGGTCAAGCCTTGGATTTGTTTCGGGTCCGGAGCCTTGGTCAGATAACTGACCCCCACCATCACCACGGCGGACACCAGGGTGATGAACACGCTGAAGTATTGGAAATAGATGTTGTTGATGATCCACAGCACGGATCCTTTGGTATACCCATCGGCAAACCCGGCCAGGCCCAAAGTGACCGGGGTATCCACGCACATGCGGAAAAAGCCCAGCGCGAAACCGACGATCATCGCCCAGAAACAGCCTTGGGCATTGAGGCGCTTCCAGAACACGCCGAAGAAAAACACCACGAAAATCGGCGGCGCCAGGTAGCCCTGCACGGCTTGGAGGTAACCATACAGGCCGCCTTTGTCATGGCGGACCACGGGCAGCCAGGCCAGGCTGATCAACACCAGCACGCCCGTGGCAATCCGGCCGATCCACACCAACTGGGACTGGGAGGCCTTCGGTTTCCATTTCTGGTAGAGGTCGATGGTGAACAGGGTGGAGCAGGCATTGAACACCCCCGCCAGGGATCCCATCAGCGCCGAAAGCAAGCCCGCCACCACCAACCCCCGCAAACCGGTCGGGAGCAGATGCTGGACCATCAGGGGAAAGGCCTGCTGCTTGGCGCCGGGATCCTTCGTGAAAATCTCGGCCAGGGCAGGCACCGCGTTGCTCTTGGCCAGCGCGAAACAGATCATGCCCGGAATGATGAAAATGAACACCGGCATGAGCTTCAGCATGGAGGCGAAAATACTGCCGCGGCGGGCGGTGCATTCATCCGGGGCCCCCAGGGCGCGCTGGACAATGTATTGATCCGTGCACCAATACCACAGGCCGATGATGGGCGCGCAGAACAGCATGCCCAGCCAGGGGAAATAGTCGTTGAAATACCAGGCCATCCGCCCGCTCTCCTTCACCGGTTCCCACGTTCCCTGCATGCCGGGGGGGATCAGCGGCTTCCAGAGGTTGAACATGTCGGAGCCGCAGTATTCCCGCAATTTGGCCCATCCGCCCAGCTTGTCGAGCCCGTAGATCGTCAGCAGGCCAGAGCCCAGGAGCAGGATGCACACCTGCAGGGCGTCGTTGTAGGCCACGGCCCGCATGCCGCCGATGATCACGTAAAATCCGGTGAGCAGGATGACCAGCACCGACCCGATCCAGAAACTATCGATCACCATCGAGCCCAATTGGATCTTCAATTCCGGCAGCAAAGTCGCAAACACCGCGCCACCGGCGAACACCCCCACGGCGATTTTCGACAAGACGAAGGTGATGAGCGACACGATGGAAAGCACATAACGCGAGCCAATGGAAAACCGCTTCTCCAGGAATTCCGGCATGGTGAAGACCTTGGACCGGATGTAGAAGGGGACAAATACCCAAGCCAGGGTCAAAAGGCACCAGGCATGCAGCTCATAATGGGCCATGGCCACGCCGTCCTTCGCCCCGGAACCTGCCAGGCCGACGACATGCTCCGAACCGATGTTGGAGGCGAAGATGGAGGCGCCGATGATCCACCAGGACAAGTTTCGCCCGGCGAGGAAGTAGTCGTCGGTGGTGTCCTTGTTCTTGCGCACCACCCACCACGCCACGCCGAGCAGCAATGCAAAATATAAGCCGATTACCGCCCAATCTATTACCGTCATATTTTTACCTCTGGTTGAGTTGCGCGCTAGTTCACCCCATTGTCGCGCCCAAGGCAATCCAAAATTCACCCCAAATTCCGACTTTTGGCATGCGGCGGCCGGGAAACCGCCGCCGCGTTCACTTCGAAGCCCCCCTTTTCCATGCTCCTCCGCCAAGACCGGCGCCTCAACCCCACAAAAGGTGGCTCTGGTTCGGCAAAGTGTTGTCCACTCCGCCGCCCCGCTGTAGGATGGGGCCGATGCATTTGGCGCACTTGAGATTGCGGGATTTTCGCAATTACGCCCGGCTGGACCTGGATCTGGCCCCGGGATTCCATGTGCTGGCCGGCCGGAACGCCCAGGGCAAAACCAACCTGCTCGAAGCCATCTACCTGCTGGCCTCGTTGCGCTCGTTCCGTGGGGTGGGCGGGGGGCAGATGGTGCGCCACGGCCAGCCAGGGTATTTCGCCGGGGCCGAGCTGGTGAGCGAAAGCCGCCGGGAGATCAAAATGTATTGGTCGGAAAAAAAACGCCAACTGAGCCTGGACGGACAGCCGGTCCGGAAATTGGCCGATTACCTGGGCGTGTTGCGGGCGGTGGTCTTCTGCACGGAGGATCTGCAATTGGTCAAGGGCACCGGGCGCATCCGGCGGCGGTTCCTGGACTTGTTGCTGCTGCAGACCCAGCCGGGATACCTCGCCCTGCTGCAGAATTACGCCCAGGCCCTCCGCTCGCGCAACGCCTTGCTCAAGCAGCCCGCGCCCAACCCGGCCGCCCTCGAGGGGTTCACCCGGGAATTGGTGCGCTACGGCGAACCGATCATCCAACTGCGCCGGGAACTCCTCCCCCGCCTCGCGCCGCTGGCCCAACGGGCTTACCGCCGCATCGCCAACGATGCCGAGGAGCTGCGCCTCGATTACCAGCCCAATGTCCTGGCCGACTTCCTGGTGGAGCTGGCCCAGTGCCGGGCCCGTGAGCAGGCCGTGCGCTATACCCTGGCCGGGCCGCACCGGGACGAATTGCGGCTTTCATTGAATGACCGGGCCGCCGCCCAATTCGGCAGCGAGGGACAAAAACGCACCCTGGTGATCGCCTTGAAAATGGCCCAGGCCGAGCTGCTGGAGGAGGTTCATGGGCGGCCCCCTCTGCTCTTGATCGATGATGTGATGGGTGAGCTGGACGTGCACCGCCGCAGCGGTTTCCTGCCCCTGCTGAACCGGCTCCACCAGGCCCGGGGCCAGGTGTTCATGACCTGCACCGAGGAAAACTGGCCCGCCGAGCTGGGCCGCGATTTGGTTCATTGGGAAGTCCAGGCGGGCCGGCTGGTCCCAAAACCTTAGCCGTTATTATTCAGTTGAAAGCGGTGGTCACTGTCTGCGCAAGCTTGATGGATGGACAAAAACCCATCAAAGCTGGACGAAACCTCGGTACCCGGCTTTCGATTTTCCAATCCCTTTTGCCTGCTGCGGATTGCCAAATGCGGCCTGGGCGAGCTTGGTGAGCCCACCGAATTTATTGAGGAGCGGCTCGGCAACAAACGTCCCGGCCACGGTCGTTGCGTTACCGTTTCATTACCCATGGCAACTATTTGGCCATGTATTAATGGGCCACAGAAATGATTTTTGTTCCGCCAGCCGCCTCAACCACAAACTGGAAAATTCCGGCGCGATGGATGTGCGGTTTTTTAAATATGCAACCTGCTTAACCGCAATGAGTTGGAATGTGAATATTCCTTCATGTTCTTTTTCCTTTTGACAATATTCGCGGTGGTTATGAGAATACCGCAGATCCATAATCAAAATTTAAAAAAGGGAAATCGAACGTGAGAAAACGCTTTCTTTCACGTGGGGGATGGGCCTTGTTGCGTGGCCTATTACTGGCAAGTTGGCTGGGGGTGAACTTTATTCGATAGGGCTCACTTAAATTGACCCACCTCTGCTCAGATAAACTGAGCCACTGATGCTACAGAGGAAGCGGTGCTTTTTTCTTTCCAAGTAGCAGTTTCCAATGAGCTGCCAGGAGGCAGGA
>CAIMWS010000229.1 GCA_903845125.1 uncultured Verrucomicrobiota bacterium
ATCTTGAGCATAATTTCACCTAGCTGAGAGTGGGAATGGGGTGTTGCACGGAATAGGCCGCCGCATTGACTATGACGACCTGCTTCCCGACCAACGTGTGACGGTTTAAAACAATCGGCCCCTTCAGATTGACTGTGGTCTGGCCCTTGGGCCGCAGGGTTACAATGTTGTAAATCACCGCATCCTCCGGACCTGCCAGTTTCAGAAATCCCGCATCGTCATCGCTGATTTCCGGTTGGTAGGTGGGTAATACCTCAAATGGGGATACCACTAAAAAGGCCAAATTATCGTCGTTGTCCACCTGCAACCACTGGAAAGGCGCTTCGTTCGGGTCAGCGATCAGCTGGTATTTCTTAATCCTCTCAAAGCCCAACAATCCCATGGGGAGTGTCACTATCGTCTCGGCTGTGGGCTCGAGATTCTTGATTTCTTTGGCGTCGGCAACTTTCATTTTGTCCTGAACCGGTCTTAGCAGAGGTTGTGCCAGCCCTGAAACCCCTGCCGATTAAAATTTCTCCATCCCATCTCGATTATCCTAATCAACTCATTTTAAGAGCCTTATGCCTGGCTGACGCGTGCGCTTTTCAACGGGAGGGGAATTTCTGCCGTCCAGGACTCAATCCGTATCGGCAAAATTGACCTACCGATAGGCCGGTTTTGCCTTCAAAAGAAAAAGCTTAACCGTTATCGCCCAAATGCCGATAAAAGACTTGGAACGAGAATATTTAATGACTGCGTTAAAAATCAAAGATGAGCCTGCGGCGTTTGAATATATCATTAACCTGATATATCAACGCTGTGGCATCCGCCTGCACGAGGGAAAACAGGAACTGATTCGAGCCCGCTTGGGCAAGCGGATAAGGCACCATGGATTCCATTCCTTACCGGATTATTGCGATTTTTTGCAGCATTCAGCGGACGAAGACGAAATGACTCAAGTGGTGGATGCGTTGACCACCAATTTTACGCATTTCTTAAGGGAGGAAGACCACTTCAAATTCCTGGTCAACCAAGCCCTGCCCTCTTTAGGATTAGGATCACAAAAACGTTTTAAGGTCTGGAGTGCGGCTTGCGCCACTGGCGAGGAACCTTACAGCATCGGCTTTTACCTTTCCGAGTTTTTCCCCCCGTCCTCGGGATGGGACTGGTCCATTTTGGCGACTGATATTTCGACGAAAGCTTTGAACAAGGCCATGCAAGGGGTCTACCCTGACGATAAAATGGATTCCCTGCCGAAGGATTGGCTGCGTAAATACTTTAAAAAAGGCGTTAATGCTTGGAGTGGTTATTGTAAAGTGAAGCCGGTGGTGGCTGAACGCATTTTATTCAGGCAACTGAATTTGCTGGGTTCCATGGACATCAACGATAGCTTTGCGGTCATTTTTTGCCGCAACGTGATGATCTATTTTGACCGTCCCACCCAGGAAAAATTGGTCCGGCAATTAACCCGATTCCTGGTTCCAAATGGTTATCTCCTGGTGGGGCATGCGGAGAGCCTCAACGGCTTGAATGTTCCCCTAAAGTGCTTGAGACCAAGTATTTATCAGAAAACTGAACGATAATAAAAGGACATGCCCGCAC
Source organism: uncultured Verrucomicrobiota bacterium (assembly GCA_903845125.1). Taxonomy (GTDB): domain Bacteria; phylum Verrucomicrobiota; class Verrucomicrobiia; order Limisphaerales; family UBA1319; genus CAIMWS01. Next base: position 1,582 of record CAIMWS010000229.1, read on the forward strand.
CGACATTAGCCGGATTTGAAGTCAGAGTCGTGGTCGGCATCGCAGACTTGGTGGTTTCCAATAATCCAGGCGCGGTGCTGACGACTTATTCATTGGGATCCTGCCTGGGAATATCCATTTATGATCCGGTGGTAAGAGTGGGAGGATTACTGCACATCATGCTGCCTGATTCAACCATTGATTCCGCCAAAGCGATGCAAAAACCGGCAATGTTTGCCGATACTGGGGTGCCCACCTTGTTCCGGGAAGCCTACCAACTACAGGCCCAAAAACATCGAATGATCATTTGTGTGGCCGGGGGGGCCCAGGTCATGGACACCACCGGTTTCTTCAACATTGGCAAACGCAATTACGAAGCCATATCCAACCTGTTCAGGCAGCACAATTTACGCATACAGGCTGAAGCCGTTGGGGGATTAGTCAGCCGGTCCATGTTTCTCAATCTGTCTACCGGGGAAGTGAAGCTGAAAATTTCTGGACAACCTACCGATTGCGTTTTATGGAAGAGTTAGATCAATATATCAATCGCGTAAAAAATCTCCCGCCGGCACCCAAGGTTCTGCCGAAGTTGTTAAGCCTGCTCAACGATCCCAACTCGGATACGAGCAAGGTGGTGGAATTGATATCTTTTGATCCCGGACTCACCGCCAACGTCCTGCAACGATGCAACAGCGCGTTTTTCGGCGCCGCCATGCCCGCCTCGGATATTCAGGAGGCGGTTGGCCGATTGGGTTTCAGCCAGGTTTACCAGGTAATTGCTGCCGTTACGGGTTCCCGCACCCTTTCCCCCCCCCAGAAAGGTTACGGCTATGCGCGAGGCGAATTGTGGAAACACTCAGTGGCAACTGCGGTTGCCTCGCAGCGGATTGCTGAGTGTGTTGGCGAAGATGGCACCATCGCCTTCACCGGTGGATTGCTGCACGACATCGGCAAAATAATCCTGGCGGATGCCTTGGAGCACATCTACATCAAACTCGTCGAGGAAACGGAAAAGAACCAGCAATCCCTGCTGGAAACAGAGAAAAAGCTGTTAGGCGTGCAACATGCCGAAATTGGCGGGCGTTTATTGGCGATCTGGAAATTCCCTGCTGATTTGGTCGCCTCAGTTTGGTTTCACCATCAACCCGATAGCGCGGTAACTCACGAGCGGATTGCCTCCTGTGTTTACCTGGGGAATATGATTGCTCACTTCATGGGCTTCAGTTACGGCCACCAAGCCTTTGCGTTCCGAGGACGGGTAGAAGCCCTTTCCTGCCTTAATGTCTCGTCCGATCAACTCCCTCACTTTATGATTGAAACCTTTGAAAAACTCGAAACTGTGGAAGCTCTCTTCCAACTTCAAGGCTAGGCATGGCGATTCGCCGCATTAGACTTTTAATTGTCGATGACTCGGCTTTAGTCCGCAAAGTACTGGCCGACAGCCTTGCGCATGACCATGAGATTGAGGTGGTTGGCACTGCGATTGATCCTTATGTTGCGCGCGACAAAATTGCCAGCCTCAAACCGGACGTGCTGACCCTGGACATAGAAATGCCCCGCATGGACGGGCTAACCTTCTTAAAACTCCTGATGAAACACCACCCGATTCCGGTGATCATCATCAGTTCTTTGACCACTGAAGGATCCCAAAAGGCCTTGGAGGCACTCCAAGCGGGCGCGGTGGATGTGCTGGCCAAACCCAGCGGATCCTATTCGGCTTATCAAGATGGTTTTAAATTGGCTGAAAAAATCAAAGCGGCAGCCCAGGCAAAAATCCGCCCAAGCGCGATAAAATCCGCCCCCATTCCGGCTGCTTCCAAACCTTCTGCAACCGTCCCTAAAGCACCTTTGAACCAACCCCTCAAACCCCTGGTGACCAAACCCGGTTCTGGCTCACGACCGCCTGAAATTCTGAAACCGGCGGCGGTTAATGCCCGGCAATACCCATCCCGCCAAATCATCTTAATGGGGGCCTCAACTGGCGGAACGGAAGCTCTCAAAGAGGTGTTAATGGGGCTTTCTGACGATTTGCCGGGCATTTGCATTGTTCAGCACATACCGGCCTATTTTTCCCTGGCTTTTGCAAACCGCCTGAATGAGATATGTGCCATGGAAGTCCGGGAAGCCAAGCGCGGTGACATCGTGCGCCCCGGCCTAGCCTTGATTGCCCCTGGTGGCTTTCACATGGTTTTAAGGTGGCAAGTGAATCACTACCTTGTTGAATTGAACGAAGGCCCTCCCGTTCACCACCAGCGCCCTGCCGTGGATGTCCTCTTCAATTCCGCAGCCATGATCGGGGCCGGCCCTCACAGTCTCTCGGTCCTATTAACCGGGATGGGAGCCGACGGAGCCGCTGGCATGTATAAATTGCGTCAGGCTGGATCCTCCACCATTGCCCAAAACGAGGAAACGTGTGTGGTCTTTGGCATGCCGCGCGAAGCGATCCGAATGGGGGCCGCCCAACAAGTCGTTGGTTTGCCATTCATCGGCTCCAAAATTGAACAATACGCCAATGGCTGTGCGATCAATTCGCGGGTGCAAACTCCGAGGTAATCCTGTTCCGCTTCAGTCGCAGGATGGTTGACCCGGGCCAGCTTGAATAACCGCAGAAGTATTCTGGCGCCACCTTTAAAATAAAAAGGCCTGCGCCGACCAAGCGCAAGCCCTTGAAGTTGATATTATTCCTCGCCTAGGCTTTTTCCCAAGCGGGCGGTCCAGATTTAAGCGTTCCGTAATTAATAGGCTCAACAACCTTGCCATCAGCCGTGGTGATCTTGCGCGTCTTTTCGTCAAAGAACAGCGTCAATCCCAAGCGGTCAGCCATTTCCGCCAACGAGATGACAGTCTGCACCCGGGTGGCCAAGTCGATATTGCCGTTGGGCTGCTTATTCGCCCGAATGCTATCGAACCAATTCTTTTCGTGAATCGTGTTGTCTTCACCGGGCGTGATATTATCAAACGTCTCCGGATCAAATTCATCGGACGCCCAGCGCTCCGGCACGAATTCCACGCGGTGGCTGCTGATGCCGCCGAAAATCAGGCTTCCCTTTGATCCGCGGATGGTGTCCACAATGCCCCGTTCATTCACCGTCGTGCTGACCACGAACAGGGTGAAACCGCTGGGGAATTCGGCTACCACCTGCACCGTATCGGGAACGTCACGGTTGGTGGAGACTCGGCGAGTGCCAATGCTGGTCACCCGCACCGGGAATTCAGGATTCCCAGTCGCAAGCATCATGGGATGCAGGCGATGCGGCACCAAATCCCCCAAAAGGCCGCTGCAATAAGCATGATACCGCCGCCAGCGGGCGAAGTGCTCCAGGCATTTTTTCCAGTCGGACTTATCCGGCACTCCGGTTAATGCGGGATCACCCTTTTTGGCCGGCCCGAGCCAGGCATCCCAGTCGATTTCCTCGGCTGAGGCCGCAGGAATGGGATAATTCCATTCGCCGTTGGGTTCGGCATTGCGGCAATAGCAACCTTCACCCCACACTAATTTGCCAACTTTTCCCGCTTTGACCTGCTCGGCCACTTTATGGTATTTGCCATCGGAACAGCCTTGGGAACCAACCTGAAGGATTTTGCCGGTCTTTTTAACCGTATCATGCAGAACGAAAGCTTCCTCCAAATGGCGCGTCATCGGCTTTTGCACATAGACATGCTTCCCGGCGTTCAAGGCATCTATGCTGACTGGGGCGTGCCAATGGTCAACGGTGGCCACCACAACGGCATCGATGTCTTTCTTTTCCAGCAATCTCCGATAGTCGGTGAAGGTGGAGCCTTCATCCAAAGCCAGATGCTTGGCGGCATCGGCCATGCGCTTCTTATAAGTGTCGCTCACGCCGCCGAATCCCAAGTTGTTTTCCTTGGCGCTGTTTTTCATGTTGCGCACATGGGTATAGCCCATGCCGCCGACGCCGACAAAACCAACCACGATTTTGCTATTGGCCCCAATCACCCCGGTGGAGGGAGCCTGGTTTTGTCCGTAAACGGGCGTTTTGATCAAGGTGGTGCCGGCTACTGCTGCTGTGGCTGTTGCCGCCTTTTTTATGAAATTCCGGCGAGTTTCGCCGCCGGCCTCTGCCAAATTTTCGTTTTGATGCATATTGTAATTTCCGTTGCGTGGGATGGGAGCCTAACCGATCCCCAACCCGGGTCAATCCTGAATACGCCAGTTGGACGTTATCACGCCGCCGTGCATTCAAAAACGGATCGGGCTGGTTCCGGGATGGCGGGCCCCGAAAGCCATGCCCTGAAGTTAATTCGAGGGCACTTTGGTGATCGGAGCCGGATCCAGAGGCACCATGCCTGGTTTGGGTTTTTCATGCTCAGTCCAAGTGATCAATCCAGCTCCAGCCATGATCAGGATCACTCCGGCCCAACGGGTTGCAGACACTTGTTCCTGGAGGAAAAACTTGGCAGCCAAGGTGGTTAAAACAAATCCCAAAGCCGTTAAGGGCCACACAAAACTGACATCGCTTTTGGACATCATGATCAGCAGGGACGCAAAAAACAGGGCGTCGAAGAAGATGCCCACCAGGATGTTCTTATTCGTTGCCCCCGCTTTGACGATCCGGACCACTTCCTTGAAATTCACCTGCTTGACTTCGCCAATTTGTTTGAGCCCGCGGCTCAAAAAAACCACCCCCACCGCCTCGCAAAAAAGTCCTATCAACAGTATCACTATCAGCTTTGCCATATCAAATATCCTGGTAACGAATACACTGGATATTGAGCGTGGACACAAGCTTTTTGACCGTCCCGCTCGTCAATGCTGCAAATTCCTCGGGGGCCGCATTCGTGGATGGATGGCTGTAGATTTCCGATTCACCAGGAGCCAGTAGCGGCAGCAAGCGAAGCAAATAATCCTCATTCACCCTTCCATTCTGCAAAAGCCCGAACACCGAATTGGTGTGACGAACACCTGCAGCTTTGAGCTTTGGCAAGGCCCACCCAGACAGCCCACTGAAAACCAAGGCATGCGAAAAACGATAAAGCCAACGGCCGCAGGTGGTTTTGATGCTGGATCGTAATGGATCGCGGACCAGACGCAAATGTTTGATCCCCCAGTTCCTTGCGTGGCGCATCAGGATGCGGAAAACCACCGGGTGCAGATGAATATTCAAGTGCCCATTGACGTGGTCTAAAACCAATCCGGTTTCCTTAAATTTGCGGAATTGGGCTGAAATTTCGGCCTCCAATTCGTCGCGGAGTTTTCGCTTGAAAAAGTAGGCGCATCCAGCGGCTACCGGCTTGGATCGAAAAGCCCCCTGCGCATCCACCAATCCGGGTATACGCGCTGGCGGCAAGGCCGAACGCCCACAAACCAAGGTTAAATGAAGCCCCACACCCAGCCTGGGGTTCTGATGAGCAAGCCTTACCGCTTCCCCGGCGCCAGCTTCATTTACCATCAAACTGGCCGTGGTTAATATGCCTTTCTGGTGAGCCTGGATAACCGCCTCGTTGTGCGCCGCATTATAGCCAAAATCATCGGCATTCACAATCAGGCGCACAACTCCCAAGTTCGGCAACCGGCTGGCAGCTGAAAAATCCATGCCCATGGCCGGATTAAAAACCGTAATTGGGCAATTTGCTCCCCCAACGAATCCGCCACCAAGTCCGAAATATCAGGAAAAGTTTGCCCGGTTTAGGAACACGAATCAGCGGACGATTAAACACCGCGAACTGCTGCCGTTCCAAACGCTGGAGCAAATTCCAATAAACTGATCCCATCAATTCGGCGGCAACCATGCCGGCTCGCTCCTCCGCAGGAAGCAGTTGTCGGGCATTTTGATAATAAAATCGCGCTTTTTCAGCCACTCGTTTGGCCAAAACTTGAAACCGATCCGAATAGGTTCCGGCAAAAATCTCCTCGGCACGCACGCCGCAGGCACTTAATTCATCCATCGGCAAGTAAATGCGACCCCGCAAAGCGTCATTAGCCACATCCCGTAAAATGTTGGTTAATTGCAAGGCCTTCCCCAAACTGACCGCATATTCACGACAAACTGGATTATGGTATCCGAAAATTTCTATGCTTAAAAGCCCTACGACTGAAGCGACCCGATAGCAATAGAGTTCGAGGGAAGCAAAGTCGGGATATTGTTGAATGTCCAAGTCCATGTCCACCCCTTGGAGTAATTCGTCAAAAAGCGTAAAAGGCAGATGGTACTCTTGAATAACGGGTTTCAGCTCCTGATTGACCGGAAACCGCGGTTCCCCGCCACTGCAAGCCACTCGGATATCATCCCGCCAAGCCTGGAGCCGGGCGCGCCGATCAGCCACCGGAGTGGAATCCTCGTCCGCGACATCGTCCACCTCCCGGCAAAAGGCGTAAAGCGCACACATTTGCTGGCGCTTGGGTTTCGGCAGCAAGATGAAAGCCAGTGCCAGGTTTGAAGCACTCCGGCGGGTAATCCCCTGACTGACTTCCATATCTTAAATCGGGGGCGGCGGAGCATCTGTGCTGCGCACCGGTGGCAGTCCGCCGGTTTCCGCCAAAGTCGGATTGCGAGGGCGATGGCCTCGCCGCCGCCGCCGCCGCCGTCGTTTCCGGCGCCCTGGGACTTGTTCTTCGGATTCCTCCTCCTCGTCAAATTCATCGTCCTCGGCCAGATGCGCTTCAACTTTCTTTTCCACCCGATGCGCATCCTGGCGGTGGTGATGGCGGCGGCGGCGATTACGCCGTGATTTCCACCACAAATAGACAACTAAAATCAGGGCCAGCGTCAATATCGATACGGCAGAAATCACCACCAATAGATCACTGAGCGCGGCGGATGGCTTGCCTGAAAACGTGCTTTTGTTGCCGGAAATCAACTCGAAGTCGGCCCCGGATGCGAGCCGGCGAAAAAGGTCGATCCCCAGGCTTCCCTCCTTAAAGGGTGCAGCCAGTCGCGTCAATTCGTGAATGATCCCAAGATTTGCCATTTATATTGCATTCCTTCCCAATTATGCGCAGCAAACTAAATCTTTTAAGTTTTATCCTTGGCACCTGCCAAATTCACCTCGTCGTCAAAAGAGCTCTCCGTGCCGATGCTCAAGCGCTGCATCCGATAGCGCAAAGCATGGCGGCTGATCTTTAGCTGTTCGGAGGTCTTCGTCAAGCTGTAGTGGTTTTGTTCCAGGCTGCCTAAAATCACTTCCTTTTCGTAATTTGCCAGATACTCGTCCAGGGACTGATCCACCGGCAGGTGGGCGGCCACCGTTTTATTGAGGCGGGATTCCAATTGAAAATCGGGCAGGCTTTCAGGGTGAATCTCTTTGCTGGTCTCCAAAATCACCGCTCGTTCGATCACATTGCGCAGCTCGCGCACATTTCCAGGCCAATGATGGGATATCAATTTCGACAAGGCATTCTTGGATAACCGTTCCACTGTTTTGTTCATGGTCAGCGTGAATTGCCTGAGAAAATGCTCCGCCAGCAGGGGGATATCGTCCCGGCGTTCACGCAGCGGAGGCGGCCGGAATTGCACCACATTCAAGCGATGGAAGAGATCCTCCCGAAAGTGATTCTGGCGGATCGCCTCGATGATATCCCGATTGGTGGCGGCAATCAGGCGGACGCTGACCCTTAATTCGTCATTGCCACCCACCCGGGTGAAAGTTCCATCCTCCAGGAAGCGCAGCAGTTTGGCCTGCAACGGGCGGCTCATATCGCCTATTTCATCCAAAAAGATCGTGCCCCCATCGGCTTCCTCCACCCGCCCCGGTTTTTGTTTGAGCGCTCCGGTAAACGCGCCCCTTTCATGACCGAACAATTCACTTTCCAACAAAGTGTCCGGAATTGCCGCGCAGTTGATGCGGACATAACTGGAGGCGGACCGCTGGCTCAGCGAGTGGAGCGAACCGGCAATCAATTCCTTTCCGGTGCCGCTCTCCCCCAGGATCAACACCGTGGCGTCGGTGGGGGCCACCGTTTGAATGAATTTCTTCAGATCCAAAATCTTTGGGGAAAGCCCGATAATCTGTTCCAATTGGTAGGCTTCCCCAGTGCGCGCCCGCAAGGCAGCGTTTTCCATGATCAATCGGTGCCGCTCGGCGCACCGACCCACGGCGTGCAACAACTCCTCCGGAGCAAAAGGTTTGGCCAGGTAATCGATGGCCCCGGCACGGATCGCCTCCACGGCCAGGCGCGGGGTCGCATAAGCCGTGATGATGAGAATCGGCAATTGCGGCCAGCGTGTCCGCACCTGTTCCAGCAGTTCGTACCCGCTCATCCCCCCCAGGCGGGCATCGCTGATCACCATGAAAAACTCCTCTTTTTCGAGCAGTTCAAGGCCTTTTTCAGCGGCATCAACCGCCTTGACGGTATAGCCCTCGTCACTCATGACGGCTTCCAGTGAAAGCCTCATGTTTTTTTCGTCATCGACGATCAGTAGGGGCGGCAAATTTGCTTTCATCGGCGTATTTTGATCAAGGATCGGGCAGGCAACTGCAACACAAACTTCGCTCCCTTTCCGGGTTCTGACTCAACTTTTACTGAGCCACCATAAATCTCCACATTATGTTTAACGATGGCAAGCCCCAATCCAGATCCCTTCTCCTTGGTGGTAAAATACGGCTCAAAGACCTTCTCCCGCAGTTCGGCAGGCACACCCGGGCCATCGTCCGTGATCGTAATCAAGACGGAATAATTTTCCCCGCTGTGGGCCGCAATCCACACATTCCCAGGCTCTGCCTCCCGGGCATTTTGGAGCAAATTAACCAGCATATCCGACAAATGATTCCGCTGCATCAACAAAGGCGGGAGCCCCAGCGCATAATCCCGGTGGACTTGAACCGGAAAATGAGCCGCGGGAGGGAAAACCTGTTCGATGGCCAGGTCCAGCATTTCCGGGGCTTGTAATCGCTCCAAGTTACCATCCACCATGCGCGCGTATCCCATCATGTCCGTGATGATCCGGTCCGAGCGGTCCACCTCCTCCCGGATAATCCTGATCTGCTGCGTGATCGTGGCTTTGCCTTCCTTCACATTACGCTGCAAGTTAAAGGCGGCGTTGTTAATGATGCTGAGCGGATTCTTCAATTGATGCGCTATTTCCGCTGCCAGGCGGCTGGTAACCCGCAATTGTTCCTGCCGCAGCGCAAATTCGCGGGCTTCCTCCTCCGCACGCCTTTGGCGCTCCAAAAGCACTTGCACGGCGTAACAGCATAAAGTCATCACCAGCAGCAAAACCAACCTTAACACGAACGGCTCGGCAGTGGCTTCCATGGCCCCCGGCTCAGGCTCAAACTGATTGATGGCAACCTCCAACAAGCCGGCTACGAGGTAAACCAGGCTCGTCAAAAAATTGACCAGGATTTGCATGGGCGCCGCCGGGATGCTGACCGCATTGCGCACGATCAAAGCCAGAAAGACCCAGTAGAGCATGCTATCAAATCCACCGGAAATCACGGTCAAGCCACCCACCAACAGGCTGTCGATGAGAGCGATGGCAAACACCACCAATTCCACCAGGCGCAAGGGCACTTGGGCCATGCCAATGATCATGATGGCAGCGGCCACATTCAACAACAAAGCCACTAAATAAAACCGCTGAAGCACCTCCAGCACCACCTCCCGTGCGCTCATGACGGTATCGAACCATTTTGAGAAAAAAAGGTAATAAAATAACAGGGAAAGCACCACCAATTTGACCGGAATCACAATATTACGCTCCATATTGCGTATGCGCGACTCCAAGTGCTCTGGTTCGGGCGGCGTGGAGGCCAGCAGAGCCGTTATTTTTTGCAGTACTTTCCAGTTCGAAAAACTCATATGGTTGAACCTGATTCGGGTTCTGAGCTTACCTGCAGCAATTCCAATGCCCGGTGGGCGATTTTTTCCACTCCCCACATGCGCCCCACTCCCTCATAGCCGCAGGCCAGCAGGCCCGCTTCGGGACCGATGAATTCCACTCCCCGACTCTTCAGGGTGGCCACATTTTGCTGGGTGGCGGGATGCGCCCACATTTTGCCGTTCATGGCTGGGGCAATCAAAATCCTGGCCTTTGGATTCATCGCCAAAGCGATGCAGCATAAAGCATTATCGGCCAATCCATTAGCCAGTTTGGCAAGCGTGTTGGCCGAGGCGGGGGCGATCAACAAAAGATCCGCCTGGTCGGCCAGTAGAATATGCGCCGGCTGCCAGTCCTCAGTCTCATCGTAAAGATCCGTGATTACCGGATTGCGCGACAACGTCTTGAA
>CAIMWS010000230.1 GCA_903845125.1 uncultured Verrucomicrobiota bacterium
AGCACAAATCGGGCGCCGATGCTGATAGGGTCCAGCATCACCAATCCTCCAGGAGTCCAATTCTTGGCATTCTTGGATCCCAGCAGCAAGAATGGCTCATGCGGATTGGCCGCCAAATCGGCCACCACCACTTCAATTTCCACTTTGCCAGCCCCCATCCCAAATCCGATGGCAGCTTCCTCAGTCCGATTGTTTTCCAATAACCGCTCAAACCAGCCATCGACCAGCCACCCAGCTTGAGGCAGGTCTGGACTGGCCGGCAAAGCCCGCTCGTGCAAACCGGATAAACCCGGGTAATATTCGGTACGGAACCCGGCTTTTTTCAATTTGCTTACGATTTGCTTCCTTAAGACAGTGGACAGTTTCCTGGCCTTTTCCGCCTGGGGTGTGTTGAATTTTTCATTTATATTTTTCCGAACCCGCGAGACCACGCCCCCCCCAAGCCCAATGCGTTCGGCAGTCGTGCGGGCCAGCTGGATGGTTTCCGGGGCCAGGTGAAAATCGGTTACATAAATCACCGCCGGCGCCTGGATATTATTGGTTTGGGATACCGTCCCATCCTGGGGCGGATGAACGGTGATCTTCGGCCGGAAACCAGGCACGCTGCCGCACCCGCCCAGGAGGAAGAGCGCGACTGCCATTCCGAAGGAAGCCAGCATTCTGACAAACATACCGGGGGGAAATTACGCAGAATAATTCCTTTAGACCAGCAGGATTTTAATCCACCAGGACTCCTTGGCCACGCAAGCATACCCGGATTCACAAAGGACTTGGGTTGGCTGGCCAGGCGGCAAAAGTAACGGGGACGGATCTTGGCGGACGATCACGGATCGCAGTTTATGGTATAAAAAGAGCGCTTTGGCTGGCCATTGCGATGACATTATAGAGGGGACCGGTTTTATCTTCAGCCGCCCTTTCAGTCGCTTTCGAATCCACTTACGATTCGTGTGGCTTTTTCGCGGGCTCAATCCGCAAAAACCTGCTCCAGGACCCTTCAGGAAGCGTCCATGTCGCCCAGCATCGCAACCGAGGTCAGGAAAAATTTCACCGACCTGGATTTTGCCGGGCTGCAAGATATAGGCTGGCAGATGTCTGCCGTTCCGGAGCCAAAGGAAATTGCAGTTGGCGTTTCACTCATTTTGGCCAGCTTCGCGATCACCCGCCGCTGGCACGCAAGCCACCCCAAGCCAGCGAGAAACTAATCCGGCAAGGGCGGGGCCAGGACGGGCCGGAAACCAATCAGGCTGGAGCGAGTCTCCGGGTGGCTGCCGTTGCGATTGGCAGACCGGCAAGATGAACCATAGCTGAACCAACTACCCCCACGGATCACCCGGTAAACACCGGCCAGCGGCCCCGAACCATCCACCACCGAGCCACCCGGATAGGGACCATACCAATCCTGGCACCACTCCCACACATTGCCGTGCATGTCGAACAAGCCCCATTGATTGGGGATTTTGAGTCCCACCGGGTGGGTCTGGTTGCGGCTGCTGGCATCGAACCAAGCGTGATCGGGCAGCAGGGAATAATCCAGATCGTCCCGGAAATCAAACCGGGTGACGGTTCCGGCACGGCAGGCGCGTTCCCATTCGGCTTCCGTCGGCAACCGATAAAGGTACCCGGCAGGCAGGCGCCCGGCACTCCGTTCGCGCTCGGTCAATAGGGCGCAATAATTGGTGGCCTCAGCCCAGCCAACCTGTTCCACCGGGCGCGCCAGGTCACCCGTGAAATGGGAAGGATTATGGCCCACCAAGGAAAGGTATTGTGCCTGGGTCACTTCATGAACGCCTATCCAAAAGCCTTTCGTAAGGACAGCCGTGGTCCCGGGGCCTTCATCGCTGTCCCGGTCTTTTTCGGACTGGGGGCTGCCCAAGTTGAAACTACCGGGGGCGACCCAGCCAATCCGCACCGGCGGTGGATTGCTGGCGGTGGTGGCGACCCGGTAAAAGCGCCCTGGCTGAAGGGTTTTATCCATCACCGACATATTCCGGCCGTCCCCCTGGATTCCAGCCTGCAACGGCTGCCATCGATTCAAGGCATCGGCAAAATCCACCCGGTAAGACTGGCGGGCGGCCGTGCTGAAGGTGATCCGCCAACCGGTGGTTTCGAGCACCGGATTCATCAGCACCAAGCCCGCCGCCTGGCCAGCCTTATCAACCACCACGGGCCGCCCGCCGAACTCGTAACCCCAACCAGTGGTCCCAGGCCGGCAATAAATGGTCGCCTGACTGGCATTGGCAAACAAGCTGGGGCCGCCGTTCTGAGGCGCATCGCCTTGGAAGTAGACAGCCACCAGGTTGGTGCAGGCCACAAAAGCGGCTTTCCCAATCACCGTCACACTGGCCGGCAGGGTCGCCACGGTCAGCCCGGTGCATTCGGAAAAGGCGGCCTGGCCAATGGCAATCACACCGCTGGGAATGGTGACACTCGTCAAGCTGGATTGGCCATAGAAGGATGTGGCGCCCACCATGGTGACGGGCAAGCCTACCACGGTGGCTGGAATTTCCAATCGCCCGCCCGGACCGTTATAACCGGTGATGGTCACTTCCATTCCGTTGGTGGAATAAAGGAAATCGCCCGATTGCGCCCCCCATATACTGGGCGAAGCAGCCAGCCATAGACTGGCAAAAGCAATCCAAAACGCGTCGCCGGACCCGCCGAACGAACGAATACATTTGGGTTTTGAACTCCTGCAAAAGCGCGGCAGTTTCATATTATTTTGGAATTGGCGATTTCAGCGATTGCTTACCCCTGAACCGGACGTAACCCAGGCCCAATTAGAGACCATTTTGAAGCAAAATTCAAGCTAATTCAGATACCACGGGAAAACCGCGGTGAAACGGGCGGTCCCAGCCGGCGGTTCCGAATTAGGAATTCTTCGGGTTGAGATTTGAGCGGTTTCCGGCCCTGCTGGCGGCCCTCTGGGCCATTTTGCCCCACCACCTCTGAAATATTTTTCTTCGAACCGCCT
>CAIMWS010000231.1 GCA_903845125.1 uncultured Verrucomicrobiota bacterium
AAGGCTGCGGCCAAAGCCACCCGGGCAAAGACGGAGGGCAAGAGCGTCGGCGCCCAACCAGTAAGTGATGCCGCCGCGAAACCCGTGCCCGTTTCCACTGATACTGCAAAACCGGCTAAGGTGAAAAAATCCGCCGTCAAAGCCAAGCCAGCAACCCCGGAGACCGACAACCGAACGCCCCAACAAAAACGTTTGGATGAACTGCTTGAGAAATATCGGGCAGACCAGATTTCCCCGAAGGAGTATCACCAGGAACGCGCCCAAATCATGGAATTAATCAGCGGCTCCAAGCCGTCCAAATAGCAGTTCCCACAGACGCACTCTGCCTGGCGAAGTTGATTTAGTACGCATAGCGATAGGCGGGTCAAATTTTTTCTGCATGCACGAATTCAGGTATATCAATAACAAGCTGTATTGCGAGAACGTATCGGTCGAAAGCCTGGCCAAACAACATGGCACGCCGCTCTACGTTTATTCTCAAAGTACGATCGCAAATCATTTTTTAACCTTGGACAAGGTTTTGGAACCTTTGCCGCATATGGTTTGCTACGCTGTCAAGGCCAACTCCAATGCCGGGATCATCCGGATCCTGGCCAATCTTGGCAGCGGTTTCGATATCGTAAGCGAGGGCGAATTGAGGCGGGTGATCGCTGCCGGAGGAGACTCCCGAACCTGCGTTTTTGCGGGGGTGGGCAAAAGCGAGTCGGAAATCGATTTCGCCCTGCAATCCGGGATCTATGCCTTCAACGTTGAGAGTGAACCCGAATTGGTTCGCATTAACAAACTAGCCGCTGCGCGCAAGGTGCAAGCGCCAATCGCTTTTCGCGTCAATCCCAACGTTGATGCCTCAACTCACGCCAAAATCACTACCGGCACCTATGCCAACAAGTTTGGGATCCCATTCGAGGATATCGAGGGTCTATACGCCCGCGCGAAAAAATTAAAAAACATCAAGCTGCGCGGGCTGCAGATGCACATCGGATCCCAGCTCACCGAGGTGAAGCCATTTCAACAGGCGGTCGCCAAGGTGGCTCCCTTGGCCAAAAAACTGGCCGCTCTTTACGGACTGGAGTTTTTCAGCATCGGGGGTGGCATGGGCATCGTTTACCAGCAAGCCCTTGAAAGTGGGGCTGCAAGCTGGTGGGAAACTCCGGCCGCAGCCAAAGTTCTGACGCCGGCGTCATACGCCTCCACCTTGCTGCCGATTTTGAAGCCACTGGGCTTGCGCCTTTTGATCGAGCCCGGCCGTTTTATTGTAGGCAATGCGGGGATTTTAGTGACCCGCGTGGAGTATGTAAAGCAGGTGGGCGAGAAGAATTTCGCCATTGTGGACGCCGCCATGAATGATCTGATCCGGCCCGCCCTATACGATGCCTATCACCAAATCGTGCCTACTACCCGCAAATCCGGGCCGGAAATTGCCACCGATGTGGTGGGACCGGTATGCGAGTCCGGGGATTGTTTTTGCAAGTCAAGGCCGCTGACCAAAGTCCAGGAGGGCGACTGTCTGGCCATCATGAGTGCCGGAGCCTACGGCTTTTGCATGGCTTCCAACTACAACAGTCGGCCCTTCCCGGCTGAATTGCTGGTCAACGACAAATTGACCTCACTGACCAGGTTCCGCCAATATCTGCCACGGTTGTGGGAGTCAGAAAAAATGCCCCGCTGGCTCAAGTTTGTGCGGTTGCCGGACGCTTTTTCCTGAGCCCTGCTGGCGGTTGCCAGCCCATTTTACCAGCCTTGCTTGCGCGATTCCGCCGGCAAGGCTGGTTGCATTTCGAGCCGGGTACCGGATGGGCCGCGGCTCAGATCGAACTTGCCACCCGGCACCCACTTAGGCTTTACTCTGGCCGGTTGCAATGGCGAGTTGTGCGCCCCTTTGATCATGAATTCTGAACTGTTAAAAAAAGCCAAAGAAATGGGATTTTCGGACCGGCAAATTGCCCACCTGACCGGTCAAAACGAGGATGCCGTCCGCGCCCGGCGGAAACAGGAGAGCCTGGTGCCCAGCTACCGCTTGGTGGATACCTGTGCGGCAGAGTTTGAAGCTTACACGCCTTATTTTTATTCCACCTATGATCGGGGCGACGACGAGGTAAAGAAAACGGCCAAACGGAAAGTCATGATCCTGGGGGGCGGCCCCAACCGCATCGGACAGGGAATAGAATTCGACTATTGCTGTGTGCATGCCGCCTTCGCGTTGAAGGAGGAGGGGTTTGAAACCATCATGGTCAATTCCAATCCGGAAACGGTGTCCACCGATTATGACACGAGCGACAAGCTTTTCTTTGAACCGCTGACGCTGGAGGATGTGCTGCATATTTACGAGCGGGAGCAGTGCTGGGGTGCCATCGCCCAGTTTGGCGGGCAAACGCCATTGAACCTGGCTCTGGGCCTGCAGCGTAATGGAGTGAACATCATCGGCACCACCCCGCAGAGCATTGAAGTGGCAGAGGACCGCAAGCTGTTCGCTGCCATGCTGAATCGTCTCAATATCCCGCAACCGCCCAACGGCACTGCCACGAACGAAGTGGAAGCTCTGGAAGCAGCGCACAAGCTGGGGTATCCCGTGCTGATGCGCCCCTCCTTTGTCCTGGGTGGCCGCGCCATGCAAATAGTTTTTTCCGACCAGGAATTGATCCATTACATGCGGTTCGCAGTGGAGGCTTCCCCGGAGCGGCCGGTCCTGATCGACAAATTCCTGGAAGACGCCACCGAGGTGGATGTCGATTGCATTGCTGATGTGGGGCTATTTCCCGGCACGCAGCAAGGAACGGTGGTGGTGGGGGGATACTTGGAACATATCGAGTACGCCGGGGTGCATTCCGGGGATGCGGCAATGGTCCTGCCACCTCATACCCTGGCTCCAGAAGTGGTCCAAACCATGCGGGATTACACCCATGCCATGGCCCGCGAGTTGCGGGTGGCCGGGCTGATGAATGTCCAGTATGCTGTCAAAGATGGGGTTGTGTATGTGCTGGAAGTCAATCCCCGCGCGTCCCGCACGGTTCCTTTTGTCAGCAAAGCCATCGGCCTACCCCTGGCCAAATTGGCGGCTAAAGTCATGGCTGGCAAACCATTGACCGAACTGGGATTAACGCAAGAGCATCGCCCCGCCTATTGGGCGGTCAAGGAATCGGTGTTCCCGTTCAACCGGTTCCACGGGCAGGATATTTTGCTGGCGCCCGAGATGCGCTCCACTGGCGAGGTCATGGGTTTGGATGCGGATCTGGGAATCGCCTATGCCAAGTCCCAAATGGCTGCCGGCGGCCCCTTGCCGCTCAGCGGCAAGGTTTTTATCAGTGTCAGCGATGCGGACAAGAAATACGTGGCCGACATTGCGCGGCAATTCACCAACCTGGGGTTTGAACTCATTTCCACCGGGGGTACCGCTACCATCCTGGAACAGGCCGGGCTGAAGGTGCAGCGGATATTCAAGCTGAGCGAGGGGCGTCCCCACACGATCGATCTGCTGAAAAACCGCGAAATCCAGCTGGTCATCAATACCCCATCCGGCCAGATGCCCCGCGCCGACGAAGTGAAGATCCGCACTACGGCAGTGTATACCGGAACGCCCATCATGACCACCTTGGGCGGAGCCCGGGCCGCAGCTCTGGGCATCGCCGCCTTGAAAAAACGGGGTTACGCGGTCAAAACTCTGCAGGAATATTATTGATCGGGCGGGGGGTCACGGCTTGGTGGCCACCACAATCCCGTTCATCGCCATATCTGAACGGGCCACCCGGGCTTGGATAAAGCCAGCCTTGGCCAGGTCTTCTTTCAATTCGCCAAAGGTGAACGTCCCGCCACCCGGGGTGGCCACCAGCATATTAATGGCAAACAGCGCCCCGGCAGGAGGGGATGTATGGTCTTCCTCCATGATGATGTCGCGGATGGCGATGCGACCGCCAGAAACCAGCGCCTGGTAGACATTCGCAAAAAGGGACCGGTTTTGCGCCCGGCTGTTCTGGTGGACGATGGCGCTTACCCAAGCCAAGTCGGCTCCCTGGGGCAGTGTGTCGCACATGAAATCCCCCGCCACGAGCTTGACTCGCTTTTGCATTTTCGAGGCGGTCAGTTGTTTCCGGGCCATGGGAATCACGTGCGGCAAGTCGAAAAGCGTGGCCAGACCGGTGGGGCATGTTTTTAAGAAGGCCATGCTCCAGGTGCCGGAAGCGCCTCCGATATCCAGCAGGTGCTCGAAGCGGAGCGGTTGGATGGCTCGAATGACTTCATCGGCCTGGATTACCGAAATATTATGCATGGCGGTGATAAAGGATTCCTGGTCGCCTTTGATCCCCCGCACGCTGGGCAATTTAGGCACTGGCTGGCCGGTTTTCACCACCATCGCCAATTGGGACCAGTTGCGCAGGCAATTGGCCTGGTGGCGGGCCATGCCCAGGACGCTTTGGCTGCCCTTGTCGGTCAGATAGTCAGCCAGACCCGAAGCCAGCGAGTAGCGACCGCTTTTTTTTACCAGCAGGCCGAGAGCTGCCAAGGCATCGAGCAGGATCTCCACTCCGCGAAGCTTGCTTTGCAGCTTTCTCGAAATTTCAATGGCCGTGTGCGCACGCTGGCTGACCAGATGGAAAATATTCAAATCCGCCGCGGCGCCGAAAACCGCCGCGGCTTGGTACCCGCGGCCCAATTCCAGCAGAGCCTCGGCCGTCCAAATGGGTTTTGCATTTTTCATTGAATCAAAAACTGAGGCATGTCGCCCGGCAGCGCAAGAAAAAGTCGAAACGGTTTGGCGGTGCGGCGGCGGGTAAAAGGTTTTTCTGCCGGCTCATCGCTCAGCCTTCGACGGGCGGATCAAATCCTCTCGATCCGCGCTCCCAACTGCTGGAGCCGGTGGTCAATGTCTGAAAACCCCCGAAAGATTTGAATGACATTTTGAATCACGGAGGGGCCTTCGGCGCAGAGCGCGGCAATGAGCATGGCCATGCCCGCCCGAATATCCGGGCTGGCCAGGCGGGCTCCCCGCAATCGGTCCGGCCCCATGACCACCGCCCGATGGGGATCGCACAAAATGATCCGGGCCCCCATGCTGATCAGGCTATCGGTGAAAAACAGGCGCGACTCATAGAGTTTTTCATGGATTAAAATGGTGCCGTGGCATTGGGTGGCGGTCACCAAGGCGGTGGAAGTCAAATCGGCGGGGAAGCCTGGCCAGGGAGCATCGTCAATTTTAGGCACGGCGCCACCCGAGTCATTCACAATATCCAAGGTTTGGCCTTTGGGGATTTTCAGGTCACCGCCGTTTTGTTCCAAGGCGATTCCCAAGCGGCTGAAAACCAGCCGGATCATCCGCAAATCCTCCCAGTTCACACCTTGGACTACGATTTCCCCACCGGTGACCGCCGCCAGGGAGATGAAGCTGCCGATTTCCAGATAATCCGGGCCGATGCGGTATCGTGTTCCGTGCAGCTTTTCCACGCCCTGGATGCGCAGCAGGTTGGAACCGATGCCCTCGATGCGCGCGCCCATTTGATTCAGCAAATGGCACAGCCCCTGCACATGGGGCTCGCTGGCCGCGTTCCGCAGGATGGTTTCCCCGCGCGCGAGGGCGGCGGCACAAACGGCGTTTTCGGTGGCTGTGACCGAGGCTTCGTCCAGCAGTATATCGGCTCCCGTCAACTCCTGCGCGCGAATATCATAGCCGCTGGGGGTGGTCTCGATTTCGGCGCCCAAGGCATTCAAAGCCAGCAGGTGGGTATCCAGCCGCCGCCGCCCGATGCGGTCTCCGCCCGGCCGGGGCAGGATGACGCGCTTGCGCCGTGCCAGCAAAGGTCCGGCGAGCGTCACTGAACCGCGCAGGCGGGCCGAGGTTTCTTCTGGAAGATGCGGCTTTGGATCGTTCCGGGCCTGGATGGTGACGGTGGTTTCACAATCCGGATCCCGGGATATCTCCACTCCCAAGTCACCCAGGATGGTTTCCATGACCAGGACATCCTCAATGGCCGGAACATTCTCCAAAATCACGGCCTCATCCGTGAGGCAGCAGGCCGCCAGCAAAGGCAAGGCTTCGTTCTTGTTGCCTTGCGGGACAATGGTTCCACACAGCGGCACTCCGCCCACCACCCGGAACTGCGTGTTATGCGATACTTCATGCATGGCTCCAATACGCCATTTCAGGCGCCCTTGGTCCAGCCGAATCGCAAGGAAACCGGTCGCGAAATGATACCCAGAGCCGGCCCCCCAGCCACCATTCAGAAATGGAACAACGCATGGATCAGTGGCGGTTTGGGACGGAGTTTTGGGCGTGCGGCAAACCGTCCATCGGTTGGCAGCGTGAAATCCGGTCCAACCGCTGCGGGATTAATTCCAATTTCACGCCAGTTGACGCGCTCGAATGAAAACTACCTGGTCCGGATGGTTCAGGTATCCGAACCGGATTCACCCCTGGGGCGGACGACCCGCATCAGCCATTTTGCATACCCAAGCCCATGCTACTGGTTGATTACATGCGCCCCCGTGGCATCGATTTTCACGCTCAGCGCCGCGCCCCGCGTCGCGGGGCGCTGGACCAGGGTTGGGGTCTCGGAGTCGTGAAGGAAAACCCGGATCGCACCGTCATCATCGACCCAGACTCCGAAATCGGAGCTTGAGGCCACCGACGCGTTGCCCACCGTCACCGTGGTCCCATCCTTGCCGTATGAAATCCGGAACTCGCGGCCGCGCAAGCGGTAGCGGACTTCGCTTCCTTCCACCTCCGGGGTGACATGCGGGTCGAGGTAGAGACGGTTATATTTCGGCTGGATGCCAAAGATGGCGCGGTAGAGGCCGGTGAAGATCAGGGCGTTTCCGGAGAGAATATCGTCCCCGGCGCCCTGCTGATTTACACGCAGATAACGCTGAAAGGCGAGTCCGTCCTGCTCGTATTGGCCGAGAACCTGGCGGACGTATTTCAGCGCCAGATCGGGTTTGTAGCGGGCATAGGCCTCGACCCCAAGGCCGCCCCAGGAAAGGAAAAGATCGCCGTTCTCGTAGCCGGGGAACGGCCACATTGCCGTCCCGCGGTGGCAGACTTCATCGTATGCAAACGAGGTAAGGCAGAGCGGCCAGAAGAAGAGTTTTTCAGCGGCCGTCTGGTTTTCGATTTGATCCAGAATGGCGGCGATGCGCACGGGATCATCGCAAATTCCATAGGCGATCGCCATGAAGTTGACGGGGATAACCGTGTTGCTGCCGTGGATGGAGCCGTCCTTTTCGCGCCAATAGCTATAGCATTTTTTAGCCGGTGCCCAGAAACCTCCCTGCCGGGTATCCTGGTTGAAACGGGCTTTGAGCTGAGCGGCGCGGGTGGCGTAGGACGCGGCCCGGCCGGCATCGCCAAGGAGGTGCTCACAGTGACCCCAAAGGCGCAAGGCATGATATAGCTCGGCGTTCACCAAGGCGTTTTCGTGGCTGGCCCAGACAATGTCGATCCAGTCGCTGCTTTGCTGCTCGGTGAGCGAGGCGTTGCGCATCTCCACCAGGCCATCGGCGTCGGTGTCGCGGGCGAGGAGGTAATCCAGCGCTTTCTCGCAGCCGGCCTTATGGGTGGCCAGCCAGTGGCGGTCGCCATTGATGGCGAAGAGTGAACAGACGTTGATCACGAAATCGGGCTGGGAATCGAGCAGGAATCCCCACTGGCACTCGTAAAAACCGTTCTTGTCGAAGGTGCCGGGGACGTGGTCTCCAGGGCCATAATCGAAACGCGGTTTGACGCGGCCGCCGGGCTGGAGGGCATGGTCGCGGAAATAATCCAAGGCCAGGCGGTATGCCTCGAAATATTCGGGATCATCGATAAAGAGGCCCAGGTCGGCGATGTATTGCTCGTGGAGGCAGACGAAACCGGTGTGATAGTTGTTGCCGCCCATGAGGTGGCGGTCGATGACGCCCACGCGCGCGATGGTATTGCCGATGGTCGTGAGGGTCTCGGGCGAAATGAAGCTGAAGCGGCCTCGCCCATAAAGAGCCTCCGCCTGGCGGGCGCTGAACCGGATGGTAACGACCTGGCGGCCGGCGGGGAGTGCCGCTGGCGCGAAGACGTCGGTGCGCTGGCGGATGAAGCGCGTCAAGTTTATCCCGGGGAGGTGTTTGAAAACCGGCGGCGCGGGGGCGGCGTAAATGGTCTGGGATATGCGGCCATCAGCCTCGCGGGCGAAGCGGGAGGCGACGTGGCCGCCGGGCGAATCGGCCGCGATGGTGAGGCACCACGGTTCACCGCGTTTCCAATAGGTGGCTTGGGCGGCATTTTGCCCCAGCGCCGAGGGAGTGGTATCGAGCATCCGGAACCAGGCACTGCCGCCGTTATCGAGCAGGGCGGCGTCGAACACCCCGGGATCGCGCAGCACCAGGCGCGGCGAATTCAGTTCAGCCAGCGTCAGGGCGGAGGAGACGTCGCGCTCGATCGTCCAGGTGATCGTTTCCTCACGGGCAGTGAAATGCCAGCTTTCACGTATGGCAGCCTGGGGATGGGAGTAAAGGATGCCCGTAACGGTCGTGGTGCCATCTTGTTGCGAGATTTGGGGCGTTCCCTGAAGCGTCAGACGGGATTGCTGTGGCGAGCCTTCCAGCGCGAAGCCGGTGGCGGCGCCATCCCGGGCGTCGAGGAGTTGGCGATTGCCAACCGTGAGCGCGGCGATGCGGCAGCCTCCTTCCAGGCTGAGCGTCAGGGAAATGTTTTTGGCGGCGATTTCGCAGCGCGTAAGCGAGGCCGCCGGGGCGCTGGCGGATAGCACCGCGAGGGTGGCTAAGAGGAGCACCCATGGATGGGGTTCACAACGAAGGATTGCATTTCCACCTAAAGGCGGGATGCCCGCACGGCGCGGCCGGCCCGCTGCTGCTGCCACCATTGTCGCCAGCCAAAGAAGACGGCGGACGCCGGCATAGGTGGCATTTTCCGCGGCAGTAACCGGGGCTTTATCCCGCAGGATGCCAGCCTCCGTTAACTCCTGGGTGCCGGGTTCATAACCGCTGAGGTAGCCCGGTGCGTTGTGGGATATTTCGTGCATGGCCCCAATACGCCATTTCAGGAGTCCCTGGTCCAGCCGAATCGCCAGAAAACCGGCGGCGAAATGAGGCTGAAAATTTAACCATTACCCGCCAGCAGTCGTTCGGAGAGAAGCAAGGCATCAACCGGCCAAAATGGTTTGGGGCGGGGTTTCCGGACGCGGGGCAAGCCTTCCAGGGGCCGGCAGCACAAGATCCGGTCCAGCCATTGCGGCGGGATGGAGGAACGGCCGTGCAGAGCGCCGAGCAGAGCGCCCGCGATGCAGGCATTGGTATCGGTATCGCCGCCTTGGGCAATGGTATTCGCCAGGCCGGAAACGACCGAATTCGCATGGCTGGCCTGGTAGAAGGCGTTCTGCAAAGCCAGGAGCACCCAGCCCTGCTGGTGACCGTCCATGCCTGTGGGCAGCGTTGTGAGGGCCTCGTCCAAGGCTTGGATCACGGCGGCCTGGCATCGGTTCTCCCGGGCCCAGCGGCAGGAAAAAGCGTGGATTTCCCCGGGCGGAGCGCCGGTGGCGATGGCTTGGGCCAGGGCCACTACGAACACCGCATTGGCATCCTGGCAGACGGGGTGGGGATGCGTCAAACGGGCATCGGCCCGGGCGAGTTCAGCGACCTCCCCAACCGGCAGGCGATGCCCGAAAATTCCCAGCGGGGCGATGCGCATCAAGGCGCCGTTGGCCTGGCTGGCCGGATTGGCGGCGCAGCGGCACGCTTCCGCCACCGGACGCCGATTGTGCAAGGCTTGCGCCCCGGCTGAAAGCGCCTGGCGGGTGGTGGTGCCCACGTCGAATGGTTTGGTTTCCAGCCACCAGGCGTAAGCGGCGGCGGCCGCCTCCGGATCATATTTCCCTTTATCCACCAGGGAGCGTGCGAGCATCAGGGCCAGTTCGCTATCGTCCGTCGGCTGGCCTGCGAGCAGTCCCCAAACCCCGCCATCCTCCAAAACCCGCAAACCTCCAGGGTAGGCGTTTTGGATTTCGTGACTGCTTTTGAATTCCACGAGCGCGCCCAGGCTGTCGCCCGCCAATTGCCCCAGCCAGCAGCCTTGGGCCCGCCGCAGGACTTGTGAATCGGCCGCCAAGTGGCCTGGACGGGGGCCGCAGAGCGTCAGGGGTGTGCCAGGCTCGGCCGGGGCGGTGGCGGCCGCATTGGCCCAATTCAGGCGGGCCATGGCGGGTGCCAGCAGGGGCGATCCGCCGAAGACATTGGCGGATCTCAGCCAATTCCCTTCATCATATTGGAGGACTTCGCCGTTGGAATTGAAAACCTCGCCGCCGACTCCGCGCAAGAGGGCGTGCCCCGCGGCTACATCCCAGGCCACGGGGCCTTGGAGCGAGGCGGCCAGCTCAGCCTCTCCGGCCGCCGCCAAAGCAAGGCGATAAGCGATGCTTACCTGGCGGCGGATGCGGGCGGGAGCCACCAGACCCGCATAAGCTTGGGTCACGTTTTCCGAGCCGTGATGCAGCAACACGGTGTGCTGCGGTTCCCATTTTGTGGCCCAGGATTGGCGTGCCAGCGGCTGGCCGTTGCGTTGCGGAACTCCGCAGCCTTCCGCCCAGGCAAAGAGGTCGCCCTCGTCATCCGGAAAGGCGAAGGCATAAACCACTCCCAGCACCGGTTGGGGGCCGCGCATCAAGGCGATGGACACGGAAGAACCCCGGTGGCCCTTGACGAATCCCCAGGTTCCGTCATTGGGATCAATGAGCCAGACATGGCGCTGGAGATCCTTGGGCGAGGTGTTTTGCCCGCCCAATTCCTCGCCCACCAAACCCCAGCCAGGATAGGCGGCGCTGAGCCGGGCCCGGATCATCGCCTCCACCTCCGCATCCACCGGGGCGTGGCCGGATTCGCCCCTCGGCCCACCCGGTCGATGCAGTTCCCGCCGCAACATATCACCCGCATCCCGGGCGGCCTGCACGGCCTTGGCCAGGACATTCGCATAATTCAATCCCATAATTGGCAGTGAAAGTAACCTTGAGCTGGCATAAAAGAAATCATGAATTATGGGGTACCCATCCGGGCCGATGGCGAAGGTCGGATTCCCGGCCAGGATTTTGCCAGGCGGTTGCCCAAGCACCGCGTGGCAAAAGTAACTGTTACCCGAGACGGGGGATTGTTGTGCCAAAAGGCTCTGGTTTTTGGTCAACTGATTCCGGGCTCCGTAGCGAGTTAAAACGAGCCGGGGGGCGGGCTGCGAGCCTCAACTCGCGCCCGCGGCGATCCCCGCCGCGGACCGACGGTGGGTTCTCCTTGCCAGGTGGCTGGCAATTCCTACACTTGCCCGCCTCATGGTGGATCTTAATTCACTGAACCCGCAGCAGCGCGAAGCCGTGCAAACCATTCACGGCCCCGTATTGATTTTGGCGGGTGCGGGAACCGGCAAGACGCGGGTGATCACCTTCCGTATGGCGCATATGATGCACCGCGGCATCAAGCCCCACCATATCCTCGGGGTGACCTTTACCAACAAAGCCGCGCGGGAGATGAAGGAGCGCGTGGCGCAGTTGGTTCCCAAAGCCCTCCGGAATAAGGGGGATAAAAAAGCTGAATGGCTGACCATCTCCACCTTCCACTCGCTGGGGGTCCGGATCCTGCGGCAATTCATCGACCGCCTCGGCTACAAGCGGAATTTTGTGATCTACAGTGATTCCGAGCAGCTGGGCCTGGTCAAACGGCTGCTCAGCCAGATTTCCATGCGCGATGCCAAGCCCGATCCCCAGGGCGTGCTGGGCGTATTAAGCCGTCTGAAGGAGAACAACCTACGGAGTTATTTGAATCCGGACCTGGTGGCCATGGCGCAGCATATCCGGCCCCGGTACGAATCTGCGCTGCGGGCCTGCAATGCCGTGGATTTTGATGACCTCCTGCTGCTGACCTTGAAGCTCCTTGAGGAATGCCCGGATGTTTTGGAGACCTGCCGGGCGCACTACCAATATGTGATGGTGGATGAATATCAGGACACCAACGCCACCCAGTTCCGGCTGGTCAAACTGCTCACGGAAAAACACCGGAATTTATGCGTGGTGGGGGATGACGACCAAAGCATCTATGGCTGGCGGGGGGCGGAAATTGCCAATTTGCTGAACTTGGAGAGCCATTTCCCGGAGGTCAAGGTGGTGAAGCTGGAGCAGAATTACCGTTCCACCACCCACATTCTCCAGGCCGCCAATGCGGTGATCAAAAACAACCCGCGCCGGCGCGAAAAACAGCTCTGGTCCCGCAACGGGCCGGGGCGCAAAATCCAGGCGCAGGTTTTTGAGACCGATGAAAAAGAGGCCACCGCCGTGGTCGAAGCCATCGAATTTGACCGCCTTGCCCGCGCCGTTCCCTGGGCGCATCAAGCCATTCTGTTCCGCACCAATCTCCAGGCGCGACCGCTGGAAACGGCTTTGCGAAAGGCCCGGGTGCGATACCAATTGGTGGGCGGGCAAAGTTATTTTGACCGGCGCGAAATCAAGGATACCCTGGCCTATTTCAAAACCTTGATGAATCCGCACGATGACAACAGCCTGCTGCGGATCGCCAACATCCCGGCCCGGGGGTTGAGCGACGTGACCATGGAGCGTTTGCTGGGCGAAAGCCAGGAGCGGCATTGCTCGGTATTCAAGGCCATGCAAAACCCCGAGGTGCAGGCCGGATTCTCCACCAAAACCCGCAACAGTATCCAGACCTTTGTGAGCCTGTTGGAAGAATCGCAGAAGCCTTTGCTGGCAGAGCAGCCGATTCCGCTAAATACCTGGTTCGAGCGGTTCTTCGCCGAGATTGGATACATCGAGGAAATCCGGCGCACAGAGAAGGATGTGGAAACCGCCGACAGCCGGATCCGCAACCTCAAGGAACTGCTGATAACCTTGAACAATACGGCGCCGTCCGCCAAGCCCATGGAACAGCTGCACGAATTCCTGGAAGACATCACCCTGGATGCAGATCGCCTGGAAGATAAGGAATTGCAGGATAAATCAGTCATTTTGATCACCATTCATAGCTGCAAAGGTTTGGAGTTTCCGCATGTCCACGTGGTGGGTTTGGAAGAGGGGCTATTGCCCCACTCCCGCTCCAAGGAGGAAAACACTTTGGATGAGGAACGGCGCTTGTTTTACGTGGCCATCACCCGGGCGAAGGAAACCCTGCGCTTGAGCTACTGCCTGGGACGCCGCAAATATAATGAAACGATCCAGTGCCACCCTTCCTCTTTCCTCAAGGAAGTGCCTAAGGATTTGGTGGAGTGGAACGACGATAAAGAGAAGAAGCCGGTTCAGCAGGATACCGCGAAATCCTTTTTTGCCGCCTTGCGGAGCGTGGTTGACGAGGAGCCAGGGACAACCCCTGGAAAGTGACGCTCAGCGATTTCCGGTGGGGCGCCAGCGGAGCAGGGGAGGTGTGCCTGCCAACGGTCACGCCGGGGCGGTATGCTGGCGGAATCCGACCTCGAAGATCACTCCGGGCGGGTCCTGATTCCGCACGGAGATCACCCCCCCGAACAGACGGATCAGTTTCTCGGCCACCGCGGGTTCCAAACCCAGATCCCCCCCGGGGGTGATCGGATCGGTGACCGAAAAAGCGGTGAAGAAGTTGCGGAGGTATTCCTGGGGGATGGTACGTCCGGTCCCTTCAATATGCACCAGTACCAGGGAACCGGAATCCTCGCAGGTGAGCGTCACGTTTTCTCCGGGCAAGGTGAATTTAACCGCAGTTTCCAGCAGGGCCGCCAGCGCCTTGGTGAAGAGCAAGCCATTGATGAATATCCGGATCGACGAGCTTTCGGGGTAGATCAATTGGACGTTGCGCAAGCCGGCAAATACCGATGCCTCTCTGACTGCGCCAACTATACATTCCTGCAGGAGGATTTCGCTGGCCTGGCTGCTGGGATCGTCCACTTTGATATGGGTTAGGAGGAGGGCATCATCCAGGATTTTCAGCATTTTATGCCGGGCCTCGTCAAACATGTGGCGATATTCACCTTCTGAATTATCCTGGGGATTGTTTTCAAACAATAACTCGGTCACGCCGAGGATCCCATTGAGCGGGGTCCGCAACTCATGCGCAATCAAGTTGAGGAAATCGTTTTTCGTCTCGTCCAGGATGGACAGGCGCTGGTAGGCGAGGTCCAGTTGCCGGGTGCGCAGGCGGACTTCCTCCTCCAGGTTTTCAGTGAGGCGGCGGATTTTTAGATGGGTATCCACCCGCGCCAGCACCTCCGCCACTTCAAAGGGCTTGGTGATGTAGTCCACGCCGCCGGCTTCAAAGGCTTTGACCTTATCCAGGGTTTCCTCCAGGGAACTGATAAAAATCACCGGTATTTCCTGCAGCAGCGGATTTCTTTTCAGGCGCCGGCAGAATTCAAACCCATCGAGGATCGGCATGTTGATATCGAGGATGCACAAATCCGGCGGATGAGCTTCGGCTTTTTGGAAAGCCGCCTCGGGGTTGGTGAATGGCACCACTGCATAACCCTCCCCTTTGAGCACAAACTCCAGCAGGGTAACGTTCACCGGCATGTCATCGACCACCATGATGCGCGGTGGCGCACCGGTCAGTGAGTGGGACATGTTTTACGGGTTGGCCGGGCTGAGTTTGAGAAAACGCTGGTATAATTCGCCAGCCTGCACATCCGATAGATCCTGGGCCACGACCAAGCGGCTCCGAGCCTTGACGATTTGCCCGGCGGCGACGTCACCACCAAAAAGCGAAAGATACAGGGACTGATGTCCCGCCACGCCATCCGGTGGAGTCTTATTGTAGGGCAGGGAAACCGCGAAACAATCCGTTGGCGGAGCCATGATCAAGGCAGTGATCCCTTGGGCGGAATTACGCCGCATTCCCACCGGTCCGGCCAGCCAGCGGGTGATGGACCATTGCACCGGGTTGGGCGGCAGATCCCAGCGTCCGTCAAAAATTTTGCGGATTGATTCCTGGTCGCGGGGAAACATCAGGTAAGTGCCATCCACCAAGGGATTCACGTCGGC
This sequence comes from uncultured Verrucomicrobiota bacterium, assembly GCA_903845125.1. Taxonomy (GTDB): domain Bacteria; phylum Verrucomicrobiota; class Verrucomicrobiia; order Limisphaerales; family UBA1319; genus CAIMWS01. Next base: position 14,967 of record CAIMWS010000231.1, read on the forward strand.
GGGCAGGAAGGAGGCGTTGCCGCCCGCAAAAAAGTTGGGTTTCACATAAACCAAGCCTTTGAATCCCTCCGCGAAATAGGAGGAGAGGAATACCTCAAAATCAGGCATGTCCTGCAGCGGTTTGACCTGGGTTTCCAAATCGAGCGTCCGGGGATCAGACCACCGGTAAATGGCAGTCATTTCCAGAGGGTGCTCCGGGCCGGAGGGCCAATGGACTTCCAAGGCGCCATCGGCGAGGATGCGGTTGGTGGTGGGCCAGTCGCGGGCGGCATCGCCAAACCGCTTGCCACGGGAGAAAATACGGTAGTAGCTGAACAGTCCCGGCAACCCTCCTCCTTGTGCCACAGCCGCGCCGGTGGGGACGTGAATCAACTCGATCAGTCCTTGAGATTTGCCATTGAGCCGGATTTGCCCGCGCAATTGCCCGGTATCGAACTGGTAATGGCCCGCCGTCTGGGCGGCTTTGAAGGTCAGGGATTCCTGGCCAGCGTTTCCAGTATTGATCCACGTTGCCAATCCCGCCAATAGACTCAACCAGAGCTTCATGGGGCACTTTTATACTATCGATCCTGGGAATCTACAACCGATTTCATCCATACGGTTTCTGCTGCGGCACAGCCGGAGGCCCAAAGATGGTCCCCGGATTTACTCGGCATGCTGCAGACGGTAAAATTTGCGGTTGGCGGTGGATTCCGTAACCACGAACTGGCTGCCGGAGGTTTGCGCCGGTTGCTCGTGATTGATCCAGGCGGCGTTCTGATCCAATTCGGTGGCGGCCTGCAGCACAAAATTGGAAGCGGTGGCCGGCCACTGGATCTGCACCTGGCCGAATCCCGGGCCGTTGCGCAACTGCAGGGCGGCCCGTGCCGGGTATTTGATCTCCACCACCGGCGAGCCTTGCAACTGGAGGATCAGCCGGCCCTCGCTGGCCTGATAGACATGGGGCGCTGCCAGGGGCAACTCCTGATCCTGAATCAATACCCGGGGCGTTTGCCGCACGCCATTGACCAAAATCCAGTAGGGATGATCCGGCCAGCCAGACACCTGGAAGCGAATGCCATCGGCCCGTTCCTCCAGGATGGTAAGGCGGCCCGGCGCGTGCACCAACAGCCCGTGGCGAAGGAAACTTTTGAAATCATAAACGCAGCCTTGGCCGTACAGCCGCACGGCTCCCGCCAGCATGGTGGCGGGATTGATGGGCGGACCATCCCGCAATTGGGCGCGCAACTGGTAGCTATCCGGCAATAATCCCTGGCGCCCGGCATCCGTGCGGGGCCAGGAATGTTGAAGGCCGGCGGCAGTGATGCCATTGGCAAGCTGCCGCCACGGGCCTGCCGGGTCGTATGGGGCAAACCGATTTAGCGCGTCGGCATAGACCATGCCGCACCATTGGACGGGAAGACCGATCCAGATCGGGGCCGTCCAGCCAGTGGCCCCCAAGACCGGGATGGTGCTGTAAGGACCGACCGGTTTGGCCACCGGCGAAACGAGATAGACAAAGGGAACCCCCGTCCAGGCCCAATACCTTGCCTGGTCCAGAAAACGGGTGTAGCCGCTCAGTTCATAGCCGAGCGTATAGGCCCGCACGAGGTAGGCGGAGGCAAGGATGTCCGGGGTGTGCAAGGGGATTTCCCAGGTTTGGGCTCCCCGCGGAACGGTGTTCGAGAATTTGTCCAAGCCTTGCAGCACGCGCAAACCTTCTTTTTGGAGGCTGGCATCGCCTGAATAAGCGGCGGCTTCGAGGAGGGAAGCGACCACCTGCGCGGTCAGGCCATTGGCATCCCGCGCGAAATGGGTTTTGCCATAATCCACTCCCCCTGTCGGCGCCTGGTAAAACACGGTGCCATCGGGTTGAAACCGGGCCAGCAAATTCCGGCCGGCCGCGCGCGCGCGGTCCGCGTTTTCCACCACTGCGCCATAGACCAGGGCGGGGACCGGATAGCGGATGTGGCCGATGGTTGTGGCATTCCGGTCGGCGGGTTGGATCAAGCTCAAAGCATCCTGGGCGGCGGTTCTCAGCCGGGCGGGCAGGCCATTCTCCAGCACCTGTCCCGCCAGCCAGTCCATGTATAACGCGGCGTCCGCAGCAGGCTGGGCATTGAAGCCTGACCAGGCAGCGTGGCGGTATTGGTTTCCCGAGCGGATTTGGGAATCAAGCCAGCCGTGGGCGGCCAGTTCGGCATAAGCCACTGAATCGTATCCGGTGTCAGGAAGCGGGGGCAGGCCATTCAATTGTACGAATTGCTGAACGGCAGGAATGAGGCTGGCGCCTGGCCCACCCATCAGCCAGGCACGCGACACCAGGGGTTGGCTGGCAGCCAGTAATTCCCCCCCGTAAGGCAGCAGGCTGCCTTCCTCCCGGTTCTGGCCGTTGGAGCCCGGAAATACCAAGCCCATGAGGTGCCCGCCGGAATTGAAAATACGGTCCGGGGAGTCGAAGACCGGACTGAAATCCAGGTGGGAAGCCCAGGCCAGGCCCACGTAGCGCTGATCGGCGGCGATGGCCATTAGCGGGAAGGTCAGCTTCAGCGTGTCGGGCACCTGGCGTTTGGCAGCCGGGCCGACGAGGTCCGCTTCGGAACTGCTGGGTTCATTGTCCAGGTATTCCAGGCCGGCGAACAGGCCCTGGGTTTTGTTGGTTTGGAAGTTGCCCAAACCGGCGAAGAGATTCAGCATCGGCAGGTAAACGACCCGCCGGTCCTGGCTGGCGGTGACCCGGGTTTCCACGGCAATCAGGTTGGTGAGGCTGGCCGTGGAAAAAACCTGCTGAAAAACCCAGCTCGCCCCTTCGGAGTCGAGGCCTTGGGCGGTTACTTCCAGACGATTGGTTTGAACGGTCACGGAGACGTGGTTTGAACAGGCCGCTCGCAAATCGAGCCAGGTCAATCCTTTGGCGCCCTGATAACCCAGGAGCATTTGCGAATTACCCACCGCCAGGCGCTGGCCGGCTACCCAAACCTCGAAACCACCGAGCAATCCGGGATGGTGGCGCAGTTGCAATGCGCCGTTTACGAGGGTGGGATCATTGGCGCCGACCCGGGGTGGATCAACCACCGGCCAGACCGGAGCGGCAAAGGTTTCCCGGGCTTCAAAGCGCAGGCTGCCCAGGATGCAATTCCCCCCCGTGCCCGGGGGATCGATGCGCAGACGCCAGCCAGGCCCAAGCGAGGCCAGCGGCACGCGGGTGTCATACCATTCGCCGGCAGGCACCGCAAAGCGGACCGAGTTGGCCTCGGTGGCGCCGGTGGTAAAATAGAACACCTGGGCCATGCCGCCCTGGTCGGATTTTAGCCGGATATTCATCCAGAGCGGGGTGTTGGCCGGGTAATCCCTGGCCGGTCCGTAGATATAGGGATCGGAACCGGTGATCCCGATATTCAAGCCGCCCGAAACACTCTGCAGGGCGGACACATCATGAGCCGCCTGCCAGGCAGTGGCATCCGGCACCGTGGTGAAATCGAAATCGGGCAGGGCGCTGCGCTCCTCCATTTTAAGGAAGGCCAGCACTGCCTGTCCGCCAACTCCCGGGGGATCGATGCGCAGGCGATATCCTTTCCCCAAGGGCGGCACCGGCACCCGGCCCTCAGTCCAAGTATTGGCGGGAACCGCAAACTTAACTGAATTAGCTTCGGACGGAGCCGTGCTGAAGTAAAAAACCTGGCACGTTCCCGCCTGGTCCGCTTTCAGCCGCAAGCGCAGCCAGAGCGGGGTGTTGGCGGGATAATCCCTGGCTGGCCCAGCCAGGTATGGGTCGCTGCCGCTGATCTGCGCCACCATCCCGGTGGCGCTGGCTCTGAGGCTGGAAATATCGTGTTGCGCCTGCCAGGTCTGGACCACCTCTGGTTGGGTGAAATCGAAGGCCGGCAGGGCCGCACCCAATGACAGTTGCAGGAGTGGGTACGCCAGACAGAGCCAGCCGGTGAAGCGGTAACTTTGGTTCATTGTTTGAAATCCAGGATGATGTTTTTGGTCTCCCCGGCGCTGAACAGGCTCACATGGTAATCCATGGAGATCAGGCAGGCTTTGCCCGCCGGATGCTTGCGCCCGTGCTTGTAGCCCACATCGTAAAACCCCTCGCTGGATTTGCCCAGGGAGATGATGGCCGGGTGATTCAGTTCATGGGAGACATCGGAAATCAAGAACGTCAGCGCCGGTTTCTTCACGGTGCCCAGCTTGGCGGTTTTGGGGCTGGTCACCGATGGTGGATAGTTCAACAGCGTGAATTGGTTCATGGCGTAGCTGATTTTCCAGGGATTGGCAAAGCCCGGGTATTTGACGTATTGGCGCCAATGATTCTCCTGCAAACGGACGGGACAAGGGTAAACTCCGGCGGCGAAATCGCTGTTGGAGGTTGCGTTCCCGGCCTGGAATGCGGCGCGCTTGAGGTAGCGCAAAATCAGGGTCTGGAAGTTGTTGATATTGGCATCGTCGTTGCTCGCGTTGTACCACCAGGCGAAGGGCAGCAGATCCTGGTTGTCCTCCGCATATAACAGGGTGGCCAGACCCATTTGCTTCAGATTGCTTTGGCATTTGGTGGTCAGCGCCTTGGCTTTGGCGGAGGTCAACGCGGGCAGCAGCATCCCTGCCAAAATGGCGATGATCGCTATCACCACCAACAGTTCGATCAGAGTGAAGGCGGTTTTTAAACCGCATTTCAAATCAGCCACAGACTCGTTCGCAATGACCATTCAAACAGCTTAAACCTCCCTCGCGAGAAATAAAGCAGATTGCAGGTCGGGGCCAAATCCAGGGCGCGAAACCGGCAGGTGCCCGGGTACCAACGGATCAGACTCCCGGTGTTATTTTCGCCGTCCCGGGCTCGGATAGCCACCCCACCTGCCGATGGAAATTGCTTGCTGGGGGCTTCGCTATTTGCCAAAAGGTTGCCCATGCGAAATCCAGTTCTTCAAGTGTCCTTCTGGTTGGCGAGCCGGCTTGCGAGTCTGCTGGCGGTTTGGCTCGGATTTTTTAGCGCCGTGTGCCTGCAGCCAGTTTGGGCGGCGGCGGAAGGAGTGACGGATGTGATCGTGGTATTTAAAACTCATTTCGACATTGGCTACACCGAAATGGCCAGCAACGTCGTGCAACGCTATCGCACCACCATGATCGACCAGGCTTTGGCGGTTTGCGACCGCAACCGGGATCTGCCGGCGGAACAGCAGTTTGCCTGGACGCTGCCGGGATGGCCCATGAAAACGATCCTGGAGGATTGGCCGGGCCAAAATCCCGGCCGGCAGCAGAAAATCCTCGAAGCCTACCGGCAGGGCCGTTTCGTAACGCACGCCTTGCCCTTCACCACCCATACGGAATTGCTCGAACTGGAAGATTTGGCCAGGGGAATGAATTTTTCCTCCACTTTGTCCCGGCGGGCCGGGCTGCCGCTGCCGCGCGACGCGAAGATGACGGATGTGCCGAGCCATGCCTGGTGCCTGGTGCCCCTGCTGAAAAGCGCGGGAGTGGATTTCCTCCACCTGGGCTGCAATGCCGGAAGCACCTCGCCCCAGGTGCCGGAACTTTATTGGTGGGAAGGCCCCGACGGATCGCGATTGCTCACCATGTATTCGCAAACTTACGGCACCGGCCTCATCCCGCCCAAGGGTTGGCCTTACACCGCCTGGCTGGCCTTGATCCATACCGGTGACAACCATGGCCCGCCGACGCCCGAGGAGGTCAAGCAAGTCCTGGATGATGCGCGCAAAAAACTGCCCGGCGTGCGCGTCCGCATCGGCCGGTTGTCCGATTTTTCGGATTTGATCCTGGCCGCCAAACCAACGATCCCGGTGGTGCGGAGAGACATGCCGGACACGTGGATCCACGGGCCGTTGTGCGACCCGGAAGGCGCCAGCACAGCGCGCCGAGTCCGCATGGACCTGGCTGCCTTGGAAAGCCTGGGCACTGAGTTGAGCGGGTGGAAAGTTGCGGCCCCCGCCTTCCAGCCCAGCGTGCAAGCGGCCTACGAGCAGAGCCTGCTTTACGGGGAGCACACTTGGGGAGGCGGCCTCTACTGGATCATGCAGTATGAACGAGCCGACCGCTTTTTTTACTACGGCGAACAGTGGCAGGCCGCGCGCCAGAAGGGGGATTACCGGCGCATTGAATCATCCTGGGAGGAGCATTCAGACTATGCGCGCCGGGCGCGCGGATTGGTGGCCCCGGCACTGCAGGCGCAGCTTCAGGCTCTGGCCAGCTCCGTCCATTTGGACGGGGGGCGGATTGTGGTATTTAATCCTCTTCCCTGGCCGCGGACTGGCTTGGTCGAGTTGCCCGTTCCCGGCCCGGCCATTGCATCGCTGCGGCCGGCCGAAGGGGGGGATCCAGTGCCAGTAGAATGTCAGAACGGGAGGATCCGGTTCCTGGCCCGGGAGGTGCCGGCCACGGGGTATCGCACTTATCAACCTGGGCCAGCCATCAAGATTGCGGCGCCGTTCCAATGCTCCGAGCAGGGGCATTCCCTGGAATCGGCGGATTTTCGCCTGGTGGTGGATCCCCAGGCGGGTGTGATCCGTTCGGTGGTTGAGAAGCGGACCGGCCGGGAATGGGTGGAGGTCAGCGATTCCGAAGGCTTGGGTCAATACCTTTACGAGCGGTTCGATGCGGGGCAAATCCAGGCGTTTATCGATTCCTACAGCAAGATCAAGGTTTCCTGGACGACGAATGAATTCGGCAAACCGCTGATACCGCCGGCCAGCGCGGCGCCGTATCGGGCCGCTTCACCCCGCCAGGCCAAGGTGCGCTTCGAGACTTCGCCCGTCAGCGCCAGCGCCATCCTGGAAACCGAGGCTTCGCCCGAAATCCCTGGTCGTGTCACCACGCGGGTGACGCTCTATGCCGGGCAGCCTTTCCTGGACTTGGAAATAACCTTGCATGATAAACCCGCTGATCCATGGCCGGAAGCGTGCTGGATGAGCCTGCCGTTGCGCATCGCGAAGCCAGTCTTTCAAATCGGACGTCTGGGTTCCATCATTGATCCCGCCAAGGACATTGTTCCAGGCGCCAACCGGCATTTGCTCTCGGTCAATACCGGCTTGACGGTGGCCGATGACCAGGGTGAAGGCGTTGGCATCTGTCCGCTGGACCATGCCGTGGTGAGCCTGGATCAACCGGGTTGCTGGAAATTCAGCCGGGATTTTGTGCCCCGCCGGGCGCGCGTTTATGTCAACATTTACAACAACCAGTGGAGCACCAATTTCCGGTTGTGGGACGGCGGAACTTGGACCTCGAGGGTGCGGTTATGGGCTGTGCATGGAAGAAACCAGGCGAGCCGGTTGATCACACCCGCCATGGAAGCCCGCCAGCCAATGAGCGCCGCCTATACTGCTGGCTCCGCAGGAACCCAATCTCCGATGCGCCACGGCTTGCGCGTGTCCCAAGCGGGATTGATCCCCACGGCTTTTGGCCCCAATCCGGATGGCACCGGTGTTCTGTTGAGGCTTTGGGAATTGTCCGGCCAGGCCGGCGATTGCGTGGTTCAACTGCCGGAGGGTTCTACATTCAAGACCGCCCGGCTGTGTGATTTGCGCGGCCAGTTCCAAGGTGGCGTCTTGCCGATCGACCAGGGCAAGCTCAGGATTAAAGTACGCCCATTCGCCCCTTGCAGCATGGTGTTGGAATAAAAGATCCTCCGGCTTTGTTGGCCGTGGTCTCAACCTTCCATTCCGACCGAATAGGGAGCGAGAGGGTGGGCTGGTTTTGCCTGCCAACTGAATTGACAGGGCCGGGATGGTGGCATAACTCTTGGAGAAACTAAGGCGCGATCCGCCAAATAAGATATAAAATGAAAACCAACATGAACCGTCGTCGATTTCTGCATCAAGCGGCTTGGTCCGTTAGTGGGCTGGCAGCCGCTCAATACGTGGCTGTGCCGCACCTGCTCAAGGCGGCTAACGCCGGTGATAAATTGAGGTGTGTGGTCATTGGTTGCGGTGGCCGGGGGATGAACCACTTGGAGGCGGTGACCCGCGAGAAGACCCTGGCCGAGTTGGTGGGGATCGTGGATGTCGATGAAAAGCAGCACGCGAAAGTGAAGGCTTGGCTGAAGAAAAAAGAATTGAATCCGGATGCCGTGCAGGCGTTCACCGATTACCGCAAAATGTTTGATAAGATCGGCAAGGAGATCGATGCCGTATTCATCGCCACCCCCAATCATCATCACGCGCCTCCGGCCTTGATGGCCATGAAGGCCGGGAAACATGTGTATTGCGAGAAGCCGCTCTGCCACACCGTGGGCGAGGCGCGCGAATTGGCGGCTGCGGCCCGCCAGTGCAAAGTGGCCACCCAGATGGGCAACCAGGGACATTGCGAGGAAGGGTATCGCCGGTTGGTCGAATACATTCAGGCGGGAGTGATTGGCAAGGTCACGGAAACGTATAGCTGGACCGACCGCGCCAATGGCGGTGTCGGTCCCCGCCCCGCGGTGGAACCCGTGCCGGCTGGGTTGCATTGGGATGAATGGATCGGGCCGGCGCCCTACCGGGATTTCCATTCGGACCTGCATCCTCACGAATGGCATGGGTGGCATGATTTTGGCAACGGTTCGCTCGGAAACATGGGCTGTCATGTGCTGGATGGAGTTTATTGGGCGCTTAAGTTGGAACATCCATTAAGCATCGAGATGGAAGAGATCCGGGGGGGCAGCGAGGAGCGGTTCCCCACTGGCAGCCGTCTGCGGTGGGATTTCCCAGCCCGTGGCGACCAGCCAGCGGTTAAAGTGTTTTGGTATGAGGGGCTGAAAAAGGACGCGTCCGGGGAGGGCAAGGGCAATTTACGGCAGGCCAACGCTTCCAACCAGAACCTGCCTCCTTTGCTGGTTGAGATGCGCAATAAATATGCCGAGGATGAATTTGAATCCAACGGCTCGCTGTATGTCGGGGACAAAGGAATCATCTATACTGGAACCTACGGCGGGCGGATGCACATACTGCCCTGGGAAAAAATGCGGGAAACCCCGGCGCCCGCCAAGACCTTGCCGCGCACCAAGAATATCATGCTCGATTTCCTGGAGGCTGCCCGTGATGGCCGCACCAATACGGCGGCCGGTTTCGAATATGGCGCCCGGCTGACGGAATTCACCCTGCTGGGGAACCTGGCGCAATGTGCCGGGGTGAATCAGAAGGTGGAGTGGGATGGCCCGGGCATGAAAGTCACCAACCTGAAGGATTTAAACCGTTGGGTGAAGCAGGAATATCGCCCGGGCTGGAAGGCTTGATGCCCCCCTGGTTGATGGCTTTAAAATCGCACCGCAAACGCCGGCCACTGGCGGTGCCAGCGGCCGGCATCCACGGTTCCCATCCTCCGACTCATGGCGCTGCCTTATAAGATTTCCACCCTGCTTTACAGTTTCAATGTGCAGGACGAGGTGCTTTTGCAGCGGCGCACCCAGGAACCCAACCTGGGATTGTGGAGCCCGTTTGGGGGGAAACTGAAAATGGACTCGGGGGAGTCACCTTTTGCCTGCGCCTGCCGCGAAGCCTGGGAAGAAACCGGCCTGGTTTTGCAGCCTTGGGATTTGCACCTGGCCGGGATGGTCAGCGAGCATGGATATCAAGGTCAGGCCCATTGGCTGATGTTCCTGTTTGAAGTCAAACCACGCTTGAAACAGACTCCGCCGCCGCATCGGGAGGGGGAGTTCCGATTTTTCGCGCAATCCGAGCTGCACCAACTGACCATTCCCCAAACGGATCGGGAGCAAATCTGGCCTCTGTTCTGGCGCCACCGCGGCGGTTTTTTCGCGGCTCATTGCCACTGCCATGCTGATGGTCGGAACGATTGGTCGCTCGAAGCTGGCACCCCGGTGAATTCCCAGGCGGGATCATGACTCCGGAACCTGGCAACCCATTCCTCTTATGGCTGGCCCAAGGGTTGGGCAGCGGGAGAATGCCGAAAGCCCCGGGCACTTGGGGATCCCTGGTGGGGCTGCTCTGGCTCTGGCTTTTGTTATGCCCGGGAAGTTGGATCTTCTGGCTGGTGGGAATGACCGCCGGATTTGGGGCGTCAGTCTGGCTTTGTGGGGTCGCTGAACGGATGTTGGGAATCCGCGATCCCTCCTCCGTGGTTTTGGATGAAATCGTGGCCATACCGCTTTGTTTCGCCTATTGGCTATACCGGCAGTCGCAGGCATTAGGGCATTGGCCGGATTGGCGGATTTTCCTCGAGCCGGCGACCTGGCTTTGGCTGGGCGCCATTTTCGGCGCTTTTCGCCTGTTTGATATCCTGAAGCCTTGGCCGGTGGGATGGAGCCAGGCTTTGCCCGGCGGTTGGGGCATCACCATGGACGATCTGCTGGCAGCGCTATACGTGAACCTGGTGGTTTACGCAGCCTGCTGCTGCCGATGATTCAAACGCGAAAGGACTCAAACTAAAGCAGCTTGATCTGCTTTTCGTCGCGGGCGAGGGCTTCCCCCATTCCGATGACCCGGTTCCGGCGGCGCTCGATGATGTTTTTGTCCAATTCGGGGTTAAAGGGAACCGGATATTTGCCATCATAGCAGGCCATGCAAAAATCCTGGGCGGGCAGACCGGTGGCGTGCACCATGCCGGTTTCGGATAGGTAGGCCAGGCTATCGGCATTTAAATAATCACGGATTTCTTCCAGGGAATGACTGGCCGCCATTAGTTTGGAGCGGTCCGGAAAATCGATGCCATACACACACGGGTGCCGGTGCGGCGGGCAGCTGACCCGGACATGGACCTCCCTGGCGCCGGCTTCCTTGAGGTTGTTAACCCGGGTTTTGAAAGTGGTCCCCCGCACGATCGAATCATCCACTACCACTACCCGTTTGTCTTTGACGAGTTCTTCAATGAGGTTGAGCTTGACCCGGACGTTCAAGTCCCGGATCAGCTGGGAGGGCTGGATGAAGCTGCGGCCCACGTAATGATTGCGAACGAAGGCCATTTCGTAAGGGATGTTGGATTCCATGGAGAAACCCAACGCCGCGCAATTACCGCTATCGGGAATGGGGATGACCACATCGGCATCGACCGGATTCTCCCTGGCCAGCTGCCGCCCCATTTCGAAGCGGGTTTTGTAAACGCTTTGTCCGGAAATGGTGCTGTCCGGCCGGGCAAAATAGACAAATTCAAAAATGCAAAAGGCGCGGCGCTCCTGGTGGGGGAAGGCCTGGTAACTTTGCAGGCCGTTCTGGCTGATCACCAACACTTCGCCGGGAGCCAGATCCCGGATGTGCTTGGCCTGGATCAGGTCGAACGCGCAGGTTTCGCTGGCGAGAACCCAGGCGTCACCCACTTTGCCCAGGGAAAGCGGGCGAAAGCCAAAAGGATCGCGCACGCCGATCAGTTCCCGCTCCGTCATGATTACCAGCGAGTATGCTCCTTCAATACGGTGCAGAGCCTGGACCAGGTAATTGACCCCGGCGCTGGTGGATGGCTGAGCCAGAAGGTGGAGGATGATTTCGCTATCGACCGTGGTCTGGAAAATGGAACCTTGGGCCTCCAATTGCTCGCGCAGTTGCGATGCATTGGTCAGGTTGCCGTTGTGGGCAATCGCGATCTGCCCCCGTCCGCAATCCACGGTCAAGGGCTGGGCATTGCGGAGGTGGGAAGAGCCGGTGGTGGAATACCGGGTGTGTCCCACCGCCATGTGGCCTTTCAATTCATCGAGAATGGATCCGGTGAACACATGAGGCACCAAGCCCATGCCTTTATGAACCCTCAACACCTCGCCATTGGAGCTGACGATGCCGGCGCTTTCCTGGCCACGGTGTTGCAGGGCATAGAGCCCATAGTAGGTCAACCTGGCGGCATCCGGATGACCGTAAATGCCGAACAGGCCACAATAATGTTTCGGGTGCGATTGCATCCTTTGTCTCATTCGCTGGCGTTCATCCAACCCGGGAAATGGGGTTTGGGCAAGCATGTAATGTTCAAACTTCAGGAATACGGAGGCAAAGTGGTGAGACGATGGTCTTCCAAGGGGCTCCCCACCGTGAAATGGTAAAGGCTTTGGAATTGCTGGCTTTCCAGCCCGAGCAATTGGTGCATCGCATCGTCGAAAAAGCAGCCAATGCCGGTGCCCCGCAGGCCGATTTTTTCCGCCGCGAGATACAAAATTTGACCGATCATGCCACATTCCCAATAGAGCCGGGGATACATCCACGCTCCCAGGCGGGTGATCGGTTCTTCAAACTCGGCCACCATGGCGAGGCTGAAACATCCATCGGAAGCGATCTCCTGGTGGCAGGAAATCAAGCGGGCGGTTTCCTGGCTATCAGCCGTTTGCAGACGGTAAAAGGGCAGCGAGGAGGGGCAGGACGACGGCTTTTCCCAGGCGAATCCCGGGCGCAGGGCCAGCTTCAACGACGGCAGTTGTCGGGGATTGCGCACCAGGATATAAAGGCCCGGGGCCATCTCCCGCACCCGGTGGACAAAGAACACCAGGTTGGTGAATGACCATGGCAACAGGCTGAAAACAGGTTGGGCGGGCAGCGTTTGGCCTAAAAGGTCCCAAAAGGCAGCGCAGTTCATCCAAACACGCTCATCCATGGCCGTCGCACTGCGCCGCTGGTGGATCAATTTTGGTGGATAAACGGGTTCCCTGGTCCCGGATGGTGAATCATTTGGCTGGGAAGGCTCTGGCTGAAAGGGGGCGGAGGCGGCCGGTTTTTTTGCGGCTTGAACAGCCCCGGCTATCAGCGGCCAATCGATCCAGGAAGGGCCAAGCTGATTGGGATTTCCCTGCCAGGCACCGGCGCTCAAGGCGGACAGCATGGTTTTGGCCTCGACCAGTCGGCTCTCGCCGATCGGCGCGGGTGAGATTGCCACCAACGTTTCCGCCCATTCCGGCTCGGCCTGGCTGGATTGATTCAGCCCCAGCAACCTTTGAAGATCCGCCGTTGCCAAATGATCCACCAAGCTGGCGTGCCAGCGCAAAAGATGGGCGCTGATGGCCAAGGCTGCCAAGGCGTGGCCAGCATCGTGGTTGCAGTATCGGAAGGCCCGTTCGCCATATTTCCAGGACTCACGCCATGGAATGGAACTGAAGCCCACGAAGAGGGTGCCGGGCTGCCAACCGGCAGCGAACCCAGCCCAACTTTGGGGCGAAAACGTGGCGCGGCGCTCCAAGGCGTGCCGGTCCGGTGCGTAATGATACAAAGCAGGCTCATCGGCGAGGCCTGGGATCGGCCCGCTCAGCAAATAGCCTTCCGTGGGATGAAGGTTCCCGCTGGACGGATTGACCCGCAAAGCCCATCGGTTATCGCCCGCCTGCTTCCAGGCGGAGATGGCCAGGGCATTGAAAAACAAGCGGCTGACGCTGTGGGCATCAAAAGGGGCCGGAACCTGCCAACCGGATGGCTCCTGCTGAAGATCCGGTATTTCCAGGGCCAGAACCGGGGCGCCCGCATATTGGCGGAAAGGTTCTGGCTGGGTGGCCCAGTCCAGGTGCCCGGGGCCGGGAGCATAGCGGTGGAAATGGTGTTTGGTTGCCGAATGATACGACAACACCGTATTGATGGCGTCCCGATCCGGCATAATTCAGCTCGTGGTTAGCCACCTGCCACCACTTTGACTATCTCCAAACGATCCCCCGGACCCACCTGGCGGGCCGTAAATTCGGAGGGCGAAACAGCCTCGCCATTCTGTTCCACGACCACCCCGACGGGAGGCAAGTTTTGGGAAACCAGGAACTCTTGAATGGAGCAGGGGAGCCGGGGGGTAACTTTTTCCCCATTGACTATAACAAATGATCCGGCATCGGTCATATGAAATTCATTTTAAAACTCACGTGGTTAAAGCGGCCTCCCAATCTTTCCAGACGGGTTCATAACCGAACCTTTGGAGTTGCCGGGCGATCTCGCCGGGCGATCGGGAGTCCGCAATCTCAAACTGCCCGCTGGCCTGGGTGGAGCAGGGGGATCCAGCGGCATTCATAATTGTTGGAAACCCCGGCTTGGCGGGAGGCGCCGCATCCCGGCCCACTCCGGTGTAGCCACCAGGCTCGGTATGGCTGCCAGCACTCATCATGGTGATCCCGCAATGCATCAAAACATCGCGCAACTCCGCCCGTTCGCGGGTTGAAAGCACCAACCCGGCGTCGGGAAAGCAAATCCGCAGCGCGGCAGTCAACTGCACCAGTTCGCGATCAGGAATAGGGGACGGGGGATCGAAGTGCCCGGCATGGGGGCGCATCCGCGGCAAGGAGATGGTAATCCAGGATTTCCAGCAGACCTTCTGCAGGTAGCGCACATGGGCGGCCAGGGCCAGGGCCTCGAGTGGCCAATCTGCCAGCCCGTAAAGTGCTCCCACTCCGATCCGGCGGAATCCCGCGGCGTGAGCACGTTCGGGAGTCTGCAAACGGAAATCGAAATCACGCTTGGGTCCCGCCGGATGCATGGCGGCATAAACCTCCCGGTTGTAAGTCTCCTGGTAAATCGTCAATCCATCCGCTCCGGCTTCCACCAGTTCGCGGTAAGCGCCGGTGTCCAGGGGGCCGATTTCCAGGGATACACTGGGAAATGTATCGTGCAGGGCACGAATGCATTGAGCCAGATAGCTTGCCGGCACGAGTTTGGGATGTTCGCCCGCCACCAGCAGCAGGTTGCGAAAACCGAGGGCGTTGATCTGCGCCGCTTCCCGCCGGATCTCATCCAACGATAGGGTGATCCTGACAATGTTGTTATCGCGGGCGAAACCGCAATATCGGCAATTGTTGACACACTCGTTTGACAAGTATAGCGGAGCAAAGAGCCGCATCACTCTGCCAAACCGCTGTTGAGTGATCATCCGGGCCTTTTGACACATCGCTTCCAGCAGCCGGGAGGCGGACGGAGATATCAAATGAGCAAAGTCATTAGCGGAACAATGGTTTCGGGAAAGACTTTCCCGCACCTCCTGTTCAGTCGCAGCCAGCGATCGCTCCCGCCATTGCGCGAGCGGAAGCCGGTCGAATTCCTCCGAAAAACTCATTCCCAACACGGTAACAGAACTTCCCAGCCCGACAAGGGGCTGATTTTTTACTGTTCAATCAAAGGGGGGATTCCTAACAATACGCGCCATGCCAACTCGAGTCATATCGGTAGCCAATCAGAAAGGAGGGGTGGGGAAAACCACCACCGCCGTTAATTTAACCGCCTGCCTGGCTGCCTTGGGGCAAAGGGTGTTATTACTGGACCTGGATCCGCAAGCCAACGCTACAAGTGGTTTGGGTCTGGAAAAAAAAGAGGGTGCCAGCGCATACCAGGCGCTCCTGGGGCAGGGCACCCTCAAGGAAAAAATTCAGGCGACCGCCTTCGAGCGGTTGGAGATCATCCCCAGCGAGGTTGACTTATGCGGCGCGGAGCTGGAAATCGCCCGCCTGGAGCAACATCTGATGCGCCTTAAACTGGCCTTGGATCCCCTGCGGCAGGGCGGTTCTCACGACCTGATCATCATCGATTGCCCCCCATCGCTTGGCATCCTGACCCTGAACGCGTTTTCCGCCACCGAATTTCTGCTGGTGCCGCTCCAGTGTGAGTATTATGCCCTGGAAGGTATTTCCACCATAACCCGCGTCGTTGAGCAATTACGCACCTCCGGCGCCAATGCCCAACTGCAACTGCTGGGCGTGGTGATGACCATGTTCGATGGACGTACGCGGCTCTCTCAACAGGTTGTAGGGGATGTGCGCCAGCATTTCGGCAAACTCGTATTTGATGTTGTCATCCCACGAACCACCCGCCTGGCCGAAGCCCCGAGTTTTGGTAAACCGATTATCGCTTACGATAAATACAGCGTGGGTGCCGCCGCCTATGAGGTGCTGGCCCAGGAAGTCCTTAAGCGTCTTCAAACGAGCGTTTAATAATCGGATTCGCCACGGAAGCTGAACTGATTGCGGCAACCATTGTCCCATGTGATGGGATTACCCCCCCCAGTGGAATGACGGCTATCCGGAATGAATTTGCAGTCGGTATTTTCAGGGCCGGGAATGACCTTCCGGGCGGTAAATTTGCTCATTTATCAGTGGCCCGGAACCTTGTTCGGATTCTCCAGTTGGCGGCAAATCCTCAAGCGTCCAAATATTTCATTCATTTTCTGGTTGCTAGGTGGATGAAGTTGTTTTACTTTTGGAAAAGTAGACTTATTCAGGATCTGTTCAGGCCCTGTATGACGGGGTGCGGAACCAAGCTTCAGAAGGTAAGTTGAAATTAAAAGGTTCGGCCGTTTTCGCCCAACGAAAGTTTTTTCTGGCGGGCGGCTTTCCCGGAGTTCATTTTTCCTGGCGTTCAGGATAGTGCTCAAAAAGTAATCCTATTGGTCCATACACGTACGAATTATGAGTAAAGCGTCTCCAGCGTTTCCGGAGTACGGCTCGGGATATTTGGAAATTTCCGAGAAAGGTTTTGGTTTCCTGCGTTCCGCCGAGAACAACTACCAACCAAAGCCATCGGATATCTTTGTCACCCCTGACACCATCAAGAAGAATTTCCTGCGTGAGGGGTGTGAAGTGGCGGGTAATCTGCAGCCTCCGCATCGTGGCAACAGCCCTCAATTAAAAGAGGTGGTCAAGGTCAACGGGATGCCCTTCACGGACTACACCAAAGCGGTGCGGTTCGAAAACCTGACAACCATTGATCCCATCGAGAAGTTCCGGTTGGAAACCACGTCGGACCTGCTGGAAACCCGCATCATTGACTTGGTGACGCCCATCGGCAAAGGCACGCGCGGTTTGATCGTGGCCCCTCCCCGAACCGGCAAAACCACGATCCTCAAGCAGATCGCCAATGCCGTCACCGCCAACCATCCCGATGTATATGTGATGGTTTTGCTGATTGATGAGCGCCCCGAGGAGGTCACCGACTTTAACCGGTCGGTCAAGGCCGATGTGATCGCCTCCTCCAACGATCAAGATCTGGAGACGCATGTGAGGTTGTCCAGGTTTATGATCGAGCGCTGCCGCAGAATGGTGGAAAGCGGCCGCGATGTGCTTATTCTGCTGGATTCCTTGACGAGGGTGGCCCGCGCCTACAATAGTGTGCACGGCGGCAGCGGACGCACCATGACGGGTGGTGTGGATGCCCGGGCCTTGGAGATTCCCCGCAAGATGTTTGCTGCCGCCCGAAAAATCGAGCATGGCGGATCGCTCACCATTTTGGCCACCGCTTTGGTGGAAACGGGATCTCGCATGGACGAATTGATTTTTCAGGAGTTCAAGGGTACCGGCAACATGGAATTGATCCTGGATCGCAAACTCTCTGATCGCCGTTTGTTCCCGGCGCTGGACATTCCGCGCAGTGGCACCCGGAAAGAGGAAAAGTTATTCCCGCCCAAAAATATTGAAGCGATCCGCAAACTTCGCCGAACCATGGTGGATCTGAATCCGATAGAAGCGATGGAAACACTCATCAGCGCTTTGAAAAAGCACAAAACCAACGATGAGTTGCTGGCCAAGTTGCTTTAGTTCAATAGCCGCTTAATCCGGCTCAATTCACTTTCCGGTTCAGGAAGGTATTCACTCAACGGGCTATCGGTAAACGAGGGTCCGTTTTTTTTGAGCGCTGGCCAGAGGGTAATTGCGCGCGATGAATGCCGTGGGGCGTTTGATGAAAGCCCGGAAAAAAGCCCTATGTGCATTGGGCCATATTGGCTGGTGGCGCGGTGGCAGATTACTCCGCCAAAAACCTATCGTTTCGGTGTGAAGGGAGATCGGGGAAGGAGCAGTCAGGCGGCTTGAATCCAAGTGGACTGCTGCGCCTTTAACCGCCACTGTGGCTTATGCACTGGCCGGTGGTTTTTGGATCACCGCCTCGCTCATTTCCTTGCCTGGCTTGAACTTTACGACCGCCCTTGGCGGTATGCGGATGTCACTCGAAGGGGATTTGGGATTCCGTCTGATCCTTGCCTTGCGGATTCTCACTTCAAACACACCAAAATTCCGCAACTCAACCTTATTACCGCGGGCCAGGGCTTCGGAAATGTAGTCGAACACACGTTGGACAACCTCCTGAACGGTTTGTTGAACCAGGTTAAGTTCCTGGCTGATGCGCACCACCAGATCACGCTTTCTCATAAAGATTTGAATTGTTATCGATGCTGCTAGAACTTTGTCATCTTATCCTAACTGTTTGATGCGCAGGGATCAAGCACATTTTTTCCCTCTTGGCACTGCCCCCTGAAAGTTTACTCTGAGGTTCGTGAACCAGCTGGGAAGTGGCATGGCAACTATGTTTGGGGTGGTGGCGATCCTCTTATGGAGCACCACCATTGCGGTGTCGCGCCACCTGGCGGAAACCATGGGGACATTCACCTCCGGCGCCGCTGTCTACCTTTTATCCGGAAGCTTGGGCTGCGGAATTTTACTGGCGTCAGGAAAATGGGCCAACCTTCTCAAGCGAACCCCTCGGAAATACCTTTTCGGATGTGGTGGCTTGATGGTTGCCTATACGGTATTGCTTTACGGTGCCGTGGGTTTTGCGCGCGGACAAGATGAACTGGTGGCGGTGACCGCCGCCAATTATCTATGGCCAGGCTTGACCCTGGCTTTATCGGTTCCCTTGCTCCACCATCGAGCCCGATTCCCTTTGCTGGCGGCGGGCGGTGTGGCAGGCTTGCTGGGGGTGGCTTTGGCGGCCTGCATCCCTCGTGCGGATTGGGCGTTCAAGCCCGGGTTGCCTGTGCTGGCGGCGCTGGCAGCAGCGCTGGCTTGGGGGCTTTACTCAAATTTAAGCCGGCGCTGGGCTGCCGAAGCCCAAGGTGCGGTGCCGCTTTTTATTTTGGCCAGCGGCTTCGCTCTGCTGGCGATCCGCTGGTTGGTGGCAGAGAAATCCACATGGAACTCCCGCTGCCTGTTGGAGACGGGGTTTATGGCGGTTTTTCCCACCCTTCTTGCCTATACCTTTTGGGATCTGGCGGTTCGGCGAGGCAACCTGATATTGGTTAGCTCGTTGAGTTATTTTACTCCCCTTTTATCGGTGGGCATCAGTGGATTTTACCTGGGCTTGCCCTTGCAGGCTTCCCACTGGCTGGCAGCGGTGCTGGTTCTGGCCGCGGCGGTGTTGTGCAAACTGGCTGTCCGGCATAACGCACCTGGTTGACACAGCAACTCTGGAATTTGGAGAAGGTTCACTTGGCCAAAACCGTGGATGACCGCACTGACTGGGCCTTGTCCAGGCAATAAACTCAGTGGTGCTTGCGGGATCTTTTTGCGTAAAACATGCGTCATTTGCCTCTTACCTGTTCAAGTTCGGTTTGATGAGCCTAATGGCCGTGTCCGCCGCGAAATGTTGAAACTGCCGGCGCCTCCGCATATCCCTTACCTTGCTAACCAACGCCCAGCCCAATCAGCACCCATTTCCTGCCGGCCGCAGCAGCCTCCAGTTCACCCTTGCTGGGAACCTGACAGGAGGCTGGAAGCGTCGTAAATGCGAGACAGACCGATGTGTTCATAAGCAAAACCTTTCAGTACGAAGCACAATCGGTTTCCTGCAAGCAGGACAAGTTGGCGTGGCATTGGAATTGGAATTGGCTTCGTCACTTGGTGATTCGCCGAGATGGGGTTGAACGGATTGGACAAGGCCAAGCAATTGCGGACCGTTAACCGACCTTATCGGTTTTCCTCGGCAAAACCATGCACCTCGCGGGTGAATGTTCCGGTGGTTACGATGAAGGCTGCCTCGGCCTTTTCGGTAGTCAAAATGCCGAACAATTCGCAAATGATAGATACGCCGACAGAAAACACTTTCCATTGCTTGCATTGAACCAGTGAAATCCGCCCGTCTTTTCGCAAAATCAAGTCCACTCCACCATCTGCGCTATACCGCTCACGAGAATTGACCCGGGTCTGCTCAGATAAACTGACCCGCCCCTGATCTACAGGAACATCGCCCGGCAGCCTTTTTCCTTTCCAAGCAGAGGGGGAGGCATCTGCT
>CAIMWS010000232.1 GCA_903845125.1 uncultured Verrucomicrobiota bacterium
CAATGGTTGCGTCCGGGTGGCCGCTTGCTGGTGGAAGTCCCCAACGTGGAGGCCCGCTGCCAATGGCCAGGCAGCATTTTCCATCGCGCCCACCTTTTTAAATTTCAATCCCGCGACTTTGGAGATGCTCGGACGCAAGGCTGGTTATGGCCACCTTGGCACCTCCGTCTCGCCGGACGGCGGCAACCTAACCTTGATCCTTGAGAAAAGCCTCCAGCCGGTCGTTTACCCAACCACGTTCAATATCCCCGGCAATTATGATCGTGTCCGCTCGATAGTCCGGAGCCATACCGCCTTTCGCCACCTTTTCAGCCTCCATCCATACCTCAGGCCTTTTCGCAAATTGAAAGCGGCGCTGGCCGAGTGGCAAGGCAAGCGTGGCCCTTCACCCAGGGCGATTTTGGACCGTTTGATTGCTCGCGAACTCCAATCAGCCGGCTCAAGCTAGCTCCAGACTGTAGCTCTCCGCTCCAAGCCACCCCGCGCGGCTTGCTTATCGGCGGGCGCAAAAACCGGCGGCCCCACCGTCCGTTTCCACCCCAACGTTCGGAACACCGTTCAGCGCCGCGGGGTTTGTTGAACCACCTGGAGCAGGGCTTGGTCCACCTCCGCCACGGCCCCGGTGGCGGGAACTTCCACCACCAGCCCGGCCTGGCGATAATATTCAATCACCGGCACGGTTTGCCCGTGAAACACCTTGAGCCGGGCGCGGATGGTTTCGGCGGTGTCGTCATCCCGCTGGTAGAGCGCGCTGCCATCCTTGTCGCACTGGCCGGGCTTCCGCGGCGGGTTGTGGACCAGGTGGTAGGGGGTCTGGCAGATGGGGCACAGCCAGCGGCCGGAGATGCGGGCCACCACGTCCTCATCCGGGACCGCCAGGTAGAGGATCCGGTCGAGCTTGCGGTTGAGATCGGCCATGATTTCATCCAGGGCCTTGGCCTGCGGCAGGGTGCGGGGAAACCCGTCGAGCACGTAGCCTTCGTGCGTGTCGGCGCGGGCCAGGCGCTCGCGGACCATGGCTTCGCTCACATCGTCCGGCACCAGCTCGCCGCGGTCGATGTAAGTGCGGGCGATTTTGCCGAGCACGGTGCCATCGTCCATGTTCTCGCGGAACAAGTTGCCCGTGGCAATGTGCGGCAGTTTGAATTGCGTGGCCAGGAAGGCGGAATGCGTGCCCTTGCCGCTCCCCGGGGGACCCATGACCACCAGGTCGAGGCTGGGCTGGGGGGTGGCGCTTTTGTCCGGTGTTTTTTCGCGGAGGAATTCATCCAGGAAACGCTGCTGGTCGGCCGTCAAGGCCGGCGGCGGCTGGCGGCGGCGCAAATCCTCAAAAACCGGGGTCAAGGCGGCGCAGACGGCGTCGATGCTGCCGGAGGCCTCGAGGAAAGCAAGCCGCCCGGCCTGGCGGTAATGGCCGATGACCGGCCCCACCGTGCGCTGGAACTGCTGGAGCCTCCGGTGCAGGATCTCCGGGCGGTCATCGGGCCGGCTCGGGATCCTCCGGGCCGCGCGCGCGAACACCACCGGCTCCGGGATGGGCATGAAGACCACGGCGTCCAGCTGGCGGTTGGTCTCCTTGAACAATTCCTCCAGGAACCGGGCCTGGTATAAAGTGCTGGGAAAACCATCCAGCAAAATGCCCTCCTCCGGCGGCAATTTCCGGACGGCTTCCTCGATCATCGCATTGATGACCTCATCGGGCACCAGCTCGCCCCGTTCCACATACTTGCGGGTGAGGATGCCCAGCGCCGTCCGTTGCGCCTGGTTTTCGCGCAACACCTGCCCCGTGGAGAGGTGGCGCAGGGGGAAGGCATCCCCCAGCAAAGTCGCGCAGGTGGTTTTTCCAGCACAGGTTGGACCGATTAATGCAACATTCATAGCCATCCGAATTGCCGGCTGAACGGGTCAGGCCCGGCCTCCCATATGATTCACCGTTAATCTAACTCAAGGAGCCTTCAGGAATGAACCTCTGCCAGCGGGCCGGTTCTTTTGCCGGCGGGCGGCGTGGCGCGCTCGTTAAAAACCGCCATGGATCCGCTCCTCGCGCCCGCCTGGCCAGCCACCCAAATCCCGGCGCCCGGTTGGTATAGTCCATTTCCTGACGTTTCCCAAAGCGAGGATCCTGAAGCATGAAAACCCAAAAAACCAGCTTCCGGATTAATTTTTTTATAACTCCACCCCCCTTCAACGCTGGCTGATCAGGCCGAAATCGCTCTGCTTGAGCCAGCCGGCGGAGTCGAACTGGGTGCGCACATAGACATAATCCCCCCGGCGCCGCTCCAGCCGGGCCATGGCGCCGGCGGGGATTTTGGCCAGGGTTTGGGCCTCCTGCGTGGGGGTGAGGCGCAGGGGAGTGTCCGGGTTGACCACAATGCCGATGCGGGAACGGGATTGCACTCCGGCCAGGGCGGGCAAAGTGAGCAGGAAAACCGCCAATCCCGCGGCCGCGAGGCCCTGGCGCCAATCGGCCCGCCGCCAGTGGAGGAGGTTGGGCAGGAGCATCAGGGCCACGGCGAGCCAGAAGCTGAAAGCCGCCACCCAGGCCCAGGCATCGACCGGCAGCCAGGTGGAACAGAGCTCGTGCCAGCTGAGGTCCGGCGCATCGATCTGGGCGCTTTTCCGCGCCGCCCGGAGGTTGGCGCGGGGATTGGGATTGAACGGATCCAGCCAGGCGGCCCGCTCCCACGCCAGGATGGCGGGCCCGGTTTTGCCGCGCTGCCACTCGGCGTTGCCCAGGTTGTGCCAGGCCCCCGCGGATGGGCTTTCGGCGACCGCCTTTTTGAACTGGTCCGCCGCGGCTTCGAAGTCCGAAACCAGGTAGGCGTCGATCCCGGCCTGGAAAGCGGTGGCCACCGGCGGAGGCGGCGTCGGCGACGAGGGCTGCGCCGCGCTGGCGGGAGGCGGATTCGAGGGCGCGGAATCGGCGGCTGGCATCCACCCGGGGAGGCCGGCGGCCAGCAGCAGGGCCAGCGCCAGGCGGCGGAACGGGGCGGCGGGTGGGCGGTGGTGAAGGGCGGTCATAGGCGCGCTTTTAATTTGGCGAGGATGTTTTCCAGGGCGGGCTGCAGCTCGAACAAAGCTTCGCCGGGGACCGTGGCTCCCCGGTATTGGAGCGCATCGGCGGCCTGGAAGAGTTTGGCCACCACCGATTCCTCCTGCCGGCGGGATTCGGAGGGGGGCAACTCCCTCAGCACGTCGCCCCCGACGAGCGCCTCCGGCGTGGCGGCGGAATGCGGGGCGCAGGCTTCCCGCAAAGCCTGCACGGCGGCGGTGACAAAGCCGCCCAGGTCCCGCCCGGCGGCGGCTTGGCGCAGGCGCTTGAGCTGGCGGCGGAGCCCCCGGCGGGCGCGGCCTTTCAAAACGACTTCGGGATGGTGGGCCAGGTATTGCCGGCGGCGCTCCCAGGCCCACAGGCCAGCCAGCCCGGCCCCGATGGCCGCCTGCAGGGCCAGGAACCAGGGCCGGCGCTGCAAGGGGGCCAGGGTGGCCACCGTCCAGCCCGGGGTTTCCGCCAGCCCGGTCATGGTTAATTCGTGGTCCTTATCCCCGGAGCCATCGGCCCCCTGCGAAACCACCCCGCCTTGGGGCTGCAGCGCCGCCACGGCCCCGGCCGGGGCGGGCAGCACGCGCAGCCCCACCGGGGGGATGGTGAGGTCCACATACGCCTTTTTCTGGGGATCGAAAAAGCTGAACGGAATGGGCGGGGTGGCCCGGGCCCGGTCGGACAACGGAATGAGCGTGTAAACAAAGGAACGCAGGCCCTGCGCGGGCATGGCGGTGGGGCTCATAACATCCGTGGTGGGCGGGAACATTTGCCAATCCCGCGCGCGCACCACCCGCGGCGGCCCCAGCCGGGCCAGGTTGCCCTCCCCGCGCAGGCCGATGGTTAGCGTGATGGGATCCCCGGCCCGCACTTCAGCTGTGGAAAGCTTCGGCGTATCCATCATGAACCGCCCGATCCCGCCGGTGAACCCGGGCAGCTCCCCCTCTTTGGGCAGGGATCTCACCAGGAGCTGCACGGGATCGGAATCCAGCAGCGGCTGGTAAAAGGGCATGTTGGGACCGGTGGGGGTGCCGGTGGGATTGATGATGGCGTGGACTTGCGCGATGAACGAATTGGTCCCGTGATAGATGGGGGTGATGTTCAGCTCGCAAACCATCGCCGTATAAGACTTGCCTTCCCGCACCGTGTTTTCATGCCGCTGGCGCAGGCTCAGCGGATCGCTGGTGAAGCCTTCCCCCAGCACCTGCACCTGGGAGAGGCCCAGGATGGTGGCCGGCTGCGGCACCAGCAGGATGATTTTGACGTTGAAACTCTGGCCCGCATAAAAATCTTCCGGCGGCAGCTGCACCACGAGCCGGGGCGATTCGCGGGTGGCCACCTGGTTGGGCTCCCGCACCTCCAGCCGCGCTTCCGGGACTTTCACTTGCTTGCCGTAAACCGTGATTTCAAAAGGCGGCATGGTGAACACCCCATTGGTTAACGGGGTGATCCGGTAGTTGACCGAGGTGCGCGGCTGCAGTTTCTGGCCGGTGGAGGCGTAATTCTGGCCGCGGCCGCCCAACGCCACCGCCAGGCCCGCCGGGGCGGGCAGATTGGTGGGCACATTGACCGATTCGTTCATGGCGGTGACCACCAGGCGGTAGGTGACCCGTTCCCCGCGCACGGCCACCGGGGGATCGAAAGCGGAAAACACCGCGACGGGGGAATCGATGTCGACACCCGGCTGCATGAGCATGACGTTGATCGGCGCCACCTGGGGCGATCCCGCCGGATCGACCGGCTGGGGCTGGGGCTGGGGTGTGAACGGGACGGCGGAAATCGGCCGGGTGGGCGGGATGACCACCCGGTTGGTGCGCGCGCGCGGGTTGCTCCCCGGGGCAATGGATGGCCCGGGATTCGGGACATTGGTTAACAGCACAACCCCGGTCGGGCGGGCAGACTGGTTGGTGATCCGTGCGGCGGTCGGGTTGGCCGTGGCGGGCAGGGCGGCGGTGGCGGCAGCCGGGGGCGGCGGGGTGGGGGCGGGGGTGGACGGGCGGGTGCCATCCAAGGCCTGGGCATGGCCCAGGCACGCCGTCAACAGGCATAGCAGGCAGGCCCGCAGCCCACCGCGATTCTTGGTTCGCTTCATATCACCTATCACCATTCCCGCCCTTTGCGATTTTGTGGTTTGTCCGTCTGTTGGAGGCCCAGCGGCAGCTTGCGGCTGGAATCCAGCTTCAGCGCCTGCAGGAGCCGCATGGCCTCCTCCCAGGTCATCATCATTTCCCGCCCCTGCTGCGCCGCTTTCTCCTCCTCGCCCCGCTCCGGCTTTTTCGGCGGCTTGTCTTCATCCTCCTCTTCCTCGCCCTCCTCATCCCCTGGTTTTTTGCCGTCGGGCATTTTGCTCTTCAGCTCCATCATGAGCTTGCGCAGCTCCTGGTTTTTTTGGCCCATGGATTGCATCATGGCCTGCATGATCTGGAGCTGGTCCACCAGGCCCGCCAGGTTGCGGTCCACCACCTCCGCGTTGAACCGGGCATCCTCGTCCTTGGGCTGCAGTTCCGCGGCGCTGCGGAAATCCCCCGCCGCCCGCTGCCAGCGTAGCAGCACGGCGCCATGGGTCTCCACCGCTTTCTTGACCGCCGCCAGGGCGGCTTTCATCTCCCGGCGCGCGCCGCGGCCCCGCAGATAAGCGGAGACCAGGTTCTGCTCCAATTCCGTGGCCAGCGCCGAGCGGGCGGATTGGATGGCGTCCTCCGCGCGGTCCAGGGCCCGCTGGCCCTGGCCCTGGGTGGCGGCCGCGTCCGGAGCCTTTTTCAACGCCTCCACCCCCTGCCGGAAACGGGCGTGGCCCAGGTTGTAGAGCGCGGGGGCCTGCACCGCGTCCAGGTTGGCGGCCACCGCGGTCTGCAGGGCCGTCTCGGCCTCGTTCCACTTGCCTTCCTTGAGCCGCGCCGTGCCCTCGTTGTAAAACTCGCGCGGGGTGACGGGGGCGTTGGTGCGGACCACCTCCGCCCGCGGCGCGGCGCCGGCGAAAGCGAGGGCGAAAATGAGGGCGGGCAGCCCCGCCCGGCTCCGCCACACGCGGCGGGCCTGGCTGGCGCTGGCGCCTGGATTGGGCGATGGCGTGTTCATGAGTCCTGCTTCAAGCTGGCTGGCCCGGGTCCCGGCCGCAGCCGCGCCAGCTGCCGGTCA
Organism: uncultured Verrucomicrobiota bacterium; assembly: GCA_903845125.1. Classification (GTDB taxonomy): domain Bacteria; phylum Verrucomicrobiota; class Verrucomicrobiia; order Limisphaerales; family UBA1319; genus CAIMWS01. Next base: position 6,182 of record CAIMWS010000232.1, read on the forward strand.
TAAGACCGCTTGCGCGTGCCCACGAGCGCCTCGGCCGCCAATAGGAATATTACCACCGCCAGGGGGACATGGAAATGGTCGATTCCCAGTTTCCGCGTGATGGCCACGCCCGGCAGGTCGGTCAAGGTTTCGATGGCCTGGCGCAGTTGGAGCATCCCTTCGCCCGCGGGGCCCAGCGGCTGGTACCGGCCGTGCGTGGCCTCGGCGATGGTTTTGAGCGTGGTTTCATCCAGCCGGCTTTCCACCGCCTTGCCGGCGGCATCGCGCACCACTTCCAGCGCCCCCTGCTCATTATAAAACTGGATCACTCCGCCGGCGGGCGTTCCCACCCCCAGGGTAAAGACCACCACCCCTTTGCCGGCCAGTTCTTTGGCCTGCCGGGCGCCATCCTTCTCCAGGTCTTCACCGTCGGTCAGCAGCACCAGGATTTTGCGGCGGGCATTTTTCTCCATCGCCAGGAACGCCTCCTCCAGGGCGCGCCCCAGGTGGGTGCCCAGCACCGGGATGGTCCGCTCATCCACCGCCATCAGCGCCTCCCGGAAGGCGTCGTAGTCAAAGGTCAGCGGGCACTGCAGGAAAGCCTGGCCGGCGAAGGCCACCAGCCCCACCCGGCCCCGGCTGTGGCGCTGGATGAAATCCAGGATGGACAGCCGGGCCCGCTGCAGCCGGTTCGGGCGCACATCCGTGGCCAGCATGCTGCGGGAGCAATCCAGGACGAAGACGACATCCTCCCCCAACGCCTGGGCGACCTCGGCCTGCTCGCCCCATTGCGGCCGCGCCAGGGCCACGGCCATGCCGGCCGCCGACAGCAGGAGCAGCAGGTTTTTCAACCGCCGCCGCCAGGGGCTGTGGGAAGCGGTCAAATTCTCCAGGGAACTGGTGACGGCGAGCTGGGCGAGCTGCCGGCGGCGCATCCAGGCGGCATACTGTTGCAGCCCGAAAAACAGCGACGGCGCCACGACGGCCAGCCACAGCCAGCCCGGTTCCGCGAAATGGGGATTGGTCAGGTCCATGCTGCCTCAAGGGGTGCGCCGGTAGCGGGTGTTGCCCAGGATCAGCTCCAGGGAGAGCAGGGCCAGGGCGCCCAGCAGGGGCCATTGGAACAAGGGCGTGTAGAGGGTGAAACGCCGTAGCTTCACCTCGGTTTTTTCCAGCCGGTCGATCTCGTCGTAAATATTCTGCAGCTCGCGGCGGTTGGTCGCCCGGTAATTCTTCCCCCGGGTGATCCGCGCCATATCCCCCAGCACCGTGTAATTGGCCGGCTGCAGCGTGATGGTGGGGATGATATTGCCCCCGGCGTCCAGCTGGAGCTTGCCCGTGGCCGGATCGAAGGCGGGCAGGTGGCACGGCTCCTCCTTGCCGATGCCGATCGTGTAGATTTTCGTGGCGAGGGCGGCCGCCAGGTGCGCCGCCGGCACGGGTTCCAGGTCCCCCTGGTTGTTGTCGCCGTCGGTGAGCAGGATGATGATCCGGCTCTTGCTGTCCTTCAGGGTTTGGAGACGTTTGACGGCCGCCGCCGTGGCATCCCCGATGGCCGTGCCCAGCTCGCGGATCATGCCCACGTGCAGCCGCCGCAGATTGCGAATCAGCCAATCGTGGTTCAAGGTCAGCGGGCTGGCCAGGTAGGGCACCTTCGAAAAAACGACCAGGCCCAGCCGGTCGCTCGGCCGCCGCCGGATGAAATCTTCCAGCACCGATTGCGCAATGTCGATCCGCGAAACCCGCTCGCCCGGGTTGCCCATGTCCAGGGCGAACATCGACCAGGACAAATCCTGCACCAGCATGATATCCACGCCGCTGGCCTGGGTTTCGGTGCGGTCGTGCGCCAGGCGCGGCCCCGCCAGCGCGGCGATCCCCAGGCCGATGACCAGCAGGCGCAGGAACAGCATGAGGCGCCCCGCCGCGGACCGGGCCGCGGCCCCCACCGACCGGGCGAGGTCCGCGCTGGAAAAGCGCAGGGCCGACACCTTGCCCATGTGCCCGCAGAGGAAGGAATAGATCGGCAGCAGGGCCAGCAACACCAGCACCCAGGGGTATTGGAATTGGAAATGGGTGTTCATGCCGGGCGCCCCTTGCCCTCCCCCGCCGCCGCCTCCTGGCGGGCCGGTTGTGCCGCGTCCAGGCGGTCCAGCAGGCTCAGTGCCCGCTCCACCACCCCCCCGGGGGCGGCGGCCGGAGCCGGCGAAAATTTGCGCGCTTCGCACTCGGCCAGGAATCCCTCCACCGCCGTCCGGCATTCACCGGGGAACCCGGCGCGGGCCGTCAGCACGGCGGCCAATTCCTCCCGGGTCAGCTCGGCCGGGGGCTGCCCGCCGGCGATCAGCGCATAATGCGTCAGGAGCCGGGAGGTTTCGCTGAGCAGCGCGCCATCTTCCGGGCGGGATTTCCAGCTGGTCAGCTGGCGCCGGAGGGCCTCGGAGGGGGCGGGCGCCGGCACCGGCTTGCGGCGCGTCAACCGCCAGGTCATCCAGGCCAGCAGGACCAAAACCAGGCCGAGGACCCACGCCACCGCGGCTCCGTGCACCTCCCAGTAGCCGGGCGACAGCTCGGTTTTCGGCGGACGGAGATCGGGAATTTTCTCGGCCATGGCGGGCAAAGGGTTCAACGGCGCCGGCGGGTTTCAAAAAAGCGCTGCAGGGTGGCCGCAAAAGGCTCGTGGGTATTGAAACGCAACGTATCCACCCCGGCCCGCCGCAGGGCCCGGTCCAATTCCGCGACCCGCAAGGCGTTGGTTTCCGTGTAGGCCTCCCGCACCCCATTGCGGGCGGTATCCAGCTCCAGCAATTCCCCGGTCTCGGCGTCCTCGATGGCCAGCAAGCCGGCCCCGGCCAGCTCGTGCTCCCGGGGATCGAACAGATGCACGCACACGAGGTCGTGCCGCAGGTTGGTCTGGCCCAGCTCCTGGATGATATCCCGCCCGTGGGGGGTGGTGGTCCCGTTGAAGCTGTGCAGGAAATCGGTGATCAAAAACAGGATGGAGCGCCGATGCAGCACATGATTCAGGAAAGCCAGCGCCGAGGGAATGTTCGTGCCCGCGTGCCGGGGCTCGTGGAGGAGCATGTCCCGGATCACCCGCACCACATGCTTGCGCCCTTTCCGCGGGGGCAGGTATTCCTCCACCTGGTCGGTGAACAGCAGCAGTCCCACCTTGTCGCTGTTGCGCGCGGCGGCGAACGCCAGGGTGGCGGCGATCTCCGCCGCAAACTCCCGCTTGGTGCGCGAGCCGGAGCCAAACAGGCTGGAGGCCGAAATATCCACCGCCAGCACCACCCCCAGCTCCCGTTCCTCACGGTACCGTTTGACGAACGGACGGCCCATCCGGTAGGTGACGCTCCAGTCGATGTCCCGCACGTCATCCCCGGGGATGTAGTCGCGCAGTTCCTCGAAATCCATCCCCCGGCCCTTGAAATGGCTGAGGTAGGCCCCCACCATCATGTCGTTGACCATCCGGTTCGTCCGGATTTCCACCCGCCGGATGGTTTCTAGAATGTCATGCAGATCCATGGCCGGTTGCTGGCGCCCGTCACGGGATCGGGACGGTGTTCAGGATTTTCGCGATCAACGTGTCGGTGGTGATGCCTTGGGCCTCCGCCTCGTAGGTCAGGATGATGCGGTGCCGCAGGATGTCCGGGCCGATGCTCTTCACGTCCTGGGGCGTCACGTAACCGCGGCCCTGGATCAACGCCCACGCCTTGGCGGCAAGGGTGAGTGAAATCGTCGCCCGGGGCGAGGCGCCAAACTGCACGAAATTCTTGATGTCCAGCTGGTATTTTTGCGGTTCCCGCGTGGCGAAGACCAGGTGCACGATGTAATTGCGGATTTTTTCATCCACATAGACCTGGTCCACCAGCTTGCGGGCGGACAGGATCTCCGCCAGGGAGATGATCGGCTGCACGCTCATCTCCGGCGCCGTGAAGGCCATGGTGTCCAGGATCTTGCGCTCCTCCTCGAAGGTCGGGTAATCCACCAGCACCTTGAGCATGAAGCGGTCCACCTGCGCCTCGGGCAGCGGGTAGGTCCCCTCCTGGTCGATGGGATTTTCCGTGGCGAGCACCAGGAATGGCGAAGGCAGGGGCGCGGATTCCCCGCCGAGGGTCACCTGGCGTTCCTGCATGGCTTCCAGCAGGGCGGATTGCACCTTGGCGGGGGCGCGGTTGATCTCGTCGGCGAGCAGCAAGTTGGCGAAAACCGGTCCCCGCGTGGCGTGGTACTTGCCATCCTGGGGATTGTAGATCAGCGTGCCGATGATGTCCGCCGGCAGCAGGTCGGGCGTGAACTGGATGCGGTTGAACTTGGCCTGGATGGCCGCGGCCAGCACGCGCACCGAGAGCGTCTTGGCCAGCCCGGGCACCCCCTCCAGCAGCACGTGGCCGTTGGCCAGCAAGCCCACCAGCAGGCGGTCCAGCAGGTGGGACTGCCCGACGATGACGCGGCCGATGGTCTCCCTCAATTTGCCCGTCCAAGCCGCGGTTTGCGCGGCTTGTTCCTGAATTTGATTTTCCATTGTGCTCATGAAGCCGGGATATTAATAACCATTCGCGGGCCTGGCTCAAGCCGCGATTGCGATAATTTGCGCGGCCCGCTCCGGGAACCTCCCCCGCCCGGATCGAGGATCGGGCGCAATTCATCCCGGGTGGGCGCCGCCCGGATCACAGCAGCCCCGCCTGGACCATGGCGGCCCGCGTTTTTTCCGGCGTTTCGTGGACCACCGTCCGCCAGCCCCGGGCGGCCCCGGCCGCCACATTCTCCGCCCGGTCGTCCAGGTAGAACAAGCGGTGGCCGCTATATCCGCTCATTTGCTCCATCCGTTGATATATGAGCGCGTCCGGTTTCATCGCTTTTTCCTGATAGGAGTATATGTAGCCATCGAACTGGCTGAAAAATGAGAACCGCCCGCGAATGAAATCCACCGCCATCTCATTGGTATTGGAGAAAATATAGGTGCGCAGTTTCCGGGTCCGCAGCTCCCGGTGCAGCTGGATCATCGGTTCGATCGGCGTGAAAATGTCCCCGAAAATCGCTTTGAATTCCTCAAAACCGTCCTGGTAGCCGATCGCCCCGCGGATTTTCTCGAAAAAGGCGCGTGAATCCATGGCGCCCGCCTCGTATTGCAGCAGCCAATCCGTCTGCGTCATCAGCTGCATCAGTTCCGCCGTCGAACTGGCGGACCGGCGCAGCAGGCGGTCCATGGCAATACGGTAATCAAAATCCAGCAGGACTTTGCCCAGGTCGAAAACCACGGCTTTTACTCCGCCCTGGTCGTTTTTTTGCAACTCGTTCATTTCTATATAGTGCCGCGCCCAACCTACTGGAAAAACCGCCGCCCGCCAAATGGTTTTGCCAGGCGGGGTGCCATCGGCTAAAGTTCCGCCACTGGCTGCCGATGGTGGTCGGTGAATTCGCTGGCTGGTTTTGTTGGCCTTTGCTGGCTCAGCCTGGGGTGTTTCAACCATCACCGGAGCCATCCAGCAAGCAAGATCGATTTTAATCGTGCATATCCGATTTCATGGGTTATGGATTGGCACCCTGGCCGCCATTTTGGCGGCCCATGGGCCGGCCCGTGCCGCCGGCCCGCCGGTTCTGACCAACGTGGCGCAAATCCGGAGCCTGACCGCTGAGCAGTCCCGCCAGTTCCCGCCGGTTCGCCTGCGGGCCGTGGTCACTTTGTGTGTTCCGGAGGATTACCATCATTTCCTCCATGATGGTTCGGGCGGTATTTACTTCAATTTCGGCCGGGAGTCGATTCCTTTGCCCACCGGTTCCCTGGTCGAATTCGAGGGGGTTGCCGGGCCGGGGGATTTCGCTCCCATCCTCCAGGGAGACCCCAACCCACATTCCATTCCCCGCTGCGAAATCCTGGGTACCACTCCGTTTCCCGAGCCGCTGCCGGTGCTGGCCTCGGAGCTCAATTCCGGCCGGTTCGACAGCCAATGGATCAGCCTCCGGGGAGTCGTGGGCCGGGTCACCGTCCGTCCGGAGCGCCAAACGGGGATTTTGCTGAAGCTCCACACCACCGCCGGCCAGGCGCTGGTGGAATTGCCGCGGCAGCCCGCTCCCGACCTGCCACTGCAACTCGTGGATGCGGAGGTGAAAGTCACCGGCGTGGGGGTTTCGCATTTCAATGCCCGCCGGCAGTTGGTGGGCGCCCGGCTGCTGGCGCCCTCCCTGGCGCAGGTCCAGATCCTGCGGCCCGCACCGGGCCTCGCCCAGCCCGTGCAATCCGTGGGGAGCCTTTTGCTGTTCACGCCGGGGGAGCCGCTCCAGCACCGTTCCCGGATCCAGGGGGTTGCCACCCTGCACCGGCCCGGCCGGGGGCTCTACTTGTCCGATGCCAGCGATGGCATCTGGATCGAGTCCAGCCAGCGGGAGCCGGTGGCTCCGGGGGACTTGGTGGAGGCCTGGGGATTTCCGGCGCCGGGCGGCTTGAAACCGGTTCTGCTCGATGCCGAATACCGGGTGATCGGCCGCGGGCAACCCGTCCAGCCCTGGATTGTGGACCCGCCCCTCACGGTGCAGGCCACCAATGATGCCGTACTGGTGCGGGTGGAGGGGATCCTGGTGAATCAGGCCACCCAACCCGAGGGTTTGGTTTTGGCCATGCAATCCGGCACCCGCTTTTTCGACGCCATCCTGCCGGCCCCCAAAGCCCCACCCGGCGGCCGCGGCCTCCAGAATGGCAGCCGCCTCCAGCTGACCGGCGTCTGCGCCCTGGAGGCCGAGGAAAACCACAACGACCACTCCTTCCATCTGTGGCTGCGGGATGGACGGGATCTGGTGGTGCTCCAGGCCCCCTCCTGGTGGAATCCGCAGCGGCTGTCCACGGTGATTGGCGGCCTGTCGGCCTTCATGCTGGCCGGTGCGGCCTGGCTGGCCTGGCTGATGCGCAAAAACACGGCCTTGCAGCTGGGGATCC
>CAIMWS010000233.1 GCA_903845125.1 uncultured Verrucomicrobiota bacterium
GCGTGCCGGGTTCCGGCACCATCTCCGTGTGGGTGCCGTTCATGATCGAAGTGACGTTCTCGACGCTGTTGAAAATCACCACATCGTCGATCGGCCCTTCCCAACTGCTCCACGACGCGCTCCGGCCACCGATCAAGATGTTGGTGAAGGCCGGAATGTTCGGACTGCCACTGATCGTGTAGTTGGCCTTCCAAACACCGTCGACATACGACGACATCACGCCACCGCTGTAGGTGAACGCGTAATGATGCCACGCGTAGGCATTGCCGCCACCACCGACCTTGAAGCCCAGTCCCTTGCGCCAGTTCGCGTTCGCGTCCGACCAAACATACATCTGGTCGCCGCCGCTGTTGTCGCTTTGGATGAACCACTGGCGGCTCGTGCCGTTCGCATCGTTGCTGAGCGTGAGCGGATAGACATAGCTGCCCAAGTAATCCGCCCGCGCCCACAGCGCGATCGTGAACGTGTTGCTCACCCCCAAAGCCGTGGTCACCGGCACCGTCACCCGGTCGTTCCAACCGTGAAACGACAAAGAGTAATCCCCCGTCATGCCCGTGTGCCCTGCCACCCACGACGGCGCACCACCACCGCCCGCCACCAACGTTCCATCGTTGTTGTTGGTCGCGAAATCGTTCGCAATGGTGCCCGTGCCTTCATTGAAGTTCCAATACCCGACCATCGTGCCGCGGGCGGGCATGGCAACAAACAAACCGGAAACGAACAGACTGCAGACGACAAAACGTGTCGGATTCATGGCTGGTGAATGGGTTGTAAAATGGGTTGCGGATTCGGAGGAAAACCGGCCCGCCATTCCGGCCGCCGGAATTTGCATGGGGGTGTAGCGACCCGACGGCGGGAGGTCAAAAGAAAAATCCGGCAAATGCAACCGGCGAAGGGACCCATGATTTTCGGATGTGGCGGGCTGAGCAAAAGTGGACGGAATTAAACTGAGCAAAAGTGGATTTGTTCACCGGGTGGCCGATTGGTCTGGCGTTGGCGCGTCGATTGGTGCCGGCTCGGCCTACCGCCGGAACGGACAGGGCTCTGCTGGAGAGCAACCCGAGTAGTCCGGAAGGTGCGATAGGCTCCCAACAGGGGAACCGCGCTCCGGGGGAGGGACGCTTTCCCCGGAGCCAATCGCCTCAACTCGAAAAACTCCGGGGTTTGGGGCGGAGCCCCATAAGCGCTGGTTGGCCGGTGGCGCTTGTGTTTTCACTGGGCGGATGAAAACAAACAGCTCTGGCACCGCCTGCCTCTCGAAGTCGTCGAGTCAACCCTCGCCGCGTTCAACGACGGACACCTCTGCGCGAATGACGCGTGTGCCCGGCTCGGAATCGGCCGTTCACGCCTCTACACCCTGAGGACCGGGTGGCTGGCCGGCGGCCGCCATCTCCCCTTGGCTCCGTCGGGAGGCGATCACACCGCTCCTTGGCCCGATGAGGCGGAGGCATTCCTGCGCGCGTCCCTCGCGACGGGAGCCGCTCCCAACTTCAGCTTGCTCGCCGACGAACTCGACCGCCGGTTCGCTTTCAAACGCTCGGCTTCCAACGTCCGCGGTCATGTTAGGAAACACCTGTCCGGGCTGTTGCGAGAACCGCTCAAGCGCGGCCCCAAGCCGCGCCGCAGATGGCAGCGCAAGGGTTTTGGCGACCTGCTCCAACACGACAGTTCCCCGCACCAATGGTGGCCCGGCGAAAAGCTCCAGATCCTCGCCCTGACCATCGATGACGCCACCCGTTTCATCGTCGGGGCAGGCTTCATCGAGGCCGAAACCACTTTCGCCCACCTCGCCCATGTCAGGGAAATCTTCCTCGCCCACGGCCTTCCGAACCACTTCTACACCGACGGGCTGAGCCTCTTCGGGCACGAATCGCGCAAGGCCGGGGACTCCGACACCCTCTCCCAGTTCCAGCGCGCCCTCGGCTGCCTGGGCGTCACCCATCTGGTTGCCAAGGATCCCCAGTCAAAAGGCAAGGTCGAACGCCAGTTCGGCTTTTGGCAGAAACGGCTTCCCGCTCTCTTCGCCATGGAATCAGTCGGCGGCAGGCAGCAAGCCAACGAGCTGCTGGCAGCCCAAATCGACTGGCATCACCAAAACCACGTCTCGCGCACCACCAAGCTCACCCCCCTCCAAGCCGTCGAAAAGAGCATGTCCGAAGGATGCGCCTGCTGGCGTCCGGTGCCACCGCCGGAACTCCTCGATCTGCACCTCGCCATCCACCACACCCGGAGCGTCCAGAAAACCGGGGAAATCAGCTTCCTGGGACGCCGCTGGCAGATCACACCAAGCGATGCCAGGCAGGTGACCATCGTCCAACAGCCCGGCCGATTCCGCGTCATATCCTCCCCGCCAACTCCTCAAGCCCCGCAGTGGCCCGACATCCTCGCCGAATACCGCCTTTAGGCCACCCCGAACATCATGAAGTCCTGTCCACTTTTGCTCAGACAATTAAATCCACTTTTGCTCAGTCGCCGACA
>CAIMWS010000234.1 GCA_903845125.1 uncultured Verrucomicrobiota bacterium
AGTCCACCACCGCCGATCCGGAAAACATGGTGCCATGCGGGTCGGGATAGAGCGCAATGGGCAGCTCGCGCCAATGGATCAAGTCCGGGCTGACCGCGTGGCCCCAATGCATGTTGCCCCAGTTCCAGCCATAAGGATTATGCTGGAAAAAAAGATGATATTCGCCCTGATAAAATACCAGGCCATTGGGATCATTGTTCCAGCCCCGGCGGGGAGAGAAATGGAATTGGGGGCGGTGCTTCTCGCGGTAAAGATTGTCCGAATCCTTGATTTCATCGGTCTGGTCAATGGCCTGCAAAGCGGTGGAATCCTCGGATAGCCGGTCCACTTTAAGCGTGGCTTTCCCACCCTGGAACGGGGTGACATCCATGAATGCCCACCAATCGGGCGTAGCGTCGGCCAGTTCAATTTCAAAACTGTGGGGAGGCTGGCCGGGCAGGAGGACGGTCATCTGGCGCTTGGGTCCGCCGTTTTTCACGGGCAGGTTGAGGTAGCGTTTGTTGATCGTGATCTCCCGTGTGGCATTGGCCAGCAGTCCGGGCGGTTTGCGGTCGGTCTGGACGATTTGGTCCACATTGATGTGGCCCCAGCCACCGGTGGCTTGGTCCACGATCTGGATCACGGCGGTCTGGCCGCGGAATTCATCCACCTCCCAGGATTCCGGCGCGAGGGTTTCAGAGCCGCCTGGTTTGTCGTTCGGGCCGGTGGCGTTGCGGACCGCCTGGCCGCCAATCAACAGGTTCATGCAGGTTTTCCGGGCATCCTTCCCGCCTCCAATAAGGAAGGTGAGGTATTTGCGCTGGATCGTGAATTCGGGCGAGGTGAGGGTGCCGGTGGTGCCGTCGCCCTGGTAGAAAGAGTTCACGAGACCTTTGCCCTTGAAACCGTCCACGGCCATCTGGCCTGGCAATGTTCCTCGCGCCGGTCCGGGGCCGAAAGCTTCGCCGGTGGTTTTCCACTGGCCGTAGTCCGGGCCTTCAAAGTCGGCGATCAGGAGGTCGTCCGCTGCGCGCAAGGCGGGTATGGCCAGGGCGTTGGCGACCGCCAGAAACGCCATTCCCATAATGATACGTGTGGATTGCATAAACATGGTTGAGAGGTTTACCTTATTGTGCTGGTATTTGCCAATTTTTTAGTTTGCCCAGGTGGCCAAGCCGATCACCCGATCCGCTGCCCCATAGTAAAGCAGCCAGCGACCCTGGAAGGGGACCAACGTGTTGGCGACCGTGGTGAGGCCGGTGAACCCTTGCTTTTCCCAATCCAGCTCCGGGTAAAGGAACGGTTGGTCCGCATGTTTCAAGACCGCCGACAGATCTGTGCGGTTGATCAGGGCCTGGCCGAGCGTCCAGCTCCCCCGGGAGGAGACCTTGGGGGTCCAATCGGAGGCGTTGAACATCAGCAGGATCCCATCGTCACGCAGGAGGGCGATGGCGCCGGCCTCGTGGTTGCCACCGGGCCAGACCGCTTTGTCCGCCGGGGTCCAATCAAGGAGATTGTCGCTCCAGGCCAGGGCGCAAGGGTGGGTATAAAACATCCAGTATTTGCCATGGATCCTGGCCGCGGTCAGCCGGCCGTGGCGGAGCTGGGAAACCACCACCCCGCTCCGTGAGCCATGGACCCGGTTCGGCGCCGCCTTCCGGAAGGCCGGCCCATGCTTCGTCCAGTGGAGCAGGTCGGGTGAGGAGGCGATCGACAAGGTATCCCGCTGGCCGTTCCAGGTCGTATAGTTCAGATAATAAACCCCATCTTCGCCTTCGACGAGGTGCAGATCCTCGCAGCCGCCCTCCCATTCGTGCTCCTTCCAGGCATCGTTATCCGGGTAAAGCACCGGCGCCGGGTGCCGGGTGAAATGGATGCCATCCTCACTCCAGGCGAGCCCGATCCGGCAAGTGCGGCCCCATTTGAGATCCGGGCTGAAGTCATCCGCCCGGTAAAGCAAATAGACCTTGCCTTGGCGAACAACCGCGGCCGGATTATACACATTTTGCGCCTCCCAACGCACTTCCTGGCTGCGGATGGGGCAGCGGAACTTGGAATCCTTCGTGGGCGATAGAATGGGCAGCGGGTGCTTGACGAACGGACCCATATCCCAGCCGCGCCCATTCACCAGAGGGGGAGACGCCGCTTCCTGGCGAACGGCTGGGGTCGGAGCGGTTGGCTCCGCGGCCACCCGCCCGGGGGTGAGCCAGGCCGCCGCCCCAGCCACCAGCATACCGGTTACAAGTCTTCCCGGCCGTTTTCTTGGGTTGGCTTTCATCAGGTTTTTTCCTGGTGGATGACTACGGTCTGATTGACCTCCGGTGCTGTGGCCGGCCAGCGCAGGATCACCCCGGCTGCGTCCTGGCATTCGATCCAATATTCGAAATCATCCCGGGCCGCCGGCAGAACCGCCCGCCAGACGGCGCGGGCTTCGTGCTCCGCCGGGATTTCGCGCCAATCAGTACCGCCCAGCGGGCGCAGGCGAACGGTGACCGATTTCACGGGTTGCTGATCCAGGGCGATGATTTTCAGAGGGAGCGCCTCTCTTTGGAACAGGATGCTGCGCACGGTTGGGACTATGAGGCGCGGTTTGCCGAGGTAACCGGCCGGGATGGCGCATTCGGCGGGCAATGGCCGGCCGAGGGCCTTTTCCAGGGCGGCATCGTGCACGCCGAGAATGTTGCCGCTCTTGCGGGAATGGAGCTCCAGGTTGGCCACGGTGCCCATTTCGCCGGGCGTGCTCACGGCTTGGAGCAGGTGGGTCATCATCTCCCCCCAGTCCGCCACGAGGCGCTGGCGGGCCGCCAGGGCCGTGGCCAGGGCGGATTCTTTTTCCGCCGTTGAGGCCTTGGCCAGCGCGTCCATGGCCCGATCGATCACCGCCCGGGTGCAACGGAATCTGGCCATCGCCTTTAGCAGGCAGAACTGGTGATCCCAATAATCAAAGCGTTCCCGGCAGCCCACGCCGGACACCTTCGGGCGCAGCGCGGAAAATTTGTCGACGAAGGCGAAATCCTTTTGGGCAGTTTCCCAGGGCCGGGGATCGGCTTTGGCCACGGAACCGGGGCCGCAGGGGAGGCTGTGTTGGCCATCGAAGGGCCAATCGGCAGGGCGGGGCAGTCGTCCGTCCATGCTGGTGAAAATCTTCGCTGCCTCCGGGCCCACCTGGGGGCCAAACTGGGAGTCACACCAGGCGGCATAGAAATCATCCGGCGGGAGCGTCCGGCTGGCTCCGGCTTGCGGTGCGGTATGGGGAGCCGTGGGGGCGGCTGGTTCCCGAGTCCAGGCGGCCTGGGCCAGCGCACCGAGGTTCGGAGCAATGACCCGGGTCCGCCAGTGGATGCCCATGAGCCCGCTGGCGCCATAGCGCCGGGCGTCGGCGGCATCCTTCAATACGCGACCGGCCCAAAGCTGGGGAACGGTCATGGCGCTGTCGTCTTCCAGCCAGGGGATGCACCAGTGCTCGCGCTGGCTCAGCTTGGAAAATTCCCCAGTGACCGGGGCCGCCCCGAGTTGGTCGTTGATGCAGCTGAAGGCGATCTCCTTCGGCAACTGCTGGTCGAAGGGGACAAATTGATGAGCCAGCCAGCCCCAGCCGGACACTGCGAGACCCCACGGGGCGCGCATTTCTTTGGAAACCTCGGCTGCCAGGCGTAAATCCGCCACGGTTTTCGCCGGATCCAGATCGCGCTCAGGCGTCCAGACCCAGAAATAATCCGGGGGATGCGAGCTGGCGAGGCGTTTGAACATGCCCTGGAATAATTCGCGAACCACGGCCGGATCCCCGGGATCCCGGCCTTGGGCTTTGATCCGTTCGCGCAATTCATCGGGGATCCAGAAGGGGGTCTCGGTGCCGAGGCAGGTCTTGACACCCAGGGAGCGGGCGAAGCCGAAGGCGGCCCCATACAGATCCCCAACGCGGTTGAATAACTCGTTGCACTGACCGGGGGTGCTTGGCCAAGGGGTCAGCCCCTCCATCACGCTGCCGCCGAAATCATCCCGCTCGAAAATCTCCGCCGCGCCAAAGCTGAAATTGGAGGTTTTTTCCGGGGCATGGCCCCAAGCCACAGGGCACAAGGGGCCGCGGCGGGCGGTATTGGCCCAGCTGGCGGGATAGCTGAATTGCACGCGGCCATGCGGGTCCACGTCCCCGGGCAATCCAATCCAAATGCCCGGTTCGGGTGGGACGTGCTTCCAATCCTTGAACCAGGGGTAGGAATGGAGGCCGATGAAGTTCATCTTCATCTTGGTTAATTGCGCCAGGTAGGCTTGGTAGTCCCCGAGGTTCCAGAAGTCGGGGCCTTCGCAAAAATCATGGAAAGGCTGGATGCCGCGCAGCTTGAATAGCGGAGTGTGGGTTTCGTCCAGCGATGGCACTTCAAAGGCGATCCGCCCATCCGGCAGTATATCGCCATCCAGTTGGAAGCGCACGCCCAGTTTTTCGGCGAAAGCATAGGCTCCGTAGAGCACCGCCAGGGGCGAACCGCCCGTGATGGCGAGGTGCGCGCCAGCGGTACGCAGGCGGTATTGCGCGGGTTGGAGGGCGGTGTCTGTTTCGAGCTGGATAGAGGGGGCGGCAGGCCCGGGCTTTTCCGCGCGGATGGGCAGCAGTTGCCCCGTGCGGAGATAGAGGTAACGGCGGATTTCCCTGGCCGCCAGGCGGACTTGGGGCGGCGCGTCCTGGGCGCATTGAATCTGGCCGGACCGGCTGGCCGATGGCGCAGGTTTCAAAGCGATGCGGCCGGCGTGGACCCCCTCGCCAACTACGGCGGTCGTACTGCGGCCCAGAACCGGGCCGTGAGCCTGGTGGCCGTCGAGGGTGAACATCCTCCCGTCGGCGTCGGGAATGCGCAGGGTGGCCTGAATGCCGGGGGGGACTTCAAAGCGGAAAAACAGGCCGTCCTGCTCCCGTTTCCACGAGACCGGCACGGGGCCGAACTCAGTCAGGACCACGCCCTCCGCATGGGCCAGGTTTCCGAGCCTCGGCTCGATCACCAGCCGTCGGTTCCATACCGGGCCGTCCAACCGCACCCCGAGCACAAAGGAGCTGAGAAAATAGGCGGGGACGGCGCCGTAATTGTGGCAGCTTTCCGAGCCTTCGAAGGTCTCCCACAGCGTGCCGGCATCGCTGCTCTGGACCATGGGGCCCCAGCGCCGGCGCATCTCGTTCAGGGCTTCGAGGTCCATGGCCGGGGAGTCCATCCGGTATAATTCCTGAAAGACCCAATAGTAAACCACCGGCATATTGATGCCCGCCCGCTCCGCCACCATCTTCGCATAGTCGGGATTCTGGCCGCAGTGGAAGCCCCCAGGCCGCTGGTAGTGCCGCAGAAACCATTTCCTGGTGCTTTCCCGGCGGTCTTCAGGAACGAGGCCGCGATCCAGCGCGAGCAAGGCCGCGTGCGCGGTGGGCCCCAGCAATTGGCCATTGACGAAGCCTGCGTGATAGGTGCCCTCCGCCGCGTTCCAGAGCTGCTGGTTGAACGCCGAGGCCAGGGCGCTCGCGGCCTGGGTGTAGCTTTGCCCCTGGTCTTTTTCATCGACGGCCAGCGCCAGGGCGGCGGCATCCCGCAGCGCTTGGCAGATGAAGGCGTTCAGGGCGGCCCCTTCGCAAGTGATGTAGGCCAGCGGATCATCGAACGAGGTGTATTCGCGCGCCAGCACCAAGCCCCGCGCTGTGCGCCGTTGGAGAAACCAATCCAGCTGTTTCACCAGCACGGGCCACAATTCCCGGACCAAGGCCCGATCCTGGGTGGCCTCGTAATAAATCCGCAGCGCCTCGATCCACTGGCAGGCGTAATCCTCGATGAAATAGTGGCAATCCTCCGGGCCGCGATCCGTGGGGAAAGTCGCCAGGATCCGGCCGTCGGGCAGTTGGGTCAGCGCCGCGTGCCGCAGCAGGTTTTTCAGCAGGCGTGGATCGGAGTAAACGGGTTTCCCGTCCGGTCCTGGGCCGGCCAGGGCTACGCGGGTGGTGATGAAATTCGGCTCCGCCGGATCCTGCAGCCATTCGTCCCGCTCGCGCGCATCGGATCCATAAGCGTCGTCACAGACAGCTTCCAGGGTGTTGACGGCGTAATCCCAGAGGCGGTTCAGCAGCGGATCGCTGCACTGGAAACGGCCCAGCCGTTCAAACGGATAGCGGCGGTCCATCATCTTCAGCTTCTGGATCGCGAGGCGGCCCGAAACGCACTTAAGCGTCAGGTAATGGCTGCACCATTGATCGGCGGCCATAAACCGCTGGCGGCCCTGCCGCGCGGTATAAGTCGTGCCCACGCCATAAGCTTCCGCCGGTTTCCCATTCACGAAGCGCAGCGCGTATTGGATCTGCAGGATGCTTCCTGCGTCGGCCTCCACTTCCACCATGGCATAGGCCATCGCCATGCGGCCCAAGTCAACGACCACTTCCTGGCCGGCGGAAAGCTGGAGCGGCAGCGCGCTTTCCAGGCTCCGGCCGGAGGGTAGCAACTTCAGCCCGGCCAATTCCGTTTCGCGCGGGAGCGGCAGGCCGCGCGGCAGCAGCCGGCCCCATTGGCCGCCATCCACCTTCACCGCCGGTTCCCAGCCGGAACCAGCGAAATCAGGCGCCGTCCAATCGCCCGGCCAGAGGCGCCCATCGAGGACATCCGGGATCGAGCTCCACGCCTCTGGCGAAGGACGATATTCCGTGTGGCCGCTGCAACTCCAGGAGGCGTCGGTGCGCAGGACTTCCCGGCCGGCGATATCCAGCCGGGCCGTCAGCCCGGGCGCGTGTTGCATGATCCGGCCATTGATCGCCCTGGCATAATGGTGCACCAGGACGGCCAGGGTGTTGGTGCCGGTTTGCAGGAATGGGCCGAGATCCACGCTGTCATACTCCGGCTGCTTCGGATTGAAACGGCACGGGCCGCGCAGGGCATATTTCCCATTCACCCAAAGGATATAGCGCGAGTCGGCGAAGAGGTGAAGCGTGGCGGCGCCGGGATTTTCCGGCAGGGAAAAACTCCGGCGGAAGGCCACATAGGCCTGCTGGCCCGGGGGGGCCGAAGGGGACCAGATCATCGACTGCCCCAAGCTTTCGGAGGCCCCGGTATCCGCCGCCCTGGCGCCGGTGGTCCAAAAGACGGCCAGCCAGGCGGCCAGCCCGATTTGTTTGATGAGGTTCATAGGCTTAATTCCTTATGCTCAACCAGGCCTGCCTGGCAGATATGGGATCGGGGTTTCAGGGTTGCCCGGCGGCTTGCATTCATGCACCCCGGACCTTTGAGGTCCGTGAGGTGGTAATCGGTCTGGCCAGGTGGGTTGCCGCTTTCCACGATTAATCCTGTTTTCTGAATGGGTCATTGGCCGGCTTGGCCCAGGGGATCATGGTTTCCCCTCATCCAGCACCTTGAGCGGCAGCACGGCGACATCATCGAACCAGGCAGTGGTATCATGCACCCGCAAGCCGATCGCCCCCTTGAGCACTGGCGCGATTTCGTCGCGGAAATCAAGCAGCGGGCGGTGATCATCGTGGAGGGGATCAAACCAAATCCGCAGGCGGTTGCCCTGCGCGGCAACGCGCAGCCGGTGCCAGACATTTGCCTCCACCCGGGACGGGCACCGGGAGAGATCGGCCGTGGCCAATGGCCGCCAATCATGGTTCATCCGACCCAGGTAAAGAGTGGCCGCATCGAAGCCCACATAATAACCACGCAACTGGTCCGGGCCTGGCCCCGGTTCGTTCACGCGCAAGATCAGGCCGGCGTTGCCATTGGTTTCTTTCAGCATCACCGCCGCCTCCAGCAGGTAATCGTCCCAAGCGGTTTCCCCTTTGACGACCTTGGCTTGGCCGTCGAGGGCCAGGCAGCGGCTGCCGGAACCGGCCCGCGGCCCGCCATACCGGGTCCATCCGGGAGGCTCTTTGGGGGTGGCCTCCGGGAGGTTTTGGAAGTCCTCGAAAAGCAGCGCCCGTGCTTCGCCGGTCGTGTACTGGCGGATGGCTTCCGCCTCGGCGTAGGAGACCGGCGAGCCATCAGCCCAGAGCAGGCCGCACCACGGGATGGCCGGTTCCGGTGCGCCATCCGGAGTGCCCCAATACCAGCGGCAGTTGGAATTACCAACCATCAATTCCCAGCAAAGATAGACACCGGGAACGGTCTTGCCAGCGGCCTGGCGGGAGCGCAGCCAATGGATCACTTCAATGGGGGAGGCATTGCTGCGGGGCCGCCGGCCATACCAGCGCGCACCTGCTTCGGTGAAGACGGTCCCTTTGCGGGGATTCAGATCCGCCTGGCGGTTCCAGCTTTCCGCAAAGTCGTTCTCATAATTGTGGGCATTGACGAGGTCGGTGAACGGGTGGTCGTCCCAGCAGGCGATGACCGGTTGCCGGGGTTCCATCGCTTTGGCCCAGCCATAGGCTGCTTCACGGAGCTTGATGGTGAACCGATCCCGCAGGTTCGGCTCATTGTAGGTTTCCCACCACAGCACGCGCGGATCGTCGCGGTGGGCACGGATGACGTCTTGCACGTAATTCTGGAATTTAGGGAGATTGGCATCCTGGCGCTCAGCGTCCTGCAAGGCCGCCCAGCGCCCGTTATGCCGTCCATCCACCGGCGGCGCGGTTTGGAGCGTCACATTGGTATGGTTCCAGCAGTCGTCGAAGAAGGTGAATCCCGGGCGGAGGCCGTGGCGGTGGCAGATCTGGAGGAACTCCTCGATGCGCGCCAGGAAGAGTTCCTTTTCGGCGTCGTAAACCAAGTTGTGGAGATAGACCCGCAGGCTGGTGAGGCCGAGGTGCCGCTGGGCGGCCTGGAGCTCGCGTTCGATGACCTCCGGCTTGAATTCGTGCCACATCTGCACCTGGTTGGCAGCATAAGCCGGGGTGTAATTGGCGCCAACCCACTTCGAGGTGTCGTAAGGCGGGCCAGCGGGTTTTGCGTTTTCACCCGCCTGGGGCCGGGGAGCGGAGCCGTTGGTCGAGGCGGGCTGGGCCTGGCTGGCGATCACGCTGGCCAGCAGCCAGCCGGCCAGGCACCCCGGGTAGAATTTTAGGCACCTCACGGCTATTCCCCGGTTTGGCTGGTGCCTTTGAAGCAATAAAGCCGCGCGCTGGTGCGGATGAGCAGGCGGCTGCCCACGAGCGCGGGAGTGGCCATGCACATATCGTCAGCCGCCAGGCGGTTGGTATGCAGCAATTCAAATGGATCGCCCGCCCGGAGCACGAAACAGACTCCGTCTTCGTTCAGGCAGAAAACCCGCCCGCCCGTTCCCCAGGGGGACGAAGTGAAAGCCAAACCGTCCGGCAGCTTGGTGCGGTCATAGAGCACTTTGCCGGTATGGGCCTCAAAGCAACTCACCAACCCGCGGTCGTAGAGCACATATACCCGCCCTTCATAAAAAAGCGGTGAAGGATTGTATGGCCCGCCGGTCGGATTGGACCAGGCGATAAATTGGTTGTTGGTTTCGCCCGGCTTGAGGGTGATATCGCCGCGGGCGCCGGGACGGATGGCGTAGATGGGACGCAGCTTGTCCCCCACGTAGCCGGAGCTGACAAAGAGCAGGCCGCTGCCGGCGAAGGGAGTGGGAATGGCGATTCCCGACATGCCGCTCAGGGACCAGAGCACCTGGCCCTCGAGGCTGTAACTGCGCACGGCGCGGCTGCCCGGGGTGACCAGTTCCGTGCGGGATCCGTTTTCCCAAATGAACGGGGTGGCCCAGTTGCTCTTTTCATCGCGATCCACCCGCCAGAGATCCTTGCCGGTGGCGGCCTCGAGGGCCAGCAACTCGGCGTGGTCATCGTTATCGTTCACCAGGAACAGCCGTCCGCCGTGCAGCACCGGCGATGCCGCCGTGCCCCAGCCGTAGCGTATCTTGCGCGGCTCCAGCCGGCGGGACCAGGCCTCCGCTCCATCCAAGGTCAGGGCAAATAGGCCCACGTTGCCGAACAGGGCATAAACCCGTTCGCCATCCGTCACCGGTGTTTCCGCGCCATAACTGCTTTTTAAGTGGATCGGAGTTTGGGGGATTCCCCGGTGCACGGTTTTTTCCCATTGGATCCGGCCGGTGGCCAGATCGAGACAGAAGACCTTCCACAAATGCTCCGCCTTGGGTGGATCGGTGCGATTGCCCCCCAGGTAAAGCCCCTTTTTCGGCGCCTCCGATTCCCCCTGGTTGATCACGGCGGTGAGGAATACCCGGTTCCCCCATATGATCGGCGAAGACCAGCTCCGGCCGGGCAGATCGGTTTTCCAAGCCACGTTTTCGGTGGCGGACCAGTGGACTGGCAGGTTTGGATTGGAACTGGTTCCGGCCGCAGCCGGCCCGCGGAACTGGGGCCAAAAGGTCTCCCCGGTGGAGGCCGCCGGCCTTTGGCCCGCCATCGTCAGGCAGGCGATACAGGCGATCAAAATGGGTGTTTTCATAAATATGGGAATCACGGTTAATCGATCACCCCGAGCAGCGCGAGGGTGGCCTCCTGGCGCAACGACAGCACCTCGCACAGTTCGTTTTGGGCTTTCGCCAGCTCAGCCTGCTTTCGCTTCCGGGCTTCGGTAACTTTGGCGATGGCGGCTTTCAACTCGGAAGTCGTGGCGCGGTTTTCCAAGGCCTTTTGCAGCGCCCGCATCTCCGGCATCGGCTCATCCAGCCCCAGCATGTTCATGATGACCCTCGCCATGGGGTTATCGCCGCCCTGGCGCCGGCCGAAAAGCCCCGCGCCACCCTGGAGCTGGCCGCCGATGAGAGCCTGGGCCTTCATTTGGACCACTTTGGTCAGGCGTTTTTCAATGACGCTCCATTCCTCGTCGTTGGTGACCACCAGCTGGGCCTTAAAGAAGGTGATCATTCGCTGCTGGATTTGCTGGCGCATCTGCTGGGGATCCAGGTCGGTAAAGGATAGGCCGGCTTGGGCGGCGACTTTGGTCGAACCCAGGTGGAAACAAAAAATTACCGCCGCCCACGATAGGGTGCGGTGCAGTTTGTGGATCAGGTTGATCATAGGGTTTATGCGGATCAGGTTGGTTGTATTAGGGCCGGCAAGGTTAAGGCGAACCGTCATCACGGTTTTTTCACGAACCGGACCACCAGCGGCAGGGCGGGCTCGGCCATCTGGCCGTGGTCAAACCCACCCAGCTCGAAGAGCCGGGTATTGGTGTGGCCCGTTTCCTTCATCATCCGCCACAGGTAGGCGTTTTCCTCGTAGCGTCCCAGCAATTCCAGTTCGCGATCCCCGGTGACCAGCAGCAGCGGGGGCGCCTCCTTGCGGACATGGAACAGGGGGGCCATTTCATCCACCAGCGGCTGTTTCCCGTCGATGCCCCGCTCGCTCCGGATGGTGAAATGGGTGATCGCCTGGCCGCTGAGCGGAATCAGCCCGGCAATCCGGTCGGCGTCGATCCCTTGGGCGGCCAGCCAGCGCTTGTCCAAGCCGATCATGCTGGTGAGGTAACCGCCCGCCGAATGGCCGCTGACGAAGATCCGGCGGGGGGAACCGCCATATTTTTCCATGTTGCGGAAGGTCCACGCCACCGCGGCGGCGGCATCCTCGATGTAGGCCGGAGCTTTTGCCCGGGGGCTGAGCCGGTAGTTGGCGGCGACCACGGCGATCCCCTTTTCCTTCAAGCCCTGGGGGATGGACCGGCCACCGTTGGTCAGACCTCCGCCATGGAACCAGACTACGGTGGGGAAATCCTGGGCGCCAGCCGGGTAATAAACATCCAACCGGCAGCGTTCCCGCATATACTCCGTCAGCCCCTCTTCACTCCGGTAAAGGAGGTTGGTTTCGGTTTGGTATGGCTGAACATGGGAGGGGGCTGCCTGCCCCGCCGCGGCCGGCAATTGGAGGTTGAACCAGCAGACCGCGACCAACAGCCACGGCGAGACATTTTTCCCATTCATAAAACAGCTAACGGATATCATTTTCTTCCCCATCCAAGGCTGCGTCCGAACTTCCTGGATCGGGCTTTCGCCGGCCATCCACCCAGCCAGAAAGGATGTCACTTCCGGCGATATGTTTTGTATAGTCCGCACGGTTTCGGTTGTCACGATCATTCACCAGCCGATGTCGCAATAAAAGCTGATGGCGTTGCGGCGGAGCAGGGGTGGTTTCCTGGGGAGTGTCCATCACCGAATCCTGAGGGCCGCCGGCACCATTGGCATACCCGGCAGGATGGTCGTTCCCGTCCCAAACCGTGACCTGCACTTCTGTTGCCAGGGTGGGGAGCAACGCCAGGAACAGTGGAATGTCCCTTTTGGCCAGGGGCAGATTTAAAATTTCCTCCCCTTCCGGTTCCAAAAGCGGGTCTGCTCAGACCGGTTTTTCTGCGGACCACGTTCTTCCGATCCTAATGTTCGAGGATTTATTGGATCGCGCAATGGATGGCCCAGAGCAACCGGTCACCATTCTGGCGATTGTTCGTTTTGATCAGGAGTTGGTTGTCTCCCTGGTTGAGCAGGATCGGTATCCTCGCCGTGGCAAACTCCTCCGCATGATCCAGCATGGCCACCTGTCGGCCGTTCAAATAAACGATCGCCCAATTGTCCAATCCCAGGCGCAGGCTCGCCCGCCTGCGGGCCGGGCTCGGTAGGGAGGCACGCACATACAGGGAATGGTCCGTCAGCGGGTACGGAGGCCGCTGCTGGTGCAGGCCTTCGAGCCGCAGCCATCCGTATTTGCTGGCGAGGTTGTGAACAGCGTATGTTTTTCCCGCCAGGGTCAATTTCTCGGGCCAGGCGGCCTGGGAGAGTTGCCCCAGGATTTCGTCCGCCGGTTTTTTGAACGCGTCCAGACTTTTCCCATCGGCAAACGGCCCAACCGCCTGCCATTGCTTCGGACTGGCGAGCGGCGGTGCCTGCGAGCCTGGAACCTGGTAGAAATAGGAAACCGCCTCGCAGTCATCAGGGCGGGCGGCGGAGGTGAAGATCAGCGAGGACCGGAAGGGGATCGGATCCGGGCCGAAGAACCGGTAAAAGACCCCGTCCTGGTCGACGCGTCCCCGGTTGTCGCGGTAAGGGCAGCCGGCCCAGCGCGTTTGGTATTGGTTGAAGCCCCAGGAGAAGCCGAAGTCGTCCTCCACGTTGCAGCCGCAGATCACGTGGGGATCGGTCTGGCCATCAATCAACAGGCGGGTTCCGCTGTTGTGGAAGACCATGTCGTTATGGTCTTTCTGGCGCCACCCCATGATGTAGCCGGCGAGGAAACCAGTCCCTTCAGTGACTGCGATGGGGAAAGGTTCGCTCGGCACACCGGGCAGGGCGAGGCTGCGCTGGGCATGGAAGCGCAAGGGCGGCAGCTTCACACCTGCCCGGTACTGCTGCCAATCGGCCATTGCCGCGCCGTTCTTGGCGGATTCGCTGCGAAGCGTGATCCGGCAGCCTTTGGAAAACGGGATTGGCAGATATAAGTTCCAGCCCGGCGAGGCCTTGGCTGGGATATGGACATCGTTGGTGACTGTGAAGTTCGGGAAATTCACCAATCCGGCGCTGTTGATATGGTAATCCTCGAATCCCAGCAGCGCCCCGTAGAACGACCGGAACGGCATCTGCACCTGCGGTTCCGGCAAGCCATCCACCGTGATTTCCAGCCCGAGATCGTCGAGGTTCTTCTCGCCGAAGACGAACCACAAATGCCGCACACAACCCGCCCCCTTCAGGTTGAAGATCTCGACCGGCTTCCCCGCTGGCGCCGAGATGTTCGCGATCGTCCGCCGGGCGCGGAAATCGGTCGGCAATTGCAGCAGTGGCACCGCTGGATCAGCGTAAGCCGCTGGAAACGGATCCGCAGTCCGCTGCGCCATTTGGGCGGCACCCTGTGCCGGCGAGAGTTGGGGAAGAATGAAGCCGGCCACGGCCAGCACCGCCGTCCAGATGGAGCATTGTATTTTCATGTTAATCATAATTTCGGTGTTTCCGATTGGACGTTCTCTGCCCGGCCAGGAGTTTGATCCCAGAGGCGGTGCACCGCTTTCACCGGCCGGTTAATAACGAGCGTCAAAAGACCCCACGACCACGACCCATCCCATGGCACGGGGGTGCCCGACAGACATTTACAGCTGATTTACCGCCCCGCACCTTCCCAACTGCAGGCACACGGCTCAGGCATCCTGGTGGTTTTGGAAGAAATTCAGCATGGAGGTTTTGTAGGTCCTGGCGATTGACTCGGAAATTTCGCGCCGTTGCGGTTCGGTCAATGGGGTGAAGGTGCGTGCCAAGGCGGCATTGCGCTCGATGTGCTCAAGCCGGGGCATGCCCAGGCTGGCCAGGCTGACGGGCAACGACAGGGCATAGGCCAATAATTTCTCAACCGAGGCCGCCCCGATGAGTTGTTCCTGGCCAAACACCTTCATCGCGATCACGCCCATCTGCTTGCGAATGGCGACCGGCAAAGCCAGGCGTTCAAAGCTTTCGGCGCCCGCCGGTGTGGCCTTCATCCCGCCGGGCAGATCGGCCATGCGGGCCAATCCGGCGTTCAGCGCCATCTGGGTGCAATCGAAATCGTGACGTTCCAGCAGATCCCGCAATCCGGCGGGATTGGCATGGCTGGTGATGCCGATGGCGCGCGCGATCTTCTTCTCGCGAGCTTCATAGAGCGCTTCCAGAACGCCGCCGCGTGCTTCGATGGCCGCCACATCCTTTTCCCCTTTCAGGTCGTGGATATGGAGAACGTCCAGATAATCGGTTTGCAGGCGCTTGAGGCTCAATTCAATTTGGCGGCGCGCCTGTTCTGCGGTGCGCGCGGGGATTTTGGTGGAGAGGACAACCTGCTGGCGCCGGGTGGCGATGACCCGCCCAATACGCTCCTCGCTTTTTCCGTCTCCGTAGGCGTGCGCCGTGTCCAGGTAGGTAATGCCAAGATCCATGGCTCGCTGGAGCGCCGCGATGGCTTTGGCTTCATCCTGGTACATGAGGAAACGGCTGCCGGACCCAAAGCCGATGATGGGGACCTTGATTCCGGTGCGCCCCAGAGCGCGAACCGGCATGGGGGCAGGGGATGGGTTTCCGGCTGCCAAATCCGGAGCAATGACCAGGCTGGCAGCAACCGTTTGAACGAACTGGCGGCGATTCATTTCCGGGGAATATAGGGCTGCGGTCCCCTGGCCACAAGTCTAAGTTCAACCTCCTGCGCGGCGCGTCCGCCCGTGGGGAAAATGGATTACCCGTTCCTTGGCAGGCGGTGTTATTCGAGGCTTTGCAGGGACGGGGGCGGTGTGTTGCGCCACTTGTCGGTGACCGCCCAGAGGTTGATGGGGGTGATGGATTTCCCGAACTTGAGGGAGCGCGCGCTGCCATCGGCAAATCCAAAATTGGAACTTCGTGCCCGTGGCGAGTTCCCGCCGCCGTGTCGGCCATGCTCCAATTCCTCCACGTCGTTGCCCCGAACTCCCTGCAGCAAATCCATGTAGGCATGGGGCGAGCCGCTGCGTTTTTCGCCGAAAGTGAGGGTTGCTGACGGATTGGGGATCTTGCTCCTCCGCATGCCCTCCGGCCACTTGAATGCCATGAAAGCCGCAAAATCCTGCGGCGATAAAGCCTCCGCGAAATAATCGTTCCAGCCATTGATGATGTAGCTTCTGGCGGAACCGCCTGGTTCAGAAGGGCATTTCAGGAGTGCCACATCGTGGTAATAAGGTTGCAGCGGCAGTACCCAGTAAGGGATGAACAACCTCGGCGGCAACTGGTCTTTGTTGTCGGCAGCGTATAGCGTCGCCGCCATTCCCAACTGCCGGATATTCGAGAGGCAGGAAACGCTTCGGCCCCGCTCTTTGGCTTTGGACAACACCGGCAACAAGAGAGCGGAGAGAATTCCAATCACGGCGATGACCACGAGCAGTTCGATCAAGGTGAATCCCCGCCCGGTTTGAGTTTTGAATCCTGTGTTCATTGTGACCCCCGGTTCTGGAGTTCTTTCATGGACTGGACCATGCCGCCGATGGCGGCGAAGCCTTTCAGCTTTTCGTCAAACTCCTTTTGGCTTCCAGCCTTGAGCAAGGAATCCAGGTTGTTTTCCAGAGCGCCCAGCACCGTGGCCAGCAGCGGCTTGGCTTTCGCGAACTCCGGGCCGCTCAATTTGCCCATCCTTGCCTTGGCTTGGGCGGTATTGCTGGGCCAGGACGCGGCCAAGTCCGCCGGAACCCACCGGCCTTCCACCCGGGTCAGATGCACATCCTTCCCCGCGCTGTTGGTGGGCGAAATAAACTTCAGGTATCCACTGTCTTCGGTGGTCTTCACGAATTGAATGCGGGCATCTTTCAGCGATTGGTTCATTTTCTCCCATAGATTCGGCCCGGGTGAACGCTGGGTGCGGGCTCTTAAATCGTCCAGGCCGGCCATGACTTTATGGCCGGTGGAGGCCAGGAAAACTCCCGGATCCATTTGTTTCAAGGTGGCCAGAGTCGCTAGATCGCTTCGGACAACCGCGTCCAGAAGGCCAACGTCATGGCTCCAATTCCTGCCGATGCTCGACTCCAGGAGGGGCACGCTGAGCGCCACCGGACTCCTGGCAAAGTAGTCCTTCCTTTCGTTCAGAACTTTGACCGCCTTGCCGAGGATGCGGAAGGTCCGGTCATAGATTTCCGGGTCCATGTTGGCGCAGAACGCCGCGATGATTTGGCGGATGTCCGCCTGATAGCTCGCCGGCAGGGCGTCCCAGAGAACTTGCGGTTGGTGGTTGGCCAATCCCTGGACCACCACTTGCACGGCATCGTCCGGCGGTTTGGGAATTACCGGCCGTGAACGTTTTACGTTGAAGGCCACCAAGGCCGCCACCAGCGCCAATGCGACCGAGGCTGTCGCCAGTAATATCCCCCGGCGAATGGCCCCGCCGGTGGCGGCTTTCAGGGCGGTTGGTTGCAAAATAAACCGGCGGTTCAACGGGAGGTCCGGAAGGTTCATAATACACTTTCTGGGTTTGTGGAAGCGCTGCGCTGCCCGGCGAAAACGTCATTCAGGGGGTTGCCCAGCGATCGGTCCGCCCGGTGCCGCTGCCACACCGGAATGGGCTGCGAGGCGGGGCTCACCCGTTCCAGGCCGCCAAGGGCGATGAAGGCTTCCTTCATGCCGTTCTCCATCCCTTTGACCAGGGCTGACTGGGCGACCAGGCTGCCCGCCCCGGTCTGCCAGGCCCAGCAACTGTCAGTCGCCAGCGCGGCCAGGACCAGCAAAGACAGGATCCGTTTTCTCATGCGATTAAGATTGGATGGTTTTTCAGGTCAAAGGCAAGGCATTGGTTGGGTGTCTTTGGCTGGGTGGGTCAACTCACCGGCTTTGATGAGGCTCCGGCGAAATCCTCCGGCGTGGCGCTGGAGGGGGTGGCGGTCCGTTTCCGGGGTCCGTTCAGCAGGGTTCCTACCCAGGTGTAGCGCACGAGTTTGTCGTAGATGAGCAGCAGGAAACCGGTGACCAGCAGGGACATCACAGCGGCCTTGATCAGGCCTGGCACGGGCCAGTCGCTGACCAATGCCTGCAGGGCGATGATCAGCGGCAGATGGGTGAGATAAAGCCAGTATGATGCATCCGAGAGGTAGCGGATGACCGGGTTTTCCCGCACGAGCAGGGCGCGGAACATGCCCATGCAGCCGAAGCACATCAGCCAGGCATACAGGGCTTGGAAGGCGGTGCTGGCCAGGTGCTGAAAACGGGGCGGCAGCAGGGCGTTGCGAAAGCCAAAGGCGCCGGTGGCAAACTCCAGGGCGAGGGGAAACACCAGGCACGTGGCGATCGGCAGCAGCCATCGCCAGGAGCGACCGAGGCGGCCGGCCTCATCGCCGCAATCGTAGTAAAGCGCCCCGAAGAAAAAGAAGAGCGCATAGTAGCCAAAAACGTGGGGCATGGGCAGGATGCCCATGGAAGTGTCGGGGCCGAATTCTCCATTGCCCGAGCCCATGAACCAGATGGGGAGCATGGCCAGCGGCACCAGGGCCGCCAGGAACACCGGGGATAACAGGAATCGGCCGGGCGCCAGCGCGCAGCCCAGGGACTGGCCGATCCAGGCGCCTGCGGCAAACACCACGACCAGCCACCAGAGGAACCAGAGGAACCAGAGGAGCAGGAATACCGGGGTGTCCATGAGCCACCTGGTGGCTTGCAGGATCGGGCTGGGTTTGACGCTCCCGCCAGCGCCGGCCGGGCCCGCAGTTGCGGGATTGGCACCGACCGCCCCCAACGCCTGCAGCCAGCGGACAATTTCCCGGCGGCCCTGCTCAACCTGCGGCTTTTCGACGGTGATTCCCAGCAGCCCGGTGATGTATTGGACGAGGCCCCAGTCGGCGACGGCGCTGCCCAGCGGTTGCTCCCCGGCACTGTTTACGGCATGGATATCCGCCCCCTTTTGGATCAGCAGTTCCACCAGGCCCGTGCGGCCGAGGAAAGCGGCCGCATGCAAAGCCGTGTTGCCATCCCGGCTCCGGCCATTGGGGCTGGCGCCCTTTTCCAGCAGGATGGCGGCTGCCTCCTTTTGCCCGTTCAGCGCCGCCCACATGAGCGGGGTGATGCCAAACTCAGCATGCAGATTGGTCAGGGCCTCTCCGGTCTGCAAATACCCCTGAAGGGCGGGGGCATCACCCTGGCGGATGGCGGTCCAGAGATTCGCGGAGGCGGATTCCGGCCGGGCCGTTTTCCGGCTTTTAGCCACGCCGGATTGAAAAGCGAAACTGCTGGCCCAAATTATGGCCGGAACGACCGTCGCCAGCCCCAGCAGGCAGGGCAACAGCACCCGGCGGAAGCGGTGCGAAAAAAGCGCCTTCAGGCCGCGTTTCCGCCACAGCATGGCCGTGAAAAAACCGCTGACCACCATGAAGAGCGGCATGCGGAATCCATGGACCCAGGCTTGGAAAAGGTAAGCGGTTTTGCTCTGGCTCACGTCCCGCACCATCCAGCCGAAGCCCAGGGCGACGGACAGGGAGGAATGGAAGACAATGCCGAGCAACATGGCCGCGGCACGAAGCGCATCGAGGTCATGCCGGCGGGAGGAGGTTGCATCAGTGGGGTTCATGGTCGTGGCCTTAATAGTCATAGGGTTCGGCAAACAATACATTCGCGGAAATTGGCGCAAATCCTTGGGCGGGGCCAACGGAGCGTGGAGCTGGGGTGGATTTCATGGGGCGCCTGCCTCCGGAAAAGGAATTCCCAGCTTTTTGAAGGCCGCTTCCGCTTCCCGCCGCCGGATTTCCGTGAGGCAGATCCCCGCCCAATTCTCACCCCGGTCACCGTGCGGCTGGTCCCCGATGGCCAGCCGCAGGTATTCCCGGCCTTGGGCGAAGTCCTGGCGGGCCTCTTCCCGTCGCCCAAGCTCGGCGCCCAGCATGGCCCGGAAAAACGCGACCTCAGCCCGGTGGCATGGTTGCTGTTGGGCGCTGGCACGGATGATGCCGAAGCGGGTTGCGGAGCGAAATTGGTCGAGGAATTCCAGGGCGGCCGCGGGCCGCTGCTCACGATGAGCCAGGGAAGCCCGCAGTAAGCCTATGAAATCCCGGCTCCAGTCATGGGCGCCAGCAACCCGGTCCGTCAAAGCGCGGGCCACCGCCAGGAAGGTGTCTTCGGCGGGTTGGCGCAGGAGGCCGTCCGCCAGGGCCAGGGCATTCAGCCCCTCGGCGGCGGAGGCGAACCGGAGCAGGCCGGCGCGGCAGAGCTGGCGGTGGATTTCAGGCTCGTCCAGGGCGGTGGCCAGGGTCGCCGCGGTGTGCCATTCAAATACGCCCGCCAGCTGGTTGGTGGCCAGCGCCGCATAAGTTTGCAGAGCCTCGGGAAGGTTCCCGGAACGGGCCGCCACCGCGCCGCGCAGCGCATCCAGCCGGAACTTTGCAGGCGCGGAGCCGGCGTGTTCGCCCAGCCATTGCCAACGCTCGGCGAGCAGCTGGCTGGCCTCGGCAAACCGCCCCTGCCCGCACAGGGCACTGGCCAGCTGCGCGACCAGTTTGAGGTGCAGCTCCAGGGGCGCGGGTTGGGTGTTCGGGGATAAATCCAGGTTTTCGCGGACCACGGCTTCCGCCTGGGCCGGTTTCCCCAGGGCGGAAAGAACGCGGGCGTAATCGGCCACTAGGCTGTGCGAGCGCCGGCCTGAAGCCGGATCGGCAGGCACCAGGCGGCAGGCCTCGGCGAGCATCGTTTCCGCCTTGGCCAGCTGCCCCGCCGTCATCAGCCAAAGGCCCAGTTGCGCCCGGCATTCCCTGGCCACCAGGCTTTCCGGGGGGGTGCGGGCCATCAGCTCCGCGCACATGGAATCGAGACCGGCCATCGCCGCTGCCTGTTTCGTGGCTTCGCCTTCGGCGGCCCAGAGGCGGGTGATTCCCAGGAACATCCGCAGGAAATCCTGCGGCTGGCCGTGGCCGATCAGTTGGATCCCGGGGGCCAGGCGGCTGATGGCCTCCCCCTGCTGCAAAGCCGCCGGATAATCCTGGAGCTGCTCGATCAGCACGCGCCAGAGCTGGGCGCGGACCGCGAGTTCCGCCAGGGGAGCCTTGGATAAGGAGGAGGCAACCAGCCGGTCGGAGGCGTCGATCAGATCCCTGGCCGCCCGCGAATTGCCCTGCTGGATCAAGGGGGGCAGCGTGTCCGACAGCAGCTGGTTGATGAAGAGGGTCACCGCTTCGGTGCGGGCGGCTTGGGACCGCTCCCGCACCAGGGCGGCCACCGCCAGCCCGAGGCCGATGGCCAGGGCCAGGGCCATCCCGGCCAGGGCCAGCACCGCTGCCTGATTCCGCCGGACCATTTTCCGGAACCGGTAAAAAGGACTGGGCGGCCGGGCGAGGACTGGTTCGTTCGCAAGGTGGCGCGCGATATCCATCGCCAGGGCGTTGGCGGTGTCGTAGCGCCGCGCCCGGTCCTTCTCCAGGCACTT
This sequence comes from uncultured Verrucomicrobiota bacterium, assembly GCA_903845125.1. Taxonomy (GTDB): domain Bacteria; phylum Verrucomicrobiota; class Verrucomicrobiia; order Limisphaerales; family UBA1319; genus CAIMWS01. Next base: position 20,771 of record CAIMWS010000234.1, read on the forward strand.
TAAAACGATCCAATCGAGATCGCCCCGGACCATGTGGAGTTGCCTGGACCTCGCCGCCGATTGGTGGCGTGAAGCCGCGGGCAATTCCCCATCCTGGAGCCGGGCGATGCGGGTGCTGGGCGGGATGGGATCCTGCTCGCGGATGGTTTTGCGCATGGCCTCCAGGCCGGAAGCAATCAGGTCTTCCGCCGCGAACGGGGTCTTGCCCACCAGCAGTTCGTAGAGCACCACGCCCAGGCTGTAAATGTCCGCCCGGGTGTCAATATCCAGCCCGCTCATCTCCGCCTGCTCCGGGCTCATGTAGGCCGGGGTGCCGATGAACTGGTGCAGCTGCGTGTAAACGGTGGCGTCGGTCAGCCGGCCTTCGATCGCCTTGGCGATGCCGAAATCGATCACCTTAGGCACGGGCACATCGTCGTGCAGCGTGACGAGGATATTCGATGGCTTGATGTCGCGGTGGATGATCCCTTTCTGGTGGGCGTGCTGGATGGCGTGGCAGATCTTGATGCACAACTCGAGGCGCTCCCGGATGCCGAGCTGGTTCTGGTCGCAGTAATCGGTGATGCGGGTGCCGCGCACCAATTCCATCACAAAAAAGGGGCGCCCCTTCTCCGTAGTCCCGGCATCGAGCACCTTGGCGATGTTCGGATGGTCCATCATGGCCAGGGCCTGCCGCTCCGCCTCGAAACGGGCCACCACGGCTTTGGAGTCCATGCCCAGCTTGGTGACCTTGAGGGCGACCCGCCGCCGCACCGGTTCGGCTTGCTCGGCCACATAGACCATCCCGCAGCCCCCTTCGCCCAGGAACTCCAGGAGCTTGTAACGCCCGATCATGGTTCCCTCCGAATCATAATCCTGGGTTTGGGGGAGGGTTGGTTGCGCCTCAAAAATATCATCCGGGTGCTCATGGCTGGCCAGCAAA
>CAIMWS010000235.1 GCA_903845125.1 uncultured Verrucomicrobiota bacterium
AGATGCAGGAGCTGGAACCAACCTTCTTATGCGGCCACCAGGCCCAGCCGATGTGGTTTTTCTCCATCAGTGCCACGCACTCACGGAACCATTGATTCGAATTTTCTCCGCTCTCCCCCAGCCACAGGGGAAGGTGATACCGGTCCCGCAGGGCAACGAAGCGGGCGATCGCTTCCTGGGTATTGGGATTCCAATATTTGTGGAAGCTTAAAACCAGGTTGTCATCCCACGACCCGGGGAATCCATTGTAGTTGTTGCCCCAGCCATTGCCTTCGATCACGATCAGGTGGTTTTTATCCACTTCGCGGATTGCCCGCGTGAGATCCTGGTAGAGATCCCATATCGGTTGGTTGCTGGCATCTTCCCGGCCGTTCTTGTCTTTTCCTTCGAAGGTCCAATTCGGTTCGTTGAGCAGGTCGTAGCCACCGATCCACGGTTCGCCGGCATAGCGCTGCGCCAGTTTGCGCCACAGGGCGATGGTTTTCCGCCGGTTCCGGGTGTTTTCCCACAAGGAAGGTTTGCCGGCATCATAATCCGAAATGTTGGCGTCCTTGCCTTGGCCGCCCGGGGCGGCGTGCAGATCCAGGAAAAGGAATATTTTATTGGCCTTGCACCAATCCAGCAGGTGGTCCGTGAGGGTGAAGCCCGTCGTCAGCCAGGTTTCGCTGGCTGGGTCTGCCTCCTCCTCGCTCGGCTTGGTGAATAGGTTGTAATGCATTGGCAGGCGGATGCTGTTGAAGCCCGATCTGGCCAGGCGCTCCACGTCCTCCTGGGTCATGTGGTTCTGCAGCCAAAGATCGTAAAACTTTTTGCAATCCGCCGGCCCTAGCAAATCGGTGATGCGCGCCTTGATTGAATGCTGCGTTCCCTCCTTGTCGATGCCCAGCATATAGCCCTCCTGCAGCATCCAGCCGCCCAGGCCCATGCCGCGCAAAATGACCTCCTGCCCCTGGCCGTCCTGGATGCGCCCGTTTTTGGCTTTGAGGAATCCCACCGTTGCTCCTGGGGCCATTGCCGTCATGCAAGCTGCCGCCACCATTGCGGTAATGCAGTTTTTCATAATCGTATTTTGGTTCAGCCTGCCCGCCGGCCGAGTCGAACACCGGTTTGCGCAAGCCAGTCTAGTGTTGGGGGGCAGGATACACGGCCCGCCTCCCGCCCTCCAATGTTTTTCTCGAGTTGGCAATGGTCACCTGGCGTAAACCAGGCACGCAATGGGGAATGGAGTTGCGCCCCTGGCTGGGCGGGATAGATTGAACCCACGCAACACAGAACCTGGATGACTATGAAAGTTCAACAACCAAAATCGGGCGTCCTGACTCCCACCAACCGCCGCCGCTTTCTGCAAATGGCGGGCGCCGGTTTCCTGGGCCTGGCTGGGAACCTGGCCGCTGCGGTGGAAACCAACCAATCCGCCAGCGTCCGGCCGGCCGGGTCGCGCCTGAAAATCACCAAGGTGGAACCCATCCTGACGGGCAGCGATGTTTTCCTCAAGATCGAGACCGATGCCGGGATCGTAGGCTATGGCGACGGCACCAACCAATTCCTGCCCTACGCCGTCGAAGGCATGCTGAAAGACATAACCCCTTACCTGGTTGGGGAGGACCCCGAACGGGTGGAATACCTGTGGCAGGTTTGTTTCCGCCGGCGTTTCCAGCGCGGCGGCCCCGCCACCGGGGCCGCGGTCAGCGCCATCGACATGGCGCTTTGGGATATCAAAGGCAAGGCCTATGGAGTGCCGGTTTACCAATTGCTGGGCGGCCTGGCCCGCACCAAGGTCCGGGTTTACGGGCATGTCACGGGCAAAACGGCCGGGGAGGCCGCGGACCAGGCGCGGCAGCGGGTGGCCAAGGGGATTACCGCCATCCGCTTTCGCGCCTTTCACAGTTACGACGCGGTGGATCTGCATGACCACAAGCTCGCGGTTGCCCAGCAAATCGAATACCTCGCCGCCATCCGCCAGGCGGTCGGCGACGCGGTGGACCTCATCCTGGAATGTCATGGCCGCTACGATCCCGTGTGGGCCATTGAACTGGCCCGCCGCGCCGAGCCTTACCATCCCTTCCTGATCGAGGACCCCTTGCGGCCGGAGAATCCCCAGGCGATGGCCCAGGTGCGCGCCGCCACCCGCATTCCTTTGGCCACGGGGGAGCGTTTTCACAGCAAATGGGAATTCCGCGAGACGATCGCCAACGGGTATGTCGATTACCTTCGCCCCGATGTTTGCCATTGCGGTGGATTGACCGAGATCAAAAAGATTGCCGCCATGGGCGAGGTCCATTACCAAAACCTGATCCTGCACAACAACGCCGGCCCTTTAGGCACCGCCGCCACCTTGCACGCCGCGCTGGCCATTCCCAACGTCGATCTCATCGAGGCGCCTTGGGTGAATTCCGATGCCAAAACCGATGTGGTCGGGCCATATCCCACCGTGATCAAAGGTTATGCCTTGCCCTTGGAAGGGCCAGGGCTGGGGTTCAATTTGATGAGCAGCTGGCCAGATCCCGCCCTTTCCGGAAACCCGGCCTGCAACCCCGCTTGAACGATCCCGATGGGTCAGTTCGGGATTTTTAGGAATCGGTCGATTTCCGTGCGCTTGGGGGCGGAGGGTTGGGCGCCCAGGCGCGTGGTGGAAATGGCGGCAGCGGCATTGGCGAACCGCACCGCCTGGAGCAGGGGAGCGCCTTCCCCCAAGGCTACCACCAGCGCGCCGTTGAAAACATCTCCCGCCGCCGTGGTGTCCACGGGCTGGACCTTGAAGCCCGGCACCCGTTCCGCCTTGCCTTCGGCGGTCGCCACCCAGGCTCCGCGCGCCCCCAGGGTGATGATCGCGATCTGGATGCCCTTCGCCAGCAGGATCCGGGCCGCTTTGGCCGCGCTGGCATCGCTGTCCACCACCATCCCGGTCAGTTGCCCGGCTTCGGTTTCATTGGGGGTGACGATCTGGATTTGGGATAGCAGCGCGTCCGGCAAAGGCTGGGCGGGCGCTGGATTCAATATCACCGTTTTGCCTTTTTTGCGGGCTAGTTCGACCGCCGCCTTAATGGCCGGTAAAGGGACTTCCAATTGCATCAGGACCAGGTCCGCCGATTCGATCGCGGGGCGGGCTTTTCGCACATCGGATGCCGCCAGCCGGGCATTGGCGCCGGAGGCCACGGCGATGCTGTTTTCTCCCGCTTTGGAAACAAATATCAAAGCCACCCCCGATGGGCATTTCGGGTCGCGGACCAGGTGGTTGATGCCAATCCCATCCCGGCTGAAACCGCCGATTGCATTCTCGCTGAAAAGATCCTTGCCCAGTCTTGCCACCAGCGTCACCTCACCGCCCGCCCGGGCCGCGGCCACTGCCTGGTTGGCCCCTTTCCCGCCGGCCGCCATGGTGAATTGCCCGCCCAGGATGGTTTCGCCAGGCCGCGGAATGCGGTCCAGTTGAATGATCATGTCCGTGTTGGAACTGCCCACCACCACGATTTTCGGTTTCATGTATTTCGGTTCCAGTTCAAGGGCGGTCATCCGCCCGCTTCGTTGTCGTTATTGCTGGGTTGCCCGCTCCCGGTTGAAACGGTGCCGGTATTGGTCGATGATCACCGCGGCGACGATCACCAGGCCGGTGATCAGCCGCTTCGTCTCATCTTTGGCGCCCACCGCCGCCAGACCGGTGTTCAGCACCGCCATGATCAACACCCCAAAAAACGAGCTGACCACCGACCCGCGCCCCCCCATCAAACTGGTGCCGCCGATGACCACCGCCGCGATGGCATTGAGCTCAAATCCAGTGCCGGCATTGGGATTGGCGGATTGGAAGCGGGAGGTGTCAATGACGGCCGCCAGCGCCACCAGCACCCCGGTGATCGCAAACACCGCCACCTTCACCGGCCGGGGATCGATGCCAGACAGACGGACCGCCTCCTCATTGGTGCCGATGGCGATCATATACCTTCCAAACACGGTCCGGGTGAGGACCAATTGCCCGGCGATCACGATGACCACCGCCAGCAGAAAGGGCAGGGACAGCCCCAGCACCGAGAGGCTGGCGATCGGTTCGATGGCGGAGCCAATGTATTGCGTCTGGGATTGGGTGAGCGCATGGGCTCCCCCCCTGGCTATTTCGAGCATGCCCAGGGTCACGATAAAGCTGGGCAAGCCAAACCGCACGGAAACCAGCCCGTTGAAAATGCCGCAGGCCAGACCGGCCAGGCCGGCCAGCCCCACCGCGGGCAGGGGCGCGACCTTGTATTGCACCATGACCACCCCCAATACCGCACTGCACAAGCCAGCCACCGACCCCACCGAAAGATCGATGGCCGAGATGATCAGGATCAAAGTCATGCCGGTGGCAATGAGCACCGCCGCGGGGATCTGGTTGGCGATGGTGTAAAAAGTGGTGGCGCTGAAGAAATGCCGGGTGAGCAGGCTGAACACCAGGACCAGCAGCCCCAGGGCCAGCAGCAAACCGAGGTATTCTCCCGCCACCCGGCGCCAGTGGTAGCGCCCGGCTTCCCGGGCTGGTTGGTTCGACGCTTCGCTCATTTTTATTTTTCAGTTATACCCGCTCAAGGCCGCGGCCATGATCCGGTCCTGGCTCCAATCCCCGCGTTTGAAAGTGGCGGCCAGCCGCCCGGCGGACATCACTGCGATACGGTCGCACACCGCCAGCAGTTCCTTCAGGTCCGAGGAAACCATTACGATGGCCTTGCCCTGGCCAGCCAGCTGCGTGAGCAGTTCGTAGATTTCAAATTTGGCACCCACATCGATGCCCCGGGTGGGCTCGTCGAACAGCAGCACATCGCAATCCCGGCGGAGCCACTTGGCGATCACCACTTTTTGCTGGTTGCCGCCACTGAGTTCAACCGCTTGCTGTTCGCCCGAATGGCACTTCACACCCAGGTTCCGGATCCACTCCCCAGCCGCCACCTTTTCCGCCTGGGAGCGGATCCACCCCCCCAAACCGCTGACCTGCGGCAGGCTGGGCAGGCTGATATTGCACCGGATGGCCAGGGGCAGCAGTATGCCCTGCTCCTTGCGGTCTTCCGTCAGCAGCGCTATGCCTTGCCGCACCGCATCCCGCGGGGAATGAATCCGCGCCGGGGTGGGGGAGTTGCGCAAGAAGATATCGCCAGCGTCCCTGGGGTCGGCGCCAAAAATGGCCCGCAAGGTTTCTGTGCGCCCCGAACCCATCAGGCCCGCGAAGCCGAGGATTTCCCCTGCCCGCACCTCGAAGCTCACGTGTTCGATCCACGGCCGCCGGGTCAATCCTTCAACCCGCAGCCGGACCGGGCCGGCGGCGGCGGCGGGGCGCGAGGTGATTTCCGGAAGTTCCCGGCCGACCATGCGGCGCACAATTTCGTTCAGGCTGATTTCCCGGGCGGGTTGGGTGGCCACCACCTTGCCGTCGCGCAGGATGGTGATGCGGTCGGCGATGCGCTGGATTTCCTCCATGCGATGGGAAATATAAATAATGCCCACGCCCATGGCTTTCAGGCGCGCGATCTGAGTGAAGAGCAGCTCGATTTCCGTGCTGGTCAGCGCCGCGGTTGGCTCATCCAGGATCAATATTCGGCAGCGACGGGAGAGGCCCGCAGCGATTTCGATCAACTGCTGCTGGCCGATACCCAGAGTGTTGATGAGGCGCTGGGGATCCAGGCCGCTCAGGCCCACCTGCGCCATCGCCGCGCGGGCCTGGTCGTTCAGCTTTCGGTAATTGATCCAGCCCAGCCGGTTGGGCAGTTGGTCAATGAAGATGCTTTCCGCCACCGTCAGGGTTCCCACCAGGTTCAATTCCTGCAGGACCATCCGGACGCCGAGGTATTCGGCCTCCGCTTTGCTGCGCGGCGCATAGGGCGTCCCGAAAACCTCCATGTGTCCCTGGTCCGGTTTCACCAGGCCCGCGATGATCCGGGACAAGGTGCTTTTGCCGGCGCCATTTTCGCCCACGAGGGCATGCACTTCGCCCACCCGCAAATCCAGGGTGACATCCTCCAGTACCACCGAGGAATACGACTTCCAAAGGCCGCCGGCAGACAGGATGGTTCCCGATTGGGGCATGGGGCTGGGAACGCAGCCGGCCTATTTCTTGGTGATCAGGTCCACCGGGGTTTCGCGGTCGTCCGGGGTCGTCTTTTTCTGGAGCATCTCCAAAGCATATTCGATCCCGAACACGGCGAGTTGATCGCCATGCTGGTCGGCAGTGGCCAGCAGCTTTCCTTCCTGGAGCAGTTGCTGGGCCGCCGAGATGTTGTCGAAGCCGGCCACCAGCACCTGGCCCTGCTTGCCGGCCGCGCGGAGGGCGGCATCGGCGCCCAGCGCCATGCTGTCGTTGGCGCAGAGGATGGCTTTGATCTCCGGATGCTCCGTGACCAGGGCCGACACCACCTGGCTGGCCTTGTCGGTTTCCCAATAAGCCGATTGGGAACTGACGATTTTAAGGCCGGCTGCTTTCATGGCGTCTTCAAAACCTGATTTGCGCTGGACCCCGTTGAAGGCGTTGGGAGCCCCTTCCAGTATGGCCACCGCGTCACCGGCCTTGAGCTTTTGCGCCACGTAATCGCCCACTTTCCGGGCCCCTTTGCGGTTGTCTGGCCCCACGAAGGGGAATTTCACCTTCTTGTCGGCCAGCACTCCCGCATCGAGCTTATTGTCGATGTTCACCACGACGATCCCCGCGTCCTGCGCCTTTTTGCAAACCGTCACCAGGGACTTGGAATCGGTTGGGGCAATCACGATGGCATCGACTTTTTGGGCGATCATCTGCTCCACGAGCTCTATTTGCCTGGCTACGTCCTGCTCGTCCTTGATGCCGTTGGCCAGCAATTCATACTCGCTGGCATGGGCCGCCTGGTGTTTCTTCGCGCCGGTTTCCATGGTCAGGAAGAATTCATTGGCCAGTGATTTCATCACCAGTGCCACGCGCGGTTTTCCCGTCGCGGGCGGGGAGGAGGGGGAGGAAGTGGAGGAGTTAGGCGGAGCGCAACTCGATAAGAACCAGGCAAACCCGAGGCTGGCGGCCATCGCGCTCCAGGCGGACAGTCTGTTATGTTTCATAATTAAACGTGGCACGATGTAAGTTTAAGGCTATGGCCGGTTTATTTCGCGGCTTGGTAAAGGATGGCTTGGTGGATGGCTACTCGTTTTCCACCCGAACGCGGATCCGCCTTGTCCAGCGTCACCAGGCGCACCGAGTGCCGTCCTGGCTTGAGTCCATAGCAGTTCCAGAGGACGTTGTCGTTTGTTCGCTCCGGGACAAAGGCGTCCAGCAGGAACTCTTGTTTCTTGCCATCCACGTAAACCAGCGCCTGGCCGCCCTTCTGATCCATGCTGCCCAGGATGGCCACCGCTACCCCGTCAAATTCCAAAACCGCCTCGCCGCCTGCTCCCTCCATTAATTTGGTGGCTTGGTTTTCTTTCCAGGGACCGGTCCAAGTCCAAGCCTTGTCGGTGGCGTTGACCCTGCGAACCGGGATGCCAGGCGACCATTGCTCCAGTTTGGGGGCTTTGGCCGTTTGCTCCGGAATGGTTGCCTCGGTGGCCGTGACCCGTCCGCCCGCCATTTCAATCACCTTCAAGGCCCTGGCTTCGGTTGATTTCACAATGTCGTTGAAGGAGTATTCCGTGTAGTCGAACTTCCTATTCTCCAGTTGTGGGAAGAAACTTTTGTATTCCGGCGCTATCCGGTTGAAGCCCAGCACCACCCCTAAAATGCCTGCGGCGCTGGAGGGATTGCAGTCCGAATCCTGGCCGCAGCGGGTGGCAATCTCCATGGTTTTGGCCAGATTCCCTTTGCCGTAAAGCAAACCGAACGCAATGTAAGCCCCGTTCAGTTTGGCATCGATGTTGAAGGGGGCCAGCGCGCCGTCCGGGCAGACATCGTTCTTATCCCACTTGTCTTCGACCATCTGCCAGACCTTTTGCCAATCCTCTGGATTTTGCGCCGACCAATCGAGCAGGTCGCGGATCAGCAAACCGTATTCGCTTTTGGCCGGTATGCAGGCCAGGCCTGCCTCCACGATTTTCCGCGGATCACTCTCGAAAAACGCCGCGCTGTACATCCCACAGCCGAACATGCCGCCATAGAGGCCGTCCCCGTAATTCATCACCCGGCCCACCCGGTCGCAGTACAGGTTGGAAGCTCGCGGCAGCCCGGGGCACATCAAGCCGATGAAGTCCGCCTCGATCTGGAAATCGATGTCGTTGGCGTGGAAATTATATTTCGGGTGTCCGGACCACGGGGCATCGATGCCCTGGTTCAAGGCTTTGCGGGCGCCGGCATTGGCGTGCCAAAGCCCGTATTTGGAATCCCGGAAGGCCCGGCCGTAATCCTTGCTGGTGGCGTTCAATCCCAGCTTGTCCATGACCGCCGCGAACGTCATCTCCACATACAGGTCGTCCTGGTGGATGGAATTTTCCACCATGTCCGGTTTCCATGGCAAAGGCATGTCCAGGATTTTGCCTTGGGCTCGGAACTCGGAGGCCGCCCCGAAAGAGACGCCAATCATTTGGCCGGCCCAACCGCCACGGATCTTATCCAGCAAAACCGCCCGGCTGATTTGCCGGCCTTCGGATTTAGCCACCGCCGGAGTTTGAGATCCGGCGGCCAGCAAAACTGCCAAGCCCGCCAACAGGCTGGGCAGGCAGGTCAGAATGGGTTTGGTATTTGGATGGATTGGTTTCATGGATTGGATTTGGTTGGTTTCGGTTTAAATCACGGAAACAGCTCGGCCGGCCGCGTCACTCCCCAAATGGGCGTCCGTGGTTAAAGACAATGGGGCTGCGTCCATGCCTTTAGCCGGGGCGACAGCGCAGCCATTCCCAATGAATGACCCGGTTCGAGCCTCAAGCAAATAAGCCGCTTCGCCCGCTCCTGATGGGCGGCAAACTTTTTAAGTTGATTGTGCGCTTGGGATTCCATTCTGAGGGCGAATTTAGTCATTTGCGGCCCAGGTGTCAAACAGGTTGAGCCCCGGTTTTTTTTCCGCCAAAACTGGCTTGCCCAAGCCGCAAAGGAGGTTGACATATCTTGCGTCTTTAAAGGAAATGGGCTGCGGATGGTAGCCGATTATGGTCGTCGGCCCATCCCCGATTAATAAATGCAGCAAAAAAAGTCCATTTGGATGGAAGGTTTCAGCCAGGCGACGGTGAGTGCCGGGCGCAAGTTGGCCAACCACAGCCGGATCCTGGAATGGGGAATTGAGGAGGGAAATTCAATCGTTTATGCGGAATTGGATGATTCCTGGGATGTGGTGGAACTGGAAATCAAAATCAACCGGACCGAAAACGGCAAACCCTTGCTCGCGGGAAATTGTTCCTGCGAGGCCCATACTTTTTGCGCGCATTGGGCGGCCACACTCATTTATGCCACAAAATATAAGCCGGATTTGATCGCCGGCTTGGAAACCGATGGCAAAGGAAACCTGGCCCGGGCGGAAGTGGTTTTGCCCAAGAATTTTCAATCCTGGTTTGTCCGATTGCGGGGAGCCAGCCAGCCAGCAAACCTGCCCCAGGTTGGCGAAAATGATGAAAAACTGAGCCGCATTTGTTACCTCCTGAACCTAAAATCCACCGCGGATGGCCCTCATCTTTACGTCTCCTTGGTGCAAATGCGCCGCTTGCCCACGGGCGGATTTGGAAATCCTACAGTCGTCGTCATACCCACCTTTCTGAGTAATAAGCCAGCCTATGCGGAGGCTTCCGATATTGCGCTGGCCAAGCTGATCAAGGCCCATAGCCTGGGCATTTCCAAGTTCGATTTGCAGGCGGAGGTGGACATTGCTGATGACAGCTTGTCGGATCTTATTCCGCGGTTGATCAAAACCGGCCGCTGCCACTGGGAGACTCACTTGAACCCGGCATTATCACGCGGAGCGGATCGGGAGGGCGAACCCGAATGGAAAATCGATGGCGGTGGTATGCAATACGCGGCTTGGAACACCCAGCCGGCCGTGTCGCATATTTTGCCGGGTGATCCGCTGTGGTATGTGGACTCTGCGGATTGGAGTTGTGGCGTGCTGCACACCACCCTGGCGGCCGAGGTTGCCCGGGCGTGGCTGGGGGCGCCCCGGATGCACCCCACGGAGATCGAGCAATTCCGGGATGTGCTGCTGCCCGTTTTGGATCGCAACCACCTGCCGGCCCCCAAGCCAGTGACGGTGACGGCCGTGGCGGACGGTTGGTTGCGCCCATGCTTGAAATTCCAGCAATCCCAATTCCAATGGTGGGAATTCAGCCATTCCGTGCGCCAATCATCCCCTGACGGTCTGCCGGTGAATCTCGCCCGGTTGAGCTTCGATTACGATGGGATCCGATTGGCTCCGGACGATGAACGCAAAGTGATCGAGGTGTTCAAGGAGGGGGTCATCCACCGCATCCAGCGCAATTTTGCAGGCGAGGTACAGGCCCGGAATCGTTTGGAGGATCTGGGATTTCAACCCGCTCAGAACTCCCTGAGCGGGGCGGCCGTGGAGCGCGTGAACAACTTCTGGCTGCATCGCAAAGGCGAGTTGGTGGACTGGCTTCGCTTTTCCCAGCAGGATCTGCCCAAAATCCGGGAGGATGGGTGGATCGTGGAGTATGGCCCTAATTTCAGCTTTAATTTCGCCATCGCCGAGGAATGGTATGCCGAAACCGTCACGGAGACGGAGGATGCTTGGTTTGGGTTTGAATTAGGAGTGATCGTCGATGGCAAACGCATCAACCTGCTCCCCATCCTGATTGAAATCCTCCAGGCCAAAAACGACTGGGCCGAGCCTTCCAAACTGGCCAGGATACCCCCTGACACCTTGCTGCCGGTGAAATTGGAGGATGGCCGGACTTTCCCGTTTCCGGCGGGCCGATTGCGCACGATCCAGCAGGCCTTGACCGAGCTTTATGATCCCAAAGCGCTGGATGACGAAGGGCGCCTTCCATTAGCCAAATTGCGCGTGGCAGAGCTGGCCGCCATGGGGGACGCGGAGCAATGGCAATGGCGGGGTGGGGATGTCTTTAAAGCGCTGGGCGAAAAAATTCGGGATTTCCAGGGCATCAAGGAAGTGCTGCCACCCCCGGACTTCAAGGCCCAATTGCGGCCCTATCAGCAGCAGGGACTCAAATGGCTGCAATTCCTGGCTGAATATGAACTGGCAGGTATCCTGGCCGACGATATGGGTCTGGGGAAAACCGTCATGGCGCTGGCCCATATCCTTTTGGAAAAACTGGCCGGACGCCTGGACCGCCCCAGCCTGGTGGTGGCGCCCACCAGCTTGCTCAATAATTGGCGCCAGGAAGCCGAACGCTTCGCCCCGCAGCTGAAAGTGTTGTTGTTGCACGGGCAGGACCGCAAGGAACATTTCGAGAACATCAACCGTCATGATTTGGTCTGCACCAGTTATCCGCTGCTGGCACGGGATGGGGAAATCCTTTTGCGCTACGACTACCATCTGGTCATCCTGGATGAAGCCCAGTTCATCAAAAACGCCAAAACTCAATATGCCCAGGTGGCCTGCCAGCTCAAAGCACGGCTCCGCTTGTGCATGACCGGTACTCCGATGGAGAACAATTTGGGAGAGTTATGGTCTTTGTTTAATTTCTTGATTCCGGGCTACCTCGGGGACGAGCCCCGTTTCCGGTTCCTCTTTCGTAACCCCATCGAAAAAGCGAAAAATGAGGAGCGTCGCCAGATCCTGGCCCGGCGGATCGCTCCCTTCCTTTTGCGCCGGCGCAAATCCGAGGTGTTGCAGGAGTTGCCACCCAAGACCGAAATAGTACAAAAGGTGGCGCTGGATGGCGCTCAAAGGGATCTTTATGAGAGCATCCGCCTCGCCATGCATCAGCGGGTGCAGTCCGAAGTCAGTGACAAGGGGTTGGCGCGCTCCCACATTGTCATTCTCGATGCCTTGTTGAAACTGCGCCAGGTTTGCTGCGATCCCCGCTTGCTCTCCCTGGAGGCGGCCCGCGACGTGAAGGAATCCGCCAAAATGGAGCTGTTGCTGGATCTAATCCCGGAAATGGTCGCCGAAGGACGCCGGATTCTCCTGTTTTCACAATTCACCAGCATGCTGGCCTTGATCGAATCCGAGCTATCCTCCCGCCAGATCGGCTTTGTGAAGCTGACTGGGGATACGCTTGATCGCCAAACTCCTGTCGAGCAATTTCAAGCCGGTGCAGTTCCCTTGTTTCTGATCAGCCTCAAGGCAGGGGGTTTTGGCTTGAATTTGACCGCCGCCGATACGGTCATCCACTATGACCCATGGTGGAATCCGGCAGTGGAGGACCAGGCTTCCGACCGTGCGCACCGCATTGGCCAGGATAAAAAAGTGTTTATCTACAAGCTGGTTACCGAGGGAACGGTGGAGGAGAAAATCGTCGCCATGCAGAGCCGCAAGCGGGCCTTGGTTGAGGGATTGCTGAATGAGGAACGCCGCGGAAACCTCCAGTTGACCGCCGCTGATTTGGAAGTTTTGTTCTCGCCGTTGACCGCCATTTCTTGAAGCGGCCAGTAACCACTGATTTTGGCCCCGGCTGGAAATTAACGCGCCGTTTAAGGGTTTTTAGGAAAGCAGAGCTAATTCCCAATGCTAATTCCCAATGGCTGCCATCAGGTCAATTGTGGATGAACCTCTAATGGGGTGACCTGGGAGGAATGTCATCGTATGGAATCCGATGAGACGCCTGATCCTGAGGTTCTTTTTAGCCGATCACCGGCCAAAGAGTGTAATAGTGCTTTGGCCGGCTGAAATTTGATTGCGGCTGGTTATTTTTCTTTGATCCAGACCAGCGAGCGGCCGCCCCGATTCAGGCGGATATAATTGGGGATGGCCGTCAATATCGCGCCGGAGGTAAATGCTCCCTTGATCACCAACACCCCCCCGAGCAGGGTGGGATTCCACTCCGTCTGCAACGGCGCCGCCGGATTGAAGATGGCGCCCAGATCCTGATCCACGCTCTCGACATTGTAGATCAATGGCCCATAACGCAGCGCCACCCGGCCCGCATTGGCCGCCACCTCGGACCGCGATCGGACCTGCTGCACTTGCATCGGGAGGGTGATTTCTACGATGTCCCCTCGTTGCCAGGTGCGCCGCAATAAGACATAACCGTTTTCAATCTTGGGAGTCGTGGACACCCCGTTCACTGCCAGGGAAACCAATCCATTCACCACTGGGGAACTCGTATAAATTTCGCTCACGTTTCGGTTGGGAACCCGGATGCGAACGGAAAATTCCTTCGTTTCGGCGGGATTTATTTTCAAAGCGACTTTCCCGCTCCACGGATAATCGGTCTCCTGGATTACTTGGAGATCGGTTCCGGCCACGCCCGGCACCTGGACCGAGCTTCCAATAAAGAGGTTTACGTATAAACCTTCGGCACTCTTGGCATACATCCAGGTGGGCAGCATCAGCAGGGTTCGCGGGATATTGCCTACGCAGCAAGGGCAGCCATGCCATCCGTAGCGTGCCCCTCCGGAGTCCAGGGGGTTGGTATAGGTGAAATTTTTGCCTTCCAGGTCGAGGCTCCCCAGGATGGCATTGTAAAGCGTCTCTTCGCACAAGTCGGCGTATTGCGATTCCTGGTAAACCAAATTCATCTTATGCTGGAAAAACAATTCCCCGCAATCCGCGCAGGACTCGCAGTAGGCGTTATTGGGCAGCGAATAATCGTTCCCAAAGCCCTCGGAAGTCTCTCCGCTGCCGATGCCGCCGGTGACGTAATACTTTTTGTGGACGATATTCGCCCAGATGGATTTGACCGCACTGTGATAATCCAAGTCGCCGGTTTCCATGGCGATATCCGTCATGGCCGAATAGGAATAAGCGGCCCGCACGGCATGCCCCACCGCCTCATATTGGTGAATCACCGGCGCGTGGCTTTGGTCGTATTCCTCGCCATCCCGGCGCGAATCCAGGAGGAATTTGGCCAAATCAATGTACTTTTGCCCCCGGTTGCCACCTTCCACATCATTCACAAAGCGCGCCAGGCGCACCAACGCCTGCTCCAGTTCCTGGTGCCCTTCATACCAGTATTTTTTGGGCGCCGGGCCGATATTATTGCACCAGCAATCGGCCAGTTTTTTGGCCGCCTCATACATGCGGCCGTCCTTCTGGCCGGTCATCAAATAATGGGCTATGGCTGCTTCGATGAAATACCCCGCCAGGTAACCTTCATGGTCGGCCTTGTTGGTCCAGCGCCGGTGGCCGTTGAGGGTATAGCAAGTCTGTAGATACCCATCCGGTTCCTGGGCACTGATCAGTTTTGGAATCCAATCCTCCAATTTCGCGCGGATGGCCGCCTGGGCCTGCCGGATTTCCTCGTCGCCTTGCGGATCCAGCATCAGCGCCACGCACATCGCTTCCACCGTGTTGTGCACCCAGGCATTGGCGAAAACCGGGCCGATGTGCCGGCCGTGGGCCTGTCCCGCGTTTTTTTTGCCAGCCTCCACGAAATTGACGATGCCTCCTTCCGGCAGTTGGGGGTCGGAAATCTTGTTATAGCAATGCGGAATCCAATTCACGATGGTTTTTTTCAGCCGGAGATTCCACAGGGGATTGTTTATTTGATAAGCCAGGGTCGGGACCGGGTCCAAATGTTTTGCCGGTGGTGGTGGCACGGCGGTGACCTGGACGGTGGCGGATGCCTTCAACTCGCCATCATCCGCTGTGAGCCGCAGCTCATACGTTCCTGCGGTTGAAAAGGCGGCCGTGGTGGTCAATGCTTCGGCGTGGTCAAAGGTGACCGTCCCCGGGCCGCTGGCTTTGCTCCAAATGATCTTGGGCGAAGGCCTGCTTTTACCATCATCCTTGACCGTTCCTTGCAGGTGGGTTTTGCCAGGGATCACCACCACCCGATTCCCACCGGCCGCCACCGATGGGGCAAAGTTGGGCGATTTGCCTGAATCGTAAACTTTCCATTCCAGCAAGCCGGTGGAAAAGGTGCCGTTGGAATCCAGTTCCAATCTGAGTTTGGCGGTGGTGATTTCATCGAAGGTAAGCGGATTAAATTTGTTTTTCGCCGGTTGGAGGGCGGAAGGGTTTGGGACAGGCACAAAATTGCTGCCATCCCAATATTTCAGACGAACCGTTTTAGGCAGGCGCACCCCGCGGTCATCGTCAAACCAATACAGATCCACGCCGCTGGTGCTGATGGGCTGGCTCCATTCATACTGCACCCATTGCGTTCCGCTTTTCGGCCAGTTGCCATACGCACGATGGCTTTTGTCGTCCGAATGGGCCGGATCGAAGCCGTCATTGACCGCGGCCAGGGATTCGTGTCCAGACACAAACGAGGTGGATGCTTTGGCCACCAGTGCCAGATTGATCCCTTTCTGGCTTTGGGTGGTCTGGGCAAAAACCGAATCGCCCCCCAGAAGGCAACTCAAAAGGACGACCACCACGATTATTACCCCATGGTTCCGCAGGCTCGCGAATCCCCGCCAATTATGCGTTTCTTTCATGGTTCCATTTAAGCAATTCCGCGGCCGGAAGTCCATCGATCTCAAAATGGCAATGCTGGTTGGCTGCTGGCCCAGCTGCTGGCGAGGGTGAAAGCAAACCGGCAGGATGAATCCCCTAACGGTTTGATTCACCCTGCCTGTTCAACCCACTGAAGATGATTTGTCGGGCAGCTGGAGGATTGCCCGCAAATCAGATGATTACTTTTTGCCACTGATCCTCCCGCGCCTGGCGGGCGGCTTTCAGGGCGCCTTTGGAAACGTATTCCTTATAATTCTCGCCTACCGACCGGACGACCGGTTTATCGAATCCTTCCTCCGTCAGGAGGCGCTGCAGTTCCACGTCTATATTGCGGATCCGGCTGCCCCCACCCGTGAGGATGATGTTCTGGAGCAATTCGTTCACGCTGTCATAAGACGCCCGCGCAATCAAGGTGGACATCGCGGTGAAAATCCGTTGCAGGAGCGAATCGCAGGCGGCTCCCACTTCTTCGGTCAAATCCAGTTTGCGCACTTTGCCACCCACCAGCACACTGACGATCACTGGCTGCGCGGGTTTGCCCACATAAGAATGCTGCTCTTTGATTTCCCGCACCTTCAGCAGCGGCAGATCACAATCCGGATAGGTCTTCTTGATCGATTCATTCAGCAGCATATCGACCTTGTCTCCCGCAAACGAAAGGCTGACTTGATCCTCCGCCGTGGGGTAATAGCCTTGGACCATGCAAATATCCGAAGTGCCGGCGCCAATGTCGATGAACAGGCTGTTTCGCACCGGATCCACATAACCGGGGGTATTGAGCTTGGTCTCATCCCGGTGGCCTAAAGCGGCCAGGAATGGCTCTGGAATCAGCAGCAATCGGTCGAACAACCCGTTGACCACCTGGCGCATGTTTTCCCGCGCGGTCTGGTCGGCATTGGCGGGAATGCCAATCACGGCCCGGATTTCTGTTCCCGCTGGCGATTCAATCAAGGAGCGCAGATGCCGGGCAAAATCGCGGGCCACCGGAAGGTTGGCCACCACGCCATCCACCATGGGTGATTGCAGGCTCAAATGCAGGCGGTATTTTACGGCTTCATCACCGAAAAGCGTCTTGGCATTGCCAGGAAGCAAATCATCTACAATTCCATCCTTGGCATAACCCACGACCGTGCGGACCGACCGCTTGAAGAGGGGTTCCGTGGCACCGGCATTGGCTCCCTGGATAAAAGAGGTGTTGGTTCCCCAATCGAAACCGATCAATAAAACTGGTTTTTTATCGCTAGCATCGCTTCGGGATTTGTCATCGTCCTGGCTGGAGTTCCGGGAGCGGTTTGTTGGATTCATTTGGCTTTAATTTATCTATTATTCAAGTTTAGTTAGCGCGCATTCCAGCCACGCTTAAACGCAGACTGGCCTCCGAGTTCTTACCTCGTTTCGTTCTTCGGAGCAAAGCAAATCAATTATTCCCGGAATGTCGTCAAAAGGCAGTCGGTTGGCGGCAGCGGTCTTGGTGCGGGGTGGGGGAGCGACCTGCTGGATCTCCTGGATGGTGAATTGCTGGCTGACGGCCCTTTGCACTTCCCGAGTGATCGCGGCACACATTTGGGGCAGGAGTTCCTGTTGCCAGCGCTTGACAATCAGTTCGTTAAGAGCCCACGCACCGTCCATGC
>CAIMWS010000236.1 GCA_903845125.1 uncultured Verrucomicrobiota bacterium
CATTCACTTCACTGACCTGAATGGTCACATTTTGCAAAACACTGGCCACGCCATCGCTGACCCGAATTCCCACCACATAGGTGCCTGGCCCTTGCGCCTCAGTGGGGATCCAGGTAAACAAACCCCCGGAGGTGAGGCTGGCGCCCGTTGGCGCGCCGGAATCGAGGCTGAAAGCCAGTGTTTGTGCGGGGAGGTCGGCATCGGTTGCCGTAGCGGTAAAGCTCAATAAAGCACCTTCATCCACGTTTTGGTTGGCGATCGTGGCCAGTACCGGCGCCACATTCACTTCCTTGACCTGAATCGTCACATTTTGCAAAACACTGGCCACCCCATCGCTGACCCGAACACCCACCACATAGGTGCCAGGCCCTTGCGCCTCAGTGGGGATGCAGGTGAACACCCCCCCGGAGGTGATGTTGGCGCCTGCTGGCGCGCCAGGGTCGAGGCTGAAGGCCAGCGTTTGCGCGGGGATATCCGAATCCGTGGCGGTGGCGGTAAAACTCAGCGAGGTGCCTTCGTCCACGGTCTGACTGGGAATTGCACCTATTACAGGCGGGGCGTTAACCTCATTCACTGTAATTACAAAAGTCCTTATGGCACTCAACACGGGTATGCCATTATCCGAAACTCTGACGCCGATGGTGAATGTGTTCGGACCCTGGGATTCACCAGGCAGCCAAAAAATCTGGCCGGCGTTGGGATCAATACTCATGCCCGCGGGATATCCCGGTTCCAATGCGAAAGTGAGTTTTTGACCGGGCAGGTCAGGATCGGTGGCGCCAATCGCATAAATAAAAGGGGTATTTTCATCGATGATTTGGTCCGCAATGGGACTGAGAACGGGAGGTGATTGGACATTCAGCGTGGCCCCCGGACTAATCGCCGTCCCCCCGGCATTGCTCACCTCCACCGTGTAAAGGCCAGCCAGGCTTCCATTAGCGTTGTTTAAGGTCAAATTCGCGCCGTTTGCTCCAGCAATGCCCACGCCGTTCAGGAACCATTGGTAAATGAAGGGCGGTGTGCCGGTGGCCTGGGCTGCGAAAGATACATTGTCGCCAGCAACCACGGTATGAGCGCTAGGGGAAATGCCGGCGGTGGGCGGAATAATAACGTCCAAAACCAAGGCGGCCGGAATCAAGAGCAGAGTTGGCTGGGGAAAAGCGGGCGGGGGCGGATAGGAACCCGTTTTTTGGGTGAATATTTCCGATTGGGCCTTGTAAGGGGCTTCCGCAAAGGTCGCCGCTCCTTTCCAGGCGCGGATTTGAAATTGGGCCTGACTGTTATCGGCCAACCCGGCGATAACTCCCAACCCCCCATCGAAAAAACCCGGTTCGCTCAACGGGAAAACGGTCCCGCCACCCGTGCTGGCCACGGGTTCCATGGGGCCGCCCACGGCGCCGCCCCAAACCTCGACATATACGTCCGTCCCCGAAGCCAGGGTATTTCTGCTTAATTCATAAATCGGCTGATTGGCATCATAATTATTAATTAAAATGGTCGCCGCTCCCTGGCTGGCCAAAGGCGCCAGGAAAATCGCTGCCAGGATAGCTGCCAGTTTCGACTTTCCTGGCGGTTGGCTTGATAAGATCGAAAGGATTGGGATCAACCTCTGAATAAATCGTGGGTAATTTTGCATAATCGATTATGTCCACTCGAAAACAATGCCAACGATTATTAGCACGCCCGCCTCTGTTTAGTCAATACACTTTTACTGGAAACCAGATAAAAACAACACCGCAGTCGGGTTGTTGTTAAATGGTAATTCCCACTAGTAGTCTACCTAATAGCTGTTTGGGGGGCTTGTCCCAGGGACATTTGCACCGGTGCAATCACGACTGCGGATTGCGGTTTTGCGGGCCATAACCGGGTTTCCATTTTTTGGGTGGGCCGTCCACGCCGTCCTTCGGGAGTTGGGTGGAGAACTCATCTTGATCCCGCAGTTCGCGTTTGAGGCGGTAAAGCTCCTCTTTTAATTTCGCGACGACCGGCTGGGCAGCCGGATCCTGATAGATGTTGCGCAATTCCTGGGGATCATTGACCAGGTCAAAGCATTCCCATTGGTCTTTTTTCCAAAAATAAATGAGCTTGTGGGTGTCCGTGCGGACGCCGTAGTGAGCGCGCGTGTTGTGGTGGCCGGGATCGTGGTAGTAGCGGTAATAAAAGCTGGAACGCCAATCGGCCGGGCGACCGCCACGGAACAGCGGCAGGAGGCTGCGTCCCTGCATATCCGCCGGGATGGGAAGTCCGGCCAGTTCCATGAAGGTGGGGGCAAAATCGCAGTTGATAGCCAGGCCGTTGCTGACACTTCCCGGTTTGATGCCGGCGGGCCAGCGGACCAGGAATGGCATTCGGGCGGACTCCTCGTAAAAAAAGCGCTTGTCATACAGACCGTGGTCACCTAGGAAAAACCCTTGGTCGCTGGTGTAAACCACGAGCGTGTTTTCGCGCAGGTTATGGCGATCCAGCCAGTCCAGGAGGCGGCCGATATTGTCGTCCACGCTTTGCACACAGGCGAGGTAATCCTGCAGGTAGCGCTGGTACTTCCAACGGTTGAGGGCGTCCCCGGTGAGTTTCACCACCTGGCCGGCGGCGTTGGTCAACTCCACCTCGGTGGGTTTCACGTTGAGCCAGGCAGCCTGGTCCTTGAGAGCCACCCCCCGGGGGGGCTTGAGCTTTAGATCGCGGCGGGTTAAATCCAGGAAAACCGACTGTTGCTGCTCGCGCAAGGCATCCGTGCGTGTGGCGTAATCATCGTGAAGAGTAGGTGGCTCAGGGATCTGCCGGCCGGCAAACTGGAGCCGGTATTTTTCATCGGGCACCCATTCACGATGGGGCGCTTTGTGATGCACCATCAGGTAGAAGGGCTTTTCCGCAGGCCGCTTGCTCAGGAACTCGATCGCCAGATCAGTGATGACGTCGGTGACATACCCCGGATAGCTGCGGGCGCCATCGGAATCGTAAAGCACCGGATTAAAGTAAACCCCCTGCCCGGGCAGTATTTCCCAATGATCGAAGCCGGTGGGATCGCTGCCCAGGTGCCACTTCCCGATGATGCCCGTGTGATAGCCCGCCGCCTGGAGGTATTTGGCCACATGGGGTTGGGTACCGTCGAAAGCGTTGAAGACGGGCACCCCGTTTTGATGGCTGTATTTGCCGGTGAGGATGCAGGCCCGGCTGGGCGTGCAGATGGAATTGACGGCATAGCACCGATCGAACCGGATCCCCTCCTGGGCCAGCCGATCCATATGGGGCGTCTGGTTGACGCGGCTGCCATAGGCACTGATGGCGTGAGCCGCATGATCATCGGTCATGATGTAAAGTATATTGGGCCGGCTGGCCGCGGCGAGGGTTGCCACGCACAAGGTGAATATACCGGCGGTGCCGGAGCTTAATAGGCGCAAGTCGCGTTTCATAATAATTAAGCGCTGGTTACCATCATCATTGGGTGATTGGATTGCTTATTGGTTAAGCCCCAATCGTTGGTCGTATTCGCCGAGCTTGATGGTGCCACCCTCCTTTTGGCCGCGGAGTTCCACCAGCAGGTAATTCATACGCTGGCGAGCTTTCCCGGCCTCGGTGGATTCCGGGTATAAATCGATGATCCGCTGCAGAGCCTGTCGGGCCAGTTGGACATTTTGAACCTTGATCTGCCATTCCGCCACCAGGTTGAGCCAGTGGGCTACCTTGCGCGGGGGCACACCCGGTTGGGCAATCATCTGTTCGATCTGGTCCAGGGCGAGATCCAACTGCTGAAACTTAAGCGCATACAGAGTGGCCAGTTGCTCACGAATTTCGTTGTCCGTGGGGCAGGCCTCCAATTGCTTGATATACTGCTGCAGGGTTGCGTTGGGATCTTCCGGCGGTGGTTTGAGCCCGGTGAAGTCCTCCCGCAGGCCCAAATTTTCCTCATAATGTTTGAGGACGACTTTCCGGGATTCGCGCCTGGCTTCCATGGCCGGATTACCCAGGTGGGCGATCCTTTGGGAGGCCAGGTAAGCCTCCTCGCTTTGCGGGTAAAGCTGGCCGATCCACTCCAGGGATTTCCTGGCACCGGTGGAGTCGTTTTCCAGTTTGAGATGCCAATCTGCCAGCCGGTTCAAGGCATAGGCCAGATTCTTTTGGGAATGCTCCTTTTGCTGGAGCAGGGCCTCCACAGTATTCCGCGCGGCGGCCAGGTCCTTGAGGTTTTCAGCCTGGATTTCAGCAATCATCATCTGGCCCGCATAGTCTTCCGGGTGCTTTTGCATCTCGAGTTGGATCTCGGCGATGGCTTCCCCATATTTCCCCAACTTGCGCCTGGACTCTGCGATGGAATAACAGGGTCGGTTTTCCGCCTGTTGCAGCCCGCCATCAATGGCATCAGTAAGCGGGCGCGATATGGCATGGCCGATACTGGGAGCCCAAAGCAAACCCAGGAAAACACCTCCAACCACGCAAAACATTAATCCAAATATGCCGCTGCGGGCGCCCATGTAAAAAATCGGCAGGGAGGCCAGGCTGAGCACCCAGCGGGCGATCAACCGGCCGGGATCATCGCTGTTTTTTAGAGATCGCCACATCAACCAAATGAACAAGGCGATAACTCCAGATAGGAAGGTCAACCCGATCAGGTAATCCAAAAATTTTTCCATAACCGAACCACCACGGCTTCTATGGTTCACTCTACAACCACCTGGACCGAAAGGCTATTAATTTCCCCCGAAAAGAGGTGGCCATGCCTTGCCCACTCCCCTGCTCTATCTGCCCATTCGCCCGCTGCCGGGTGGTGGCATCGGCCGCAGTAGTTGGTTCAGCCCTTCACACAGCTCCGCTGAATCCAGAAGGTGGTCCTGATTCCGATCCCAGCTCTTGAAAAATTTCCGGCCAGCGGTCAGCCATTCCTCGCGCGTTGCCCGGCGATCCCGATTCGTGTCGGCTGTCCGCAGCCATTGTCCGGCGAAAATCATGGGGGGATCGGTGGGCCGGGCGTTGGGATCCTTTTCATCAAAAGCCACCTGGCCGCCTCGGCGCGGAAGTGCAGGCGAATTCGTCGCCCCTTTTGACCTCGGAATGGCTGGTGAAAGAGGTCGGAATTCGGGACGCTGGGGGGCTTGGCTCTGGCCAGCGGCTGGCGCCGGACCACCTTTGGCGGGGGGGCCACCTCCGGGGGACATCCCGGAAAAGTCCGGCGGGGGGGGCAGGAAATTACGGATGCCATCGGTCAAGTCCACCAAACCAACCACCCCTTTCCCTTGAACATCGCAGTCGGTGAAAAAACATTCCATGGCCTGCATCCATTCGCCTTCGCTCAGACGCTGGTCTTGGTTCGTATCTGCCCATTGGAATAAGGCCGGGCCAATCTGGTTGCCGGGATTCAGAGTTAATTCCGGGGGCGGCGCGAAATTGGCGAAGTCAGGGGTGTAGCCATCGCGGCGGCCGGCTAATTGCTCCCGCATGAAAGCCCAGCGGCTGGTGATGAACGGTTTCAACAAGGGCTTCACAGCCAACACGGATTGCAGATTGGGCGCAGTCGGCGCGCCGCCGCCTGGCGGCCCACCACCTGGAGGCTCTCCAGAATCACCAGGGGGCGGTTCCGGCGGCTCTTTTTCTGCTTTCACGGTTTGGGTGACCGGCCCGTCACGGAAGTTCAGATCAAACAAGTCAAGCGCCACGGATTTATCCTCAACCAGGGAAGGCCGGATGGCGCTCCGGATTTGCTCCATGCGCGCAAAGATATTTTCCTCACTACACGGGCCGGCCAGGAGGGATTTGACTTGCTGGCGGAAGCCGACACGGATTTCTCCCAAAGCCCAGAGCCGATCCAGGAAATTATTGCCCTTCACAAATGGCCGGTGCACGTTCAATTGGATCAGCTGGGAGGAATTGACCCCCAGAAATCCGCCAAAGGCTTCGTTCAAATCCCAAGGCATGAATACCAGCCGGCGATTCAGGGGATGGAGATACATAAAAAAATTCTCCCCGGTACCCAGCGGGCTGTCCATGTTGGCCAGGATGGTTTCCAAGGCCAGGAAGCGCAGGAAGTCATCCATCTCGATAAAAGAATCGATCTCCTCGCGAAACCGCGACACTTCAGCCTGGTTCACCAACTCCACCAAGGCCAGGAAGCGCCGGACATCATCAGCATCAGCATAATTGCGGGGACCCATGCGTTCGGCATAAGCTGCCCAAAACGGCCCCAGCCAGGGCAGGCCGATCACCCGCTTGGGCCGCAACATCAGACCTTTGCGAGTTCCAAAATTCCGTTGCAGAAAGCGGCCATCCACTTCCTCGACTACGGTATAGAGGCCTGCATAGGCGCGCTCGTGCTGGCCGGGCACGGTGAGATAAATCCGGGCAAAAGCAGTGCGCGGAGCCGGAAGGCCGGCGTCTCGAAACAGTGAGAAAGCCACGGCTTCCCGCATTTGCGTGGGATCCATGGCGTTGTTGTTCAAATTCAGTTGCACCAGACCGAAGAAACCCGCGCTGGCATGATAAAAATTAAAATCTAACTTGTAGGAGCGTTTGATCGAATCGCGGGCAAACATGAAGGAAGAATTACCCTTGAAACGAAGCCCAACCTGGGGGAACCGTATTCCATTGAATTCCAAAGTGGCGGGTTGATAATCATAAACCACCCCAGATCCCCCAGGCCCGCCACCGGGAGGCCCGCCACCGGGAGGTCCGCCACCGGGAGGTCCACCACCGGGAGGCCCACCACCGGGAGGCCCACCACCGGGAGGCCCACCACCGGGAGGCCCACCACCGGGAGGCCCACCACCGGGAGGCCCACCACCGGGAGGTCCACCACCGGGAGGTCCACCACCGGGAGGCCCACCACCGGGAGGCCCACCACCGGGAGGCGCAGGTGGCTGCTTACGAAAAATAGCGGAAAGAATCCCTCCGGGCGGTGGCCCCTTGGGGGGGGAAGGCGGCTGCGCCTGAGTTTCCTTAGGTTCCATGGCCTTCCAACATTCCGGACTAATGGTCAGGTAAAAGTCCCAGATGTTGGTCAGGCCGAAGAATTCATCGGCCTGATGGGTCAGATAATAATTCTTCAAACCTTGGCGGATCGGCTGGACTGCTGGCACGGACGGATTGGAGGGCAAAGGAGTGGGAGTTCCAGCCTGCCCGATCAGCATCCCAGTCATCAAAAACGCACAGCAAGCGCTCCAGCCGGAATCTGCCCATCTTGAAACGTTTTTAAAAGTGTCCCACACAACCGGCTATACTCCGAGCCCGCGATCCTCGATGCAACTGACCCGGATGGAACCCGATAAAGTCTGGAGCCGCCGGCTGCACTCCTCCAACTGGCTGGCACTGGTGAAAGCCACAGCTGCGGAAACTTCCAAGGCCTCAGCCGATTCATCAAATCGCTTCAGCACCGGTTGTCCGCCCCCTTGGCGCAAAATGTCCAGGATTTGGGATAAGGCCACCTTTGGGGGGCCGTGGCTGGAAATGGTCAGGAAAAGATTTGGCTGGGCGGGCCCGGGGCCGCGCCGATGCCGCAGCCACAGGAACAAAATGACGGCCGCAAAACCAGCCAGGGTCACCAATGGCTGGCCCGCACCCAATCCCAGACCAATGCCAATCGCTAAAAACAAATAACTCAACTCCTCTGGCTCCTTGATGGCGGCGCGGAACCGCACTATGGAAAGCGCCCCCACCAAGCCCAGGGAAAGTGCCAGGGAAGATTTCACGATCGTGATGACGAGCATGGTAGCGAGGGTCACCAGCAGGAAATTGCGAGCGAATGCCTTTCGGTTGGACAAGGAATGCCCAAAGCGTTGGTACGTCCAGGAAAGCCCCCCCGCCAGGAGCGCCGCTAAAACCAGGTTGACCAGGAACAAATCCAACGGGACGGCCACGTTTGGACCCAATATCGCATCAAAAAAAGGACGCTCTTTATTCATAGGAATTAAAATACAGCTGGGTGAGTGTTCTTACTGGATCTTTTTGTGCCAGACCTTCGCCGTTCGTCACTAACCGCCCAGTTCCAGATAACCCTAAGCCGGAACAACCAGTTTGCGAGTGAAAAATGGCGCTAGACAAGCCGGAAATAATTTTTAACATTCGACGAGTTTAGCCGGCTGAAAGCCCACAGCCGCCACGGTGCAATTGGATCGCTCGGTTTAGGGAATTTTATTTTGCAGATAAGTTCAGTCCAAGACGCAAGGTAGCGGCTTGGAAAATATCAAATGGATTCAAATTTTATAGATCCTAAAATAATCGGAATCGGTTCCGCTTTGGGTTCAGCCGCCTCCTGGGCGGTGGGGGCCATCTTATTCAAGAAGCTGGGGGAAAGCCTCTCCGCTTTTGCCATGACCCTGGTGAAAGGGGCGGTGAGTCTGTTGCTGATGGCTTTGGTGCTGCTCATCGTCGGGTTCAAAATTCCCGACTCCCGATCAGTGGGTTTGCTGGCCTTCAGCGGGGTGCTTGGGATTGCCTTTGGCGATACCTTTTTCTTTGAAGCTTTGAAGGAATTGGGGCCGCGCGTATTGGTGGTTTTGGTGCTGATTGGCCCGGTCATTACCATCATTTTAGCGGTTCTCTTTCTGGGTGAAACCCTGAAACTAATCACGGCTGTGGGCATTTTGCTGGTGATCATCGGGATTGGCATGGTGCTTTTTTCCAGCCTAAGCGGGCAAAATATGGCCTCGCGATGGCGGGGGATTATTTTTGGTTTGCTCTCCGTTTTATGCATGGCCCTTTCCACAATTGTAGCCAAAGTGGGTTTTAATGCCATGGAAATGAAAAAAGCCCCCGCAGCCAGCCAGGCAGTGGCCGGCGTCCCGGCCACACCAGCGGCACCGAAAGGGGATACTGAAATAGCTGCCAACGATCCGGAAACACTCGAAGCCTCTTTTATCCGAATGGGCGCGGGCACCGCAGCGATGTTTTTATTTGGGCTGGCCACCAGACGGCTGGGCAATTGGGTTCTGCCCTTCAAGGATATCCGATTGGGCCTCCGCTTCATCACTGCCACCTGTGTGGTCACGTTCGGAGGATTCTGGCTTTCATTGGTTTCGATCAAATACATCGAGGTGAGCATTGCCAATACCTTGGGTTCGGTGGAACCTCTTTTCATGTTGCCATTGGCGGCCATTTTCCTGCGGGAGAAAATCACCTTCAAAGCGGCGCTTGGCACCTTGGTGGCGGTGGCGGGCATCGTAACGATCTGCCTTTACCAATAGCCTGGCTATTGCGCAGGGTGCGAAACATGCTAGAATGGAAGTAATTATTAAATGTTAGATAAAGAATACAAGGTCGTTAAAGCGCTGGAAAACAATGATTTCCAGCGCGAGACATTAAAGGAAGCCTTGCTGTTCCGTGGCCTGTGCCAGGAGGCTTTATTTGCCTTAGCCCGCCAAAGACGGGATGAAGCCTTCCCCAGTCGCGAAGTCGAAGTCCGCAGTGTGATTGAAATCTCCAACGTGTGCCAGCAGGGATGTAACTTTTGCAACATGGGGCCGGGATCCACCCGCAAACGCTACGTGATCAGCCTTGATGAAACTTTGCACCTCACCGACCACATTTACTCCCAAGGCCGCCGTGTTCTGATGCTGCAATCCGGTGAATTGCGAACTCAGGCATTTGTCAACCACGTGGCCCGCTGCAGCACGGAAATTAAAAAACGCTACCCCGACATGGAGTTGATCCTGTGCATGGGGAATCTCTCCTCGGAGCATTATCAGAAACTTAAGGACACCGGGGCCGAGCGATACTTGATCAAGTTTGAAACCTCAAAGGCATCCTTATACGAGTCACTCAAACCCCGGGATACCTTAAACCAGCGCCTGGCCTGTCTGGAAAACCTCCTCGAAATTGGATTTAAAGTGGGCAGTGGCAACATGGTGGGCCTGCCGGGGCAGAACGAGGAGGATATCGTGGATGACTTGCTGCTCCTGAACCAATACCCGCTATCCATGGTCAGTTGCACTGTTTTTATTCCTGGAGAAGATTCCCGTTTGCGCGACCAGCCCATGGGTGACGGCGATTTGGCTTTGAATATGATGGCGATCATGCGCATCATGTTTCCGGATCGTTTGATCCCCACCACCAGCGCCTTGGAACGGGCCAAAAAAGACGGCCAATTCCTGGGCTTGATGGCGGGTGGGAATACCGTCACCATCCATGATGGAACGCCACCCGCCCTGAAGGAATTGTTTCCGATATATTCGGTGCTGCGCTTTGCTCCCACCACGGACCATATGCGGCGCATCACCCACCGGGCTGGGTTGAAGTTCAGCAAATCACCGCTGGCTACTATCGCCCCCAAAACCGCACCGTCCCTAGCATAGACTATGAGCACCGTAACCTCCACCCATTACGATGAGCTGATCGAACTGGCGCGGCCGCGCCTGGATGATTTCCAGCGGATGAAAGCCGCCGGACTCGTCTGCAAAAGCGGCGATTTCTATCCGTCAGTCCATTACCCTCCCATCACCATGTATCCGCGGTGCACCGAGGAAGAGCTGTTCCGCACCTACACCCTGCCACGGGACGGCATGTTTGATGTTTATATTCACCTTCCGTTTTGCCACCACCACTGCATCTTCTGCCATTATCCGGTGAAACTGGGTCCTCAGCTTGAAGAGAAGGAACGGTATCTTAAAGCCTTGGAAAAAGAGATGGATCTGTACATGCGACGCTTGGGCGTTTCCAAGATCAAACCGCGCTCGATTTTGGTGGGGGGCGGCACGCCGACGTATTTAACGATCAAGCAGTTGGAACATTTCCTGAAGTTTTTCACCAGCCGGATGGACATGGCCGGAATCAAACAGTTCAACTACGATGTGGATCCCACGACACTGGTTGGCCCGGAAGGCTTGGATCGTTTGCGCCTGATGCGTGATTATGGCGTGGATCGCCTGACGATCGGGGTGCAGTCGCTTAACGATTCCATACTGCGCAAGATGAACCGCGACCACAACGCAGCCACTGCCATCGAGTCGATCCGCAACTGCCAGGAATTCGGCTACCAAGTGAACATCGAGTTCATTTTCGGTTATCCCAGCCAGACGATTAAAAACTGGATCGATCTCATGCAAAAGGCTGTGACGCTGGGGGTGGAGGAAATTCAGCTTTACCGGTTAAAAGTGGAAGCCTACGGGGATTATCAGGGCACGATTAAAAAGTACAAACAAATTCGCCCGCAGGATGTTCCGTGCCCGGATGATTCGCTGCTGATGAAGCAACTGGCTATCATTATTCTCAACCAAAACGGCTATACCGAAAACCTCCGGCGCGTATTCTCCAGGCAAAAGAAGCATTTCTCAGTTTACGCGCATAACCAATGCTGCAACCTCCAGGATGAGATTGGCATTGGCTTGACTGCTTTCAGCAGCCTGCGCGATCGCTTTGGCCTCAACACCCAAAGTTTTGAGGAGTATTACCAAGCCATCGATGAGGATCGCCTGCCCCTGAATCGAGGATTGGTTCGCAGCCAGGATGAACAAACCCGCTGGGGAATCATTCTGCCCATCAAAAACCGCGATATCCGCAAGCGCCTGTATCAACGGGTCACCGGGGCCTCGCTCGACAAGGTATTCCGCACCAAAATTCAAAATTTGAAATCCTTTGGTCTGGTTGAAGAAGATGCCAACTCCTTGGGCGTGACCACTTTGGGAGCCTTTTTTGCGGATGAAGTGGCCCAACAATTCCAAAGTGCCCGGTATATGGCATATCCCCAGGAAGCCTATGAAAACGGCCCCCTGAATCCTTTCCTGAACAACGATCCCGATGCATAAATACTTTAATGGCAGCTCTTCCATGCTGAGGCTTACAGTTTTTTTGATATCAGGGTGGCCCGGTTCCCTGGGCAGGTCCGACCTCTGAACCACTAAATTCGAGTGAAGGTTTAGGATTGACCAGCGTCGAAATTTTTGGATAGTCCTCCACTGGTTGGACTAAATACCGAAAAACTTATCAAATGGATCAAAAGATGGTTTCGAAAAGTGAGAGAATGGTGGCTTGGGGACGCTTAGCTGGCGCCTTGGGTTGTGTTGTGATTTTGAACGCTTGCGTCACGGTCGAGGAACCGCCACCGCCACCGCCAGCGCGCCCGGTGGTAGTTCTGCCAGGAGGCCCTGCTCCGATCGTGGTTGCGCCTGCTCCGATTGTGGTTGAGCCCGCTCCGATCGTGGTTGAGCCTGTTCCTGTGCGCCCCGTTGTCGTGGTGCCCGGCAGACCTGCACCGCCCGCACCGGCACCGGTTCGCGTAGCGCCGGCGGCCCCTCCGGGACGTCCCACGCCTCCTGCTGCTGCCCCCACCCGGCCTAGCGCCCCATCGGCCCCAACGGCACCTTCTGCCCCATCGGCGGCTCCCACCCGGCCTAGTGCGCCATCGGCCCCAACGGCTCCTTCCGCCCCAACAGCGGCTCCCACGCGGCCTAGTGCACCGTCGGCCCCGACGGCTCCTTCTGCCCCAACGGCGGCCCCCACCCGGCCCACCGCTCCAACGGCACCTTCCGCGCCCACCCGGCCGAGCGCGCCAACCGCCGCCCCGACCAAAACGGCTCCGACGGCTCCGACGGCTCCTACCGCTCCGACGGCCCCGAGCGCACCGAATACCGCCAAGAAAAAAACCAACGGTTAAGCGGACTTAAGGATCAATTTACAGGGCGGGTGCTAAATACCCGCCCTTTTTTATTGGATTGGATAAATATGCGCGTATTGATTGTCGGATGCGGATATGCAGGCCTGCCGCTGGGCATGGAATTGGCCGCTGAGGGGCATGAGGTCGTGGGCGTTCGGCGCTCTCCGCCGGAGACCTCGGCAGGTTTTCAAATTATCGGCGCGGACATCACAAACCCCAATCATCTGGCTCGTTTGCCCGGCCCTTTTGATTGGGTTATCAACACGGTTTCCGCAGGCCAGGGCACGGTGGAGAACTACCGCGACGTTTATTTCACGGGAACTCAAAACCTGGTGGCGTGGCTCAAAACCGCGGGCATAAAAAAATACGTTTATACCAGCAGTACCGGCGTTTACGGACAAATCGACGGTTCCGCTGTAAAAGAGGATGCCTTGGTGGAACCACCCTCGGAAACCGGAGTAGTCCTTCGGGATACTGAAAAGCTCCTCCTGAATGCCCACCAGGAGCATGGTTTTCCCGCTATTATTTTACGGGTGGCTGGCATTTATGGGCCGGATCGGGGCTACTGGTTCCGGCAGTTTCTGGCCGGCCAAGCCCGCCTGGAGGGCAAAGGCGACCGGATTCTGAATATGATCCACCGGGATGACTTGGTGGGAACCATCAAGGCGGTTTTGCGCAGCGGCCGGCCCGGGGAAATCTACAACACCGTGGATGACGAACCAGTGGCCCAAATCCACCTTTTCCGCTGGTTATCGGAAACCTTGGGACGCGATATGCCGACCGCCGACTTTGAACTGGCCAAATCCGAGCGTAAACGGGGCTGGTCCAACAAAAAGGTGCTGAACCGGAAACTGAAAATGGAAGTTGGATACCGGTTCAAATACCCCACCTTCCGCCAAGGTTATACCGCTGAAATCCAACGGTTGGAAAATTTGGGCTTGATCCCGCCTTCTGCCGCTTGAGCCGGTCACCCGATCCGGAACGAAACCTTTTTGATCCGGTCCTTGCCGAAACAGTTTTGCAGACGCTCTAGAATATCGTGTCGGTAAACCCTCACGATATCGCTCAACCAGGCATGGCTATCCACGTTGATGAACAAAGTCCCTTTAGCCAGGTTGACTGGCTGTGCATGAGCTGTAATCCGGGGATCGATCAATTTAGGCCAGGCATTCAGAATCTCCATATCTTCCCGGCGCCGGTCCAATTTCAATTCCGCCAGCACCCTTGCTAAAACCGGCTCCGGGCTCCGGGCGGCTGAAGCCTGCTCTTTTTCCGCGGCACTCAGGTCAATTCCCCGCCATTCGGCGAGAACCCGTTGGCGGGCGTTGGGGGAAGGCGGACCGAGTTTGGGCTTGTTCCACCACATAGGCGGGCGCATTACACCAACTCCAGATTATCGGCTTCGATGCGCACCGCGGCAGCCTGGTTGATGAAATCCAAACGCAACAATACCTGGACCAGTCCAGTGCGGTTTTCCACCCAACCCAACACACCCCGTAAGGGGCCGGTTTTGATGCGCACTTGGCAACCGGGTTTGATATCTGGAGCCAGGTGCACTTCCAAATCGGTTTCCAATGCCAGCAGGATGTCGTTCAATTGCCGCGCAAACAACTCCTGGTCAATGACCTCCAGCAGGTTGGCTACGTAATCGCTTTGGTAGATGCGCTGCCGTTGCAGGGCCAGCAAGTGCAGGAACACGTAACCAGGAAACAACGGTTTTTGGAAGGCAACCGTTTTTCCCCGATAGCGATGCACTGTTCGGTAGCAGGGCAGTGTAGCGCATATTTTTTCCCGCTCGCAAAATTGGGCCAGCTTTTTCTCACAACGCGGCCGGGTATGAGCCACAAACCAGTCCAACCGGCCTTCCTGGCCGTTCAACTCTTCCCCTGCTGAACCGGGTATGGATTCACTTGTCATAACGTAACCGGCATCTATTTAACCGGTCTTTACCGACATAAACTTCGCCCATTAAGCCTATGAATATCAAGTAAAAAAAGCATATTTGATCGAGGAAAACCGGCCGTTTTCAGCGCTGATCGGGGATCCCGGAGCAGTTCAAGGGTGCAGTTGGGCGCGGTAATAGATGCGGTCTTGCCGGGCTCCCACCCGGTTATGGGTGAATTCAAAAACACCTCCCGCCAAAAGGTTGGTTTCCAAGTCGAGCCACTGGTGGAAATCCGGTGAATATTGGATGACAAATCCCTGGTTGTAGGTTCCTCGCAAAAGCGAGGTGAAAACCCCCTTTTCTGACAAGGTTGGATTTTCAAAAAATACCGTAGGTTTCTCCGGCGTTCCGACCATGGTCAATTGCCAGGTGCGCACCTCTGCCAGAAGGTTGGTGGGATCGTTTCTCACGAGACCGGTTCCATCGCGCACCTCCACTTGAATGTTATTGTTTTGCTTCGGCAGAAACGCCGGCCAAATGTTCATCTCCAGGCGGTTGATGCCTGGAACGACAACTCCGTTCACTGACCACTGAATATTCAAATTATGGCTGGCAGGTTCCATCACTCCCAACGAGAGCGCCACGGGTGCGTTGGAAACCACCAGGTCGGTGGCCACCGGATTGGATTCCTCAATCGGCCGCAACAAGCGATAAGTGGAAAGCACTAGTGCTTCCTGGCAAACCTCGCAAAAAGGATCCAGCAGGGAGCGCATGCGGCAGGTTTGTTTGGGCCGATACCAACCCGTTGCGTGGTAAGCGGCACCTTCAAATAATCCAATGGCACTGGCATACATCGTTGTTTTGGGAGTGGGCACCGGAGTATTGGTCGATATCCATCGCGTCCACCGGATGTAATCACGCCGGGTTTCCCGGGTTGTATTGGCGGATTCAGTGCTTGAGGAGGGCGCGTCGGTGTCATATTCATCTCCTAAATCCCCCAAAGTGTGCCCCAGTTCATGCACCAAAACCGCTGGCGCATAATAGTCCACCGAGGTGATCGGGACTTGCCCTCCGGAACCACCGTATTCCGGATCGTTAACGATCATCATCGCCAAATCATATTGGGGCATGAGTTGTTTCAGCAAGGCATCCACTTTCCCTTGGCCATCTGAGTATAACAAATCGATGTCGTTGGGAGGAATCGTTATTAACCGGTCCAATCCGTAGGAATCGTAGGTGCTGTTGAAGTAGGTATTGCGATAAATTTTTCGTGACGGATGATCGGAACCTGAATCGACCGATGGCGTAAAAATCAGGTAAACATTAAAAAAATTGCTGTAATCGGTGTAAGGTGAGGTCTGCCACCAATCAGCCACCACTTTGCGGGCATCTTGAACGAACTTGCTTGCTTCGCCTGCTTGGTATCCTTCAGCCAATACCACCACGTTGATGCGGGTTTCGGGCGGCCCATTGGTAACCAACGCTTGGAGAGTCGGTTGGGCAGCCTGCAAAAAATTAAGCCGGAACGCCAAAATCAGGCATATCCAAATGACTTTTACCATTGAGGATTTGGAAGGTAAAACGATCATGGGCTTTTCTTTTCAGGGAGTTGAATCACTCCCAGCAATTGGCGCTCGGAGCTTTTTTGCAGGGGGTTATCTGAGGCTCGAAAGAAATGGACCGCACGGGCATCTCCATATCCTGGCAGGCGCAGGGTAAACTCAGCAGATTCGCGCTGAACTACGAAAGTCTTGAGGGTTCCTTTTCCATCCGGAACGGCGTATTCCAACCGCTGGACTAATGGATCCGCCAGGTGGCCAACTTTAAGGATCCCTCCAGTCGCAGTGCGCATTTCATATGCCAGGGGCCCAGACTTTTGCTCCAAACGGGCGGATTTCAGTAAACCGGGCCGGTTGGTTATGTCCAGCAGAGTGATGCTTTTGGCGTCCAATTTCAAATGCAGGAATATTATTTCCGCCGGTTCGGCACCCAGGCTGTGAACCGTGATGGCAACCACTGCCAACAGCATTCCCAACCTCCTCTTTATTCCCCATCCATTCCACAACGGTCGCGCCTGTTTCATGGCTTCCTTTTAAACGAT
The DNA here is from genome assembly GCA_903845125.1 of uncultured Verrucomicrobiota bacterium. Taxonomy (GTDB): domain Bacteria; phylum Verrucomicrobiota; class Verrucomicrobiia; order Limisphaerales; family UBA1319; genus CAIMWS01. The sequence goes on from CAIMWS010000236.1 coordinate 16,561, forward strand.
TTACGCCAAATTACCAGCCTTTCTCGTTGCTTTGAAATCTATATGGGGCCAAGGCGAGGCTTGGAAACTCCACCCCACCCCGGGGCTGCTTACTGGTGGGAGAGACATTTTGGCACATTTTTCAGGCTTGGAATTTTTTTGGTTCAACTGCTTCGACAAACTGAACCGATCCAGCTTTGAGAGGCGGGTCTCCAAACGAAATAATTAACATAATAACCTCGTCATCAGACACTTGAGAGCCGCATTTTAGTATCGGCCAGGCGTTTTTCCTCAATCCTCCGGGGGTACGCTGTTTGTTAATGATATCTTGCTGTGAAAATGATGTTTGTGTAACCTCCCCTTTCTTTAGTGAGATTGCAGTGATGAACAACGAAGTGAATAATCAGTCAAAGGTCCAGGAAGAGCAGGAATCAGGGGAACTTTCCAAACCAACGTCCAGCACCACCACAACCAATTCCGGTGTGAGTGGTGAGGTGGTCGATTTCCCCAAACCACCCTCCACCGTAAGCGTGGAGGAGTTGGAAAAAATTAAAAGCCGAGCGGCCCAGGCCGACGAGTTTTGGGATCGGTTATTGCGCCAAACCGCTGAGTTTGACAATTATCGGAAACGGATGGCCCGGGAGCGGCAGGAAGCCGTTCAATTTGCCAATCAAGCCTTGCTGCAAAACTTGGTGACGGTCTTGGATCATTTTGAAGCAGCGATCAATGCCGCCAGCCAAGCCCAAGAATCCAGCTTGGAATCTTTTAAATCAGGAATGAATTTAATCCACAGCCAGTTGAAATCTGTGCTGACAGAAACTGGCTTGGAGGAAATCAACGCCCAGAATCAGACCTTTAATCCCTCCTGGCACGAAGCTGTTTCCCAAAAAGAAACCACCGAAGCGCCGGAGGGCCAGGTGGTGGAACAACTTCGCAAAGGTTACAAATTACGAGAGCGACTGCTGCGGCCCGCCATGGTGGTCGTGGCCAAGGCCCCATCCACATAATAACGTATGGCCAAGCGTGATTATTATGAAGTCCTCGGCGTAGAGCGTGGTGCCAGCGACGAGGAAATAAAAAGGCCTACCGCAAACTGGCCATTAAGTTCCATCCTGATAAGAATCCCGGCGATAAAGCTGCCGAGGAAAAGTTCAAGG
>CAIMWS010000237.1 GCA_903845125.1 uncultured Verrucomicrobiota bacterium
CACAATCCGCGACGAACACCTCGACATCCTTTTGAATTTTGAGTCCCGCTGTTTGCGCCGCTTGTTGTCGCGCCTGCATGATTTGCCGTTGATCTTCCAAGCTGACTGCGTCCAAGTTCAAACGCTCTGGCAATGCGACCTGGAATAGCTGGACTTCGAAGCCGAAGTATTTTTTCAGCGATAGCGGGAATGCTTGCTCAATTTTAGCGACCAACTGTTCGGGGTTTTCTGCCAGCTTTTCTGCCATGGCTTCCCACTCCCTGATGGCTTGGTCCCGCAATTGGCTATAGCGTTGCATAAACTGCTCCTTTTCCTGCCAGAATTCACCTTCCAGCGTTGAGAGCTTGGCCGTCACTTCTTCCAGCTTGGCGTTGGGCAAAAAATGGCCCAGTCCGTGAAGGAAAGGAAACGTGTTCTGCTCGACCAAGCTGTGTGCCCGGCCTTCGATGAGGCTTAAGCCAGCCAGGGCTTCTTTGGGCAATAGACGCTTTTGCCCCAAGCTGATGAGCCGGTCAGATAAATGCTCCGGTTTGAGTCCAATATCTTCGGGACACAATTTTTTGGAGCCCCGCCAGTAACGAATGGACACATTTATTAGAACGCCCTCACGGGTAAGGGCGTCCAGGATTTGATTTTCTTGCATAGGTATTTAGAGTTGAGGTTGTTATAAAAAAAGCACCGGTTAATGCTTGGTAGCTAAAACCGGTTGGCGTAGCTTTATTTTCCCTCCACCACCGCAGCCTTTGGGGCCGCAGTGGTGAAGGAGAAGGCGGGTTTATTTTGTTTGGAATGATTTACTGCCGGCAACAGCGACAGTGTTTATGCACAGGGGGCGGTGGACGGTTAAGCTTGTCGTATTCAGACCACAGGCAATACGCGCCTGCGATCATCAGCCCCACAGCAATGTAACCGCCGTAGCTGTAAAACAGGTAGATTCCAACAATGCCGACCACACTGTAGCCAATGATATCGTCAATTTTCATGGTTTTGCTTTCGTTTGGGTTTTTGGAAAAGAAGAGGCCGGACGCTCACAGTTGAACATCCGGCTCCGTTTTTTTGAAGGAATCCCACCCATATACGCTTGGGCAGGATCAGGGGATTGAGGTGGGAGATTTTTTACGAGTTTCTCCAATTGGAGAAGTTTTCGCGTTGGTTTAATGCCAATTACGGCACTCGTTGAAAAACTCGCAGTATGAGCAGTGCAGCCCAGTCGATGGCACAAAGTCCAGTTTATCAAGACCTTGCACATACGAGTCGATGGCTTTCTTGAGGCGGCTTACCTGGGCTTCGGTGATGGGCGGCAACGTCGTGATAATGACCTTGGGCGCTTTGAGTTTAACCAAGTGATGGATTTCCAAGCCTGATTCCTGGTGGCCTGTTGCGTGACGATAAAGCAGCGCATAGCACGTTAGCTGCAACTCATGTTGATAAGCGGCGGTTTCAGGATTAGGCGTTTGGGCGCAGGTTTTGAAGTCCACAATGCGACCGCCTGACCTTACCAGGTCGAGGATGCCCACCAACTTTGGTTGGCCGCGTATTTCCGCTTCTACCAAGACCTCGACCGCTTCCGGCATCTCATTGGCTTTAATCGGTGTCTCCAGCCAATATATTTCCAAGAGTTTCCATGCCTTGTCTTTCTCCAAGTTTTCAACGCCTTCCCAATCGATATCATGGCCCTCCTGCAAAGCCAGCCAGTGATCATTAAACAGCTCTTTAAGTCGTTCATTATCAAATGGTTGTTTGCGCCATCGTTTGAGATTCCAAGCCTGTAATACCGCGTGAACTGTTTTCCCGACATGTAGGGCTGGCGTTGGTGGTTTTTCCAGGCGAAGGACATAACGGAACATGAATTTCAACCGGCATTGGTGGAACAGGTTTAAACGTGACGCGGATACCTGCTTTTGCAGCTCCGCGATGGGATTGGCCAGTGAAGAGACCGGCGGAGTATTGGGTGAATTAACGGCGCGCATAATGGTTGCCTTTCTTGGAGTGGTTCTCCAGCAATTCCTCGATCAGGGCGGACGCTTCCAGCTTGTTGAGCGCTTTGACGCCTTTGTTGAACCGCTCGCTGGCCAGGCTTTCGATGTCCCGTTTATCGAGGCGGTTATCGTCGATGATTTTGAGGATCAGCGATTTTTGTTTTTAGATCG
>CAIMWS010000238.1 GCA_903845125.1 uncultured Verrucomicrobiota bacterium
GCAGCCGTTATGAGCGATTGCTCAAACACAAGGGAGAGAAAGTTTTGGTTGGAGTGGATCGCGGGGCTTGTGGCGGGTGTCATATCATGCTGCCTCCCCAGACCATCATCTTGTGCAAGACCAAAGCCGAAATGGTGACGTGCATTAACTGCGGCCGCATGTTATATTACTCGCCGGAGATGGATCCAGCCGCAGGCGCGGATGATTAATTTGATTTGATTTTGGAAGGGTGGAGGGTCGCTCCTGGCGCGAGCCGGGGGAGGAAAGTCCGAACACCACAGGGCGCGATGCCGCTTAACCTGGGACTTGAGCCTGGGATATGGGCGGAGAACGGCGTTGAAAAACGCTTTCATGGATAGTGCCACAGAAAATATACCGCCCGGGCCGGCTTGGTTGACAGGCCGGCCAGGGTAAGGGTGAAATGGCGGGGTAAGAGCCCACCGCTCGCGGAGTAATCCGGGAGGCATGGAAAACCCCATCGGGTGCAAGGCCAAATAGGAAACTTGAAGCGGCCCGCTTCACGTTCCGCCTCGGTGGAACAAGTTTCGGGTACGGCTGCACAGATAAATGACCTTCTCCGTTCCTTCGGGAATGCAGACAGAATTCGGCTTACAACCCTTCCAAAATCATCCCCTTAGTGGGGGCCATCACGGGTCCGCCTTGGGAATCAGCCGCCGCAAAGGCTGGTGAAAAGAACCTCCTTGATCTTCCAGATCAAGGCCATCGTCATGGCTACCGGCAGCAGCACCCATAACACGATCAGCCAGGCGTTGCTTTGGATGATCTGGAAGCGCACGTGGGCTAACATTTGCGGCAATTCGTCGATCTGCTGGATGGTCAGCATAAAGGTCAGGCATAAAATGATGATGCCCAGCATATAATGGTTTAAAGTCGTGAATACCCTGGTTTCATAACGGAGGGTTTCATCCGGCAGGATGGCCGTAAGCTGACGCAAGAGCGAGTTCAGGTTGAACAGGAAAAACAGGCTGGCGATGGCCAGCACACTCGCCGCTATCGAAAAGAACTCCTCCTGCGGGAACTGGTGCCACCAGAACAGGAAAGGGGACATGCCCAAATTGACCAGCGCCATGAGTTTGGTACGCTCCAGGGAGTGGCACCAGGAGGAGTTGTCTGGCTGGAATCGGCTCATCAGATTCAGGCCAAAAAAAATGAGGCCGGTGGCCATGAGCAGGGGCAAAACGCCGAAAGATCCGAGCCAATTGGTGCGGGCGGTCTGCACCCCCAGTATGAGGAGCAACGGCAACCCCCAAAAGACAGCCGACAGTCCGCGTATCAAATAGCCCAGGGAACGCAGAAGAGCTGGTTTGGGAAGGTCATCAGGCATTTAGCTCAGCCGGTTGCGGCATTCAGATATTGAGGTAGGTGTAATCCTTCAGCCCGCGTTCATATTCATCCAGCAACCGCATCGCCTCGGAAGGTTTCATGCGATCGGTTTTTATGGCATCATCCACTTGCGATTTCATTTGGCGCTTGAGTTCATTTTCATCGTATTGGACTGCGGCCAGCGCTTGGGCGATCGTGTTGCCTTCGATGATCTCCTCCACGTAGTAGCCGGCTGGCTCGTCGGGTTCCAGGAAGACATGCACCTCGTTGACACGGCCGAATAAATTATGGAGATCCCCCATGATGTCCTGGTAAGCTCCCAGGAGGAAAATTCCGAGGAAATAGGGCTCACGATTTGATTCATTCGTCATCAGCGAGTGCAAGGTGAGGGTGCCGCGAACATCGCGTAGATCGATGAATTTGTTGACCTGTCCGTCCGAATCACAGGTGATGTCCACCAAGGTGGCTTCCCGGTTGGGGCGCTCGTTGAGGCGGTTAATGGGCATGATGGGGAATAATTGGCCCAATGCCCAATGATCCAGCAGGGATTGGAAAACGGAAAAATTGCACAAGTACTGGTCCCCCAGCGCATCCTCCAGTTTCCTGATTTCCTCCGGCACGTAGGCCTGCCCCCGGAAGCTGCGCACCACTTCCTGGCTGATTTCCCAGTAGAGGTTTTCGATTTTGGCTTTATCTTGCAGGCCCAAC
>CAIMWS010000239.1 GCA_903845125.1 uncultured Verrucomicrobiota bacterium
CTTATTGATAGCAAAGGCAAAAAAGATGGCTAAGGAAGCGGAAAATATAAAGACTCCGGCGGAAGCTGAGGTCTTCAGAAATAAACTTAAATTGATCCAAGAGGATTCCCAACAGATTCAACAAAAACTACAAAGCAAATATAAAAATCCTGAAGACGTTTCCCGATTTTTAAAAGCTATGCAAGAAACTAGCGAAAATGATTAATATTAAAAATCGGTTTTTGTACTTAGTTAGGCGCGAGCAGGTGTCACTGGATTGATCGCCGTTCGCAGGTTATGGATTGGGGTTAATTTGATTCACCTGCTTTCGTTAATTGCTTTTATCACACACTTGTTTTTATTTTGCCAGTAGTAATATATTTTTAAATAAAGAATCCACGTCCAGAGGGCGTGGTATTGAGGAGTGGCCCCTTTAAGGGGCCATAGCTCAGCCCCCAGAGAGGGCTGAGCTGTTCCGCGTTGTCCCCGGGGTTCTTTACTTGCTAAATCTAAACTCCTCTTGTCTTATTCAATACCCTCTTCCACATAATTTTCTCCCATAGGGTTCGTGCAAAAACAGATTCCGGATAAAAAGCACCACCACCACAATAATCCGGAGTACGCTTCGGCTGTAACGCGTGACATAACCCTTCAGAATATCCGCTAAACACGGAGCGAAAGACCTTGCCGATCAACTCAAACGCTCCTCCCTTATAATGTGAACACGACGCTCGATAATCGAACTGAAGGCATCATATTCACATTACGAATGTAATTTACTACCCGAACGATCGGCTGGCGAGCCTCCTGCGCAATCAAAAAATCGCCACGATGCCGCAACTCAAAGGCGCCTTGGGCACCTCGGTCACCTTTACCGTCCTGCGCAAATTGTCACCCTTGGGCTACCGCAGCAGCTATTCCCATGGCGGAACCTAATATACGTTGGATTCCATCGCCCAATACGATGAACTGGGGTTGTGGGCGTATGGCGGCATTCATTTCTCGCGGCACGGTACCCTGTTGAACACGGCGGCCACGCTGGTGACCAACGCCCCCGCAGGCTACTTCACCGACGAACTGGACGCAGTGGTGCACGTGGCCACCAAGGATGCCTTGCGGCACTTGGTGCAGCGGGATCGGCTCCGCCGCCGAGAAGTGGCGGGCCGCTATCTGTATTGTGCCCAGGAACGTCAGCGGCGCCAGGAGCAGTGGGCCGCCCGGCAGGCGCAGCAAAGTCCCGCGGATGATTGCCAGGCGGCGAGGGTGCTTTTCTATAGTCTGCTGGAAGAACAGCAACGCCGCCTCTACGCCGGGCTGGAGAGTCTGGACTGGGGCCATGGTGGCGATCAACGGATGGCCCATTTGCTGGGACTGGATGCCGACACCGTCGCCCGTGGCCGGGCTGAGTTGTTAAGCGGCCAAGTGCTGCACGAACGGGTGCGTCGCGTGGGCGGCGGACGGCCGGCGACCCCATGGCCCGGCGAGGCCTCTGGACGGGCCTGCACCTGGAGCAAATCAGCAGCCAATTGGGGCGCCTGGGCCTCTGGGTCTGCCCCAACACCGTGCGGCGCCTGCTGGAGCAAATGGACTACGCTCTGCACGCCAATCGCAAGAGTCTCTCCGGCCACCAAAACCCGGAGCGCAACCGTCAGTTTCTTTACCTCCAGGACCAGCGCGACGAGTTTACCCGCCAAGGGCTGCCGATTATCAGTGTGGACACCAAGAAGAAGGAAATGGTGGGGCCTTTCAAGAATGTCGGCCAGGTCTGGAGCCGGGAGGCGATCCCGGTCAACGACCACGATTTTCGCTCCCAGGCCAAGGGGATGGCCATTCCCCGCGGCCTGTATGATCTGCAGGCCAATCGCGGC
>CAIMWS010000240.1 GCA_903845125.1 uncultured Verrucomicrobiota bacterium
AACATCCAATTCTCATTCCGTTTTCGTTTTCAAAATCGCACCTTCCTGGGATAAAAGAACCTCCAACTGCTGGACCCTCCGGATCAACTCCGGCAACTGCTGGAAAGCAATCATCTGGCGCTTCATTTGGCGGTCCGGCCGGGCTGGCGCTCCCAACCATTTTTCACCGTCTCCGATGTCATTCATCACCCCGGACTGGGCCCCCACCGTCACCCGGTCCCCAATTTTAAGATGCCCGGCAATCCCCACCTGCCCGGCCAGCGTCACATAGTTGCCCAGCTTGGTGCTGCCAGCCACCCCCACCTGGGCCACCAGCACACAATGCTCGCCAATCACCACGTTATGCGCTATTTGCACCAGGTTGTCGATTTTTGTTCCCCGGCCGATCAAAGTCGGCCCCAAGGTACCCCGATCAATCGTCACATTGGCCCCAATCTCCACTTCATCCTGGATCACCACGTTGCCCACCTGCGGCACCTTGCGATGTTCGCTGTTATCCAGAACATAGCCAAACCCGTCCGCGCCAACCACCGTCCCGGCATGAATGCGAACCCGGTTGCCGATGCAGGACCGGCTATATACCGTGACGTGCGGAAAGAGCCACGTATCATCACCGAGGACGCAGTTTTCACCGAGGAAATTCATCCCCTGCAGGACCGCCCGGGCGCCAATCCGGGTCTGCTCGCCAACCACGCAATAAGGACCGATGTGGGCCGAGGGGTCAACCTGCGCGGTGGGCGCCACGATCGCTGTCGGATGCCGTCCCGGGGGGAAAACCGGCTCCGGATAAAAAATCGACAAGGTCTTGGCAAAAGCCACCCGGGCGTTTTCCACCCGGATCAGAACCTTGCTGCTCTGGTTCAAAACGCCGGAAACCAAAATTGCCGCCGCCGCGCTTTGCTCGGCTCGCGCCAGGTATGATTCGTTTTCGGCAAAAGTTAAATCGCCAGCCTTGGCGGAATGGGCCGGGGCGAATCCAGTCAATTGGACCGCTCCATCCCCCACCACTTCCCCCTTCAATTCCCGTGCTATTTCCGCGGCCGTAAATGCCATAGCTTGACTTTTTGTCGGCTGATCTTCCCGGAGACGTCAGGTTTTCCGCTCCCTGAAATTAAATACCCCGGCGGTTGATGATCTGGTTTTTCGGTCCCAAAACAATGACCCGCGGGCCCCACTGCCCGGCTTCTTTTTGATCCACTTCGGTAAAGCTCATAATGGTCAACCGATCGCCTGGTTTTCCCAAATGGGCCGCCGCCCCATTCAAGACGATTCCCTTCGCGCCTCGGGGACCGGGAATAGCGTAGGTTTCAAAACGCTGCGCGTTGGCCATATTGCTGCACAAAATACGCTCGAACGCGTACAGGCCAGCCTCGTCCATCAAATCCTGATCAATGGACAAGCTGCCTTCATACTCCACGTTCGCCGCCGTCACTTCCGCCCGGTGGATTTTCGATTTCAACAAATGGACCAACATACGGATTTTTACAGGCTTTGATTAGCCAGCCTTCAAAAAAAGTATAGGGTCTGCCCGGGGCAATTCAACATCTTCTTTTGTGGCGGCCGCATTTTACGCTCCCATCCTTGATTACCGTGGCGTGGACCCAATCCCCATCCAACCAAATAAATTTCTTGAAATCAGCAAAGGGTTTTTTACACTCTTCACGACAATCCGGACTCGCTGAAAGGCCCCTGCGGGAGCCCCGGGCGAAGTTGAAACCAGAAAAAAATAATTATTATACGAGATTATGGCCAAAAAACCCCTGAATGTAGGTCTCATTGGCGGTGGCAAGGGAGCTTTCATCGTCCAACCACACCAAAAAGCGATTCATTTTGACGGCACCCGCCGCGTTGTGGCAGGCGCGCTCTTCCCCGATGCCAAGATCGCCATGGAAGAAGCCGAAAAATGGCCCTACCCGATCAAAGGTTACGGTTCCTATGATGAAATGATCGCCGCCCAGGCCAAACTGCCGGAAGACGAACGCTTGGATTATGCCCTGATCGTCACCCCCAACCATGTGCATTTCGATCCCGCCATGAAGTGCATCAAGGCTGGCCTCCCGGTGTTTTGCGAAAAACCGCTGACGGTTAATCTGAAGGAAGCCAATGCCTTGGTGAAAGCGGTGAAGGACAAGAACATCCCGTTCGGCGTAGCCCATACCTATCTCGGGCATTGGACCACCCGCCTTTCCCGATTCATCATCCAGAGCGGTTTGTTGGGCGATATCCGCTGGGTGGACGCCTATTATATCCAAGGCTGGCTCGCGACGAAATTTGAGGCCACCGGCAACCAGCAGGCGACCTGGCGCGTGGATCCCAAGAAAGCCGGCGGCAGTTGCTGCGGCGGCGATATCGGCACCCATGCCCTGATGCAGTTGCGCTATGTGACGGGCTTGAACGTGACCAAAGTTTCCGCCCACATGGAAACCTTCGTCCCCGGCCGCGCGCTGGACGATCACTTCACCGTTTACTGCGAACTGAGCAACGGCGGCAAAGCCATGGTCCGCGCTTCCCAGATCAGCATCGGGCACAAGAACGATCTGGGCCTGGAAGTGGTGTGCACCAAGGGCACCTTGCGCTGGCGCCAGGAAGAGCCCGAATGCCTCGTCATCAACTTGTCCGGCCAGCCGGATCGCGTTTACTGGCGCGGCGAGGTCAAGGCGAATGACGGATTCTTCAAGGATCTCCCGGCCGATCTCATGGCCGAGCCGACCATTCCTTCCGGCCATGGGGAAGCCTTCCATGACGCCTTCGCCCGGCTGCATCGTTGTTTTGAGGACGATGTGCGCAAATGGAAAGCCGGTCAGGCATTCGCCTGCGACGGCTCGCGCTACGCCAACGTCTGCGACGGCCAGATGGGTATTGCCTTCATCGAAACCTGCATCAAGAGCAGCCAGAAAAAAGGCTCCTGGACCGCGCTGCCGAAACTCAGCTAACCGCATCCAGGAATCATTTTCAGGGGCCGGCTTTGCCTTGCCGGCCCTTTTTTATTTTTCCGGGTTTAAAATAGGGATTGTCTTTATCCGTGCGTCGCCTATTCATGTTTGCATCCGATGAGTATTGTAAAAAATGCCGCCGTGGTCACCGGCGCCGGCAGTGGAGTGGGACGGGCAGTGGCTTTGTTATTGGCTCGCCAAGGATGGCATGTCGCCATCGTGGGCCGCCGATCCTCCGCCCTTCAGGAAACGGTGCTCCTGGCGGGTGAAGCGGGATCTTTGATCCTGCCGTGCCCTTGCGATATCACCAGCCCGGAAGCAGTCGATAAAATGGCCCAGCGCGTGCTGGCCCTGTTTGAGAAGGTCGATGCCCTGGTGAATGCGGCTGGCACCAACACTCCCAAGCGTTCCCTGGCCGAGCTGACCTATGGGAATTACCAGCACATCCTCGAAACCAACCTGACCGGCGCCTATTTATGCACCCAGGCATTTTTGCCGGTGATGCGCAAACACCGCTGCGGCACCGTGGTAAACGTGATTTCGGACGCTGCCAAGCAAGCCAGCCCCAAAGCTGGCCCCGCCTACGTGGCATCGAAATTCGGCCTGGCCGGTCTCACCCAATCCATCAACGCGGAAGAAAAGGCCAACGGCATCCGCGCCTGTGCGCTGCTGCCCGGCGACATCGACACCCCCCTGCTCAACCTGCGCCCCAATCCACCCAGCCCGGAGCAACGACAGCTCATGATGCAGCCGGAGGATGTCGCCCAATGCGCCTGGCTCGCCATCAGCCTGCCCCAAAGGGTGATTGTCGAAGAAATCCTGTTCCGGCCCCGGTAAAAAAAAGGAAAGGTCAAGCCGTGACCGACCCAAGGTTCCGTCACGGCTTGGAAAAAAGCGGGAGACCGGTTACTTGACCGTGTTCAGCAAGGGGGCCAGTCCTTGAATCCGCACTTCCAAGCGGTCGCCCGACTCGATTTGCCCGATGCCGCTCGGGGTGCCGGTCAGGATCACATCGCCGGGCTGCAAGGTCATATTGGTGGAGATGAAGCTCACCAACTCAAAACAGTTGAAAATCATCTGGCTGGAGTTGCTGTTTTGGCGCAATTGGCCATTCTGGAACAACTGCACCGTCAAATCATGCGGGTCGATTTTGGTTTCCACATACGGCCCCAGCGGAGTGAACGTATCAAATGACTTGGCCCGCGCCCACTGGCTCTCGGAGCCTTGGATCGTTCGATCGCTGATATCCTGCGCACTCGTGTAACCGAAGATGTAGCGCGCCGCCGCCGCTGCCGTGACATTGCGCACCCGCCGGCCGATGACAATGGCCAGTTCCGCCTCAAAATCGGTGCGGTGCGTGGGGAATGGGATTTCTATTTTCCCGCCATCGGGAAGCAGGGAACTGGGAGCCTTCAGCCAGAAAAGCGGCTCTTTGGGCACCGTCTTGCCGGTTTCGCGCGCATGATCGGCATAATTCAACCCCACGGCGATGACTTTCGATGGGGTGACAGGCACCAAGGTCTTGACTCCTTTGGGCGAAGTGGCTTTTTTCTCAAACGATGGCGAGCCGAACACATCACCCTGCAAACGGTGCAGTTCGCCATCGACCACTTTCGCGTAGAAAATGTCATCGCCTTTTTGAAATCGACCTATTGCTGCCATATTTGACTTTCATCTTTAGCAAACTAACCGCCTCTTCCGCAAGCTGAAACTGGTGAAGCCAGGGGTTCACCGACGATTCCAAGCTCATTTTATCCCCATCGAAAGGGCCGTTTCTGAAAGGTTTTGACGTTGCAGCCAGCCCAAAGATTCAGGTTTTGCTTGCGGATGCCGCGATCCACTCGAGGTAACCTGGACTCCCTTCCTGAATTTCCAGGGTCACAAACTCCGGTGTCTGATAAGGATGGTGGGCCAGAATCAGTTCCTGCAAGGTGGAAACCTGCTGGCGCACGGTCTTGAACAGGATCAATATCTCCCGGCTGCGGTCCAATTTGTTTTGCCACCAATAATGGGATTCCAAACCGGGAACCAGGTTGGCGCAGGCCACCAGTTTCGCTTCCAAGGCCAGCTTGGCCAATTGGCGCGCTGTCTTCAGATCCGGGGCCGTCACCAGCACCACGCGATAGGGATTGCGTTTGTTCATAGCTTAAGCACCAGAACCGGTTACAAAGGGATGGCGGGCCACTCGGGACTGGCCGGTTTCTGGATCCATCCGCCCCCCAGGACTTGATCATCCTGGTAAAACACACAAGCCTGGCCTGGCGTTACTGCCCGCTGTGGTTCCAGCGGTAAAACTTGAGCCTGCCCGTTGCCCTGGACCTTGATCCTTGCCCGGCAGCCTTGGTGCTTGTACCGGATCCGCACCAACGCCTCAAATTCTTCCGGCGGTTCCGCCAACGCAACCCAATTGCAGCGCTCCACCATGAACGAATGCGTGGCCAGTTCCTTCTCTTCCCCTAGAACCACCCGGTTCCGTTCCCCATCCAGGGCGAGGACGTAAAGCGGCCGTGGCGACGATATCCCGAGCCGTTTGCGCTGGCCAATGGTGAAAAATTCTATGCCTTGGTGGTAACCCAATACTTTTCCCTGCGTATCCACCATCTCTCCTTTGTGTGGCGTGATGCCGGCCACATCAATCAGGAATTTCCCGTAGTTGTTGTCGGGGACAAAGCAGATTTCCATGCTCTCTTTTTTTTCGGCAGTTTTCAGCCCCAGTTGCCGGGCGCGCTCGCGGGTTTCCTCCTTGGTCAGGTGGCCCAGCGGAAAAAGGGTGTGCGCCAATTGCTCCTGGTTCAGCGAAAACAGGAAGTAACTCTGGTCTTTGACAGGATCCTGGCCACGCTTCAGAAGCCGCCGGGAAGATGCGGGATGCATTTCCACGCGGGCATAATGGCCGGTGGCGATAAACTGGGCCCCCAGTAATTTGGCTCTTTTCAATAAAACGCCAAACTTGATTTTTTCATTGCATAGGATGCAGGGGTTGGGGGTACGGCCAGCCTGATACTCGGTCGCGAAATAATGGATCACTTCGTGTTGGAAAGTCTCCACCTCGTCGGCCACATAGAATGGCAAACCGAGCTTGTCACAGACGGCCCGGGCATCGGTCACCGCCTGGGGGCCGCAGCACTTGTCCTCCGCCCGGGCGGAGCAATTCTGTGGCCAGAGCTTCAAAGTGATGCCGATCACCTCGAAGCCCTGCTCCTGGAGCAAAGCCGCCGCCAGCGAAGAATCCACTCCGCCGCTCATTCCCACCACGACTCGCTTTTTCAAATTTTCGCGCACAGTGTCAAAGTAAGGTCGATAGGCCGGAGTGTAAAGTTCTCCACCGTTTTTCAAACCGGTGTATAATGCGGCCATGTTGATCAAGCATCACCAGTGGTGGCGCCAGCCTCCGGCAAACCATAGCGTCCGGATCCGGGGCAGTTCCTGCCGTTATTGCCACCGGGGCCGGGCCGCTTGGAATCCGCTTTCTGCCCAGGTTATCCCATGAGCAGCCACCGTCCTTTTTTCCGCAAGCACTGGGCAGGCATGCAGGATGCCGGACTGTATGCGCCGGCAGGCAACCCGACCTTTGAAAACCCCGAGTTCCACCAGGCTGCGCTCCGCGTGTTGATTTTGCGCCTGTCGCCCTGGCAGGTCATGGAACCTTCCCTGCCCCACCTTTTTCTGTGCGATGCCGTGCGCCGGGCCGTGGAACAGGCTTACCTTGATTTAGCCTTCCTGCCGGCCTTCCACGACCGCGACCTTCTCCAAAAAAATGGCATCCCTTTCGTGGTGGGCACTCAATCCAGCCATAGCCTGGAGGATTTCGACCTGGTCCTGGTGTCCAATTCCTACGTTTTGGAACTGATCAACCTCCCCTTTTTATTGAAGCATTCCGGCCTGCCCTGGCTGGCTTCCCAGCGCCCGGATTCCCTCCCTCCCATAATCCTGGGCGGCTCCAATGCCGCCGCCGCGCATGCCTTGATCCTGCCCGGCGGGGACTGCATCGCCGATGCCTTATTTGTGGGCGAAGGCGAGGAGCAGGTGGAGCATTTTATCGCCGACTTCTGCGCCGCCAGGGGCACACCGAAAAAACAGCGTTTGCGGCAGGCTGCCCATGGCCGCAGCGGTTGGTGGCTGGCGGGTGAAATGCAGGCCCCCATCCCCAAGGCGCGCTGGGAGCTTCCCGAGGCCGGCCGGTTGCCAGCCCGCTTCCCGGTCTTGAACGGGGCCGAGGCCGGCACCTTGCGGCTGCCCATCAATTTGGGCTGCCCCGCCAACTGCTCCTTTTGCTTTGAAGGCTTTGATCGCAAGCCCTACCGGGAATTATCCGCCCCGGGACTGCTCGAGGCGGCGCGCCGGGTCAAGCAGTGCAAAGGCGCCGATACCCTCGAGATTTACAGTTTTAATTTCAACACGCACAGCCAAATTGGCCATTTGTTGCTCGAGTTCAGCCGACTTTTCAACCAGGTGGGCTTCAAAAGCCAGCGGGTCGATATCCTCCGTTCCGCCCCCTGGCTGCTGGCCGCGGAAATCATCGCTGGCAAAAGCACCTTCACCCTGGGGATCGAGGGCATCAGCCAGCGCCAGCGCAACCTCCTCAACAAAACCCTCCCCGCCGCCGAGGTGGACACGGTGCTGCAGCAACTGCTCGGCCAGCGGATTCGCGAGCTCAAGCTCTTTTTCATTCTGACGGGCCACGAGGAAGGCCCTGACCTGGCCGAGTTTGGTGCCTTCGTCCGACGCCTGAAGGCCTGGCGTCAGCAACGCAATCCGGGATTGCGGATCCTGTTCAGCTTCGGATTGCTGGTGCGCATGCCCGGCACTCCGTTCCAATTCGACCGTTTGTGCCTGGATCCCCAAGCTTGGGCGCCGCTGCTGACCGCCGTCCAATCCGCCTGCAGCAACCACGGCTTCGAATTCCGGCTCGCCGCCCACTGGCCGGATTATTCCGTCAGCCAGGTTTTGGCCATGGGCGGCCCCTGGGCCTCCCAGCTTCTGCTCCGGCTGGCGGAAGCGGATTTTTGCCTGGATGAACCGCTCCCCGAAGCCGCCTGGCAATTGACGCGCGAATGGCTGGAATCCCATGGCCTGTGGAACCAGGCGTTCCTGGGGGAAAAGCCGGCCGATTACCCGTTTGCCAGCGGCTGGGTCCAAGGCTCCGTGACCAACGCGTTCTTGTTCGAGCAATACCAGCGGAATAAAACCGGCGTGGATGTGGGCTACTGCCTGGGGCACGAAACCCGGCCCGGCCACTGCCAGGCTTGCGGCGCTTGTGAACCGCGCGAACGCAAAGCCATTGTCAACCACCGATTGGTGCCCCCCCCGCATCCCGATTGGCTCCGCGAATTCCGCGAGCTCATGGATCAAAAGGCCCGGCTCAAACCGGCCTTGGCCCGGGTCCAAATACCCGATGCCTGGGCGGGCGCCGCCCCGGAATGGCTGTCTGCCCGCCTGCTGGCCCAATGCCTCCGCCAGTTCCCCGGTCTGACCGCCCATCTCCTCTCGGTCCGCGAGGAATTGTTCACCCGGCGGGAGCTGCAAGACCAGTTTCCCATTTTTTCCGGCCACACGGTCTTTGGATTCAAAGCCTGGGATGCAGCTGAAATCCAAAAAACCTTGCGCCCAGGCACGGACCTGGGCGGTTTCGTGTTCCTGGGCTGGGAGCAAGGTTTCGTAGCCGGCACTTTCCACCGGGCCCAGGTGGAAATCCATTTGGAAGCCGGGGATTTTCCCCGCGCCAGCCAGCGGTTCCAAACCTGGCTGCGCGAATCTCACGTGGCCTTCACCCTGGTGCGTGACGGGGCGGGATACTGCCTCACCATCCCCTCCGCCAGCCTGAAGAAAAAAATCTTGTTCACCGGCCAATACCAGGAAAACGATGCCGGTTTCCACGCCGTCGTGGACGTGGGATCCAAGTGCCATTGGGGCCGCTTTTTTGCTCTGTTTGGCCGCCCTGGCTGCCATCGCCTGGCCCGCCTGCGGATTCTGGAGCTGCAACTTGGCGATGGCTCATGAAAGGAATTGCCCCCATTATCCGGCTATCCTATCTTGACCGAGATCCATGCCTTGGCAGGATGTGCCAGCCGGAGCTTAACTGATAAAAAGACGATTAAACATGAAATCCGACTCCAAACGGGATGCGCTCAACACAATCAACCGCAGGCAATGGCTATCCACCAGCGCCGCGGCCGCCTTGGGCGGCATTATAGGAACCTCCCAGCCGGCAGCCCGCGCCGAAACCGAATCCGGGGCATCCGGCTTCCGCTTCTGCCTGAACACCGGTACCATCCGGGGGCACAAGCAGCCCATCGATCGCGAAGTCGAAATCGCCGCCCAGGCCGGTTACCAGGCCATTGAACCGTGGATGGACAACCTCCAGCGCTACCTGCAAAGCGGCGGTTCCCTCAAGGATTTGCGCCAGCGGCTCGATGACGGCGGCCTGACCGTCGAAGGGGCCATCGGTTTCATCAGCTGGGCGGTGGACGACGACAGCCAGCGGGCCAAGGCATTCGAGCAGGCCAAAAAGGATATGGATACCCTCGCCCAGCTCGGCGCCCGGCGCATGGCCGCCCCTCCGGCCGGTCTCCAGCAACGCATGGAGACGGAGCGTATCGCGGAGCGGTATCACCAACTGTTGGAGCTGGGTGACCGCACCGGGGTGACGCCGATCCTGGAATTTTGGGGCAAACATCCGGCCATCGGCAAACTGTGCACCGCGGTTTCCATCGCCGTGGAAAGCGGCCACCCCAAGGCCTGTGTCCTGGCGGACGTTTTCCATATGTACCGTGGCGGCTCGCCCTTTGAAGGGCTGCGCTTGCTCAGCGCCCAGGCCATGCCTGTGCTGCACATGAACGATTTTCCGGCCAACCCTCCCCGCGACCAGGCCAACGACGGCCACCGGGTGTTCCCGGGCGATGGCGTGGGCCCCCTGCCCGAAATCCTGCGCCTGTGCCTCGCCGGCGGCGCCCGGCCCGTCCTATCCCTGGAGTTGTTCAACCAGGAATATTACAAACAGGACGTCATGGAAGTGGCCAAAACCGGCTTGCGCAAATTGAAGGCCGTCGCCGCCAAGGCCCTGGCCTGATTCCGGCCGCCTTTCCGAACCACTCACCTCCGCCGCGCGGCCCCGGCGACTGCCCGCGGTGGCCTAACGAAGGCCTGCTAATCCAGCGGGCCATGCAAGACCCGTTGGCAGGCCACCAGCTCGGGCGTGGTTTGGACCCCCAGCTATTCCATCAACCAGACCTTAAAGGTGTGGATGGTTTTTTCGCTCAGGCCCAGGACTGAGTAGAGCGGTGGCCGGCAATGGATTTGCCGGCCACTCAGTTGCATAGGCTTGGAACCTGGCGAAACGCCGGCCGCGGAATAAGATCACTGGGACCGCGGATGCGAATATTGTCCGCTCTGCAAACGCAGTTTTTCCGCATCCCACCGGCCGGGATGGATGACCACCCGGTAGCGCAGACGCAAGGTTTGCCCCGCCTTAATGGTGCAGGGCTGGAAACAGAGCACCGCGGGGCTGAAGTAACGCATGGTGTTGTCCCGAATCGCGTACCACGGAGAGGGACTATTGAGATTATCCGGATGATCCAGAATGGCGATGCCCACTTCGCGCTGGCCGAGGAGGCCGGAGTAGTCCATGGCTGACGCCTTGCCGCGGTAAGTGCCGCCTTTGAATTCAACCAGGCCCTGGCTGGAGACGGCCCGCGCCTCGGACAATTGGTTCGCAAAACGCACCGACAATCCAGCGTAGCCGCCCCAGGCCACGCCATTGGGCTCACCCGGGATCGGCGTGCGGCTCAACTCGACTTCCTGGCCGGCGGCGGTAAAAGCCAGGGACCAATCCATAAGATATGCTCCCCCGGCATCCGGCGGGAAAATCTCGATGACGCGGTGCTCGGCCAGCACCGGATCCTTGCCCGCCGGACGATAGCGGAGATCCAGGACGATCCGGGCGGAAAAATCTCCATGCAGTTCCACCTGGGCAGCGCGCCATTCGGTGCGTCCGTCGCTCAGGGCCGCCCCGGAGCCTGGCTCCCAGTAATTGACACCGTTGATGTATTTCCAGGCAAACCACAAGCCGTGATGCCACGGATGGTCGGCGGGACGGTCCACGGTGAGGACCGGCCCCTCCGGCAAGGCCACTGGGTGGAAGAAGGGCTTGGGCTGGTTGGTTCCGTAATTGAACTGCCATAGGACAGTTCCGTTGTGGAGCAACGCAGCCGCGCCATCCCGCTGGTCCCAGCGCAAGCCCGCCGGCGCGTTTTCGCCGGGCGGCAAAGCCAGCGCTTGGGAGGCGGCGATCAGCAGCATTCCGATGCCAGGCAATAAATTTCTGTTCATAGCGGATTATATGCTCAGTCCTGATTGGTGGCCAGCTTCCGACTGGTCAGCAGGCCGATGCCACGCCCCTGGTTCCCGCAGGCGCAGTAAAAGAGGTAAAAGGTGTCGGTGGCGGGATTGCGGACCAGGGAGATTTTGTGGGCATACTGCTTGTCCAAACCGCCGGGATGCCCGCCGGCCTGGTAAAGGGGCTCGGGATGAGCAGCCCAGTGCCGCAGATCCCGGGAGAAGGCGGCCATGATATGCGCGCCGCCCCGGCCTACGCCGAAGTAGAACATCACCCAGTGGTCCCCATCCCGAAACACCTTGCCATCGGAGCAGAACTGTTCGTCGTAGCCACCGGGACGCACCCGGACGATGGGGTTGGCGGGGTAACGCTTCCAGTCGAGCAAGTTGGTGGAGGTGGCGCCCCCCATCTGCTCGGTCCCGCCATGGGCGGCGTTGTAGAAGTTGTAGAACAGGCCACGGTCCTCGACCAGCCAGGGCTGGTAAATGCAGTCTTTCTCCCAGGCGCCACAATCGGCATCCTGCACCGCCAGGATCGGCGTGTTCCTGGCCCGGCGCCAAACCAGTCCGTCCTCGCTCACTGCCACCCCCTCATATCCGGGCCGCAGCTCATAACCGCCTTGCAGCGGATAGCAGCCGTAGAGAGTCCAATATCGGCCATCCCGTTTTTTCAACAGGCGCGGCGCGGCGATGTCGTAAGATTCATAGAGGAACGCGCCAATGACACAGCCGCCATGATCGAATTCATTGGGCGGGCCAAAGCCCATGGCCAGGCGCGGGCTGGTCCATTGCACCAGGTTCGTGCTCTCCGCCACAAAGGAATTGTAGCCCTGCCCATTGAAGCCGATGAAGCTCATGTACCATGTCCCCGGCCGGCCGGGCAATTGGTAAACCGTCGGCACGTCGAAACTGTGAAATTTTTCGTGGCCGGGAATCTTGAGATCCGAGGGGATCACCGGGGCGGTGCGGTAATGCCAGCCCCGGTAGGGGGCCGACCAGGCGTCCAGCGTGGCACGGTTGATCGGCGCCGCTTCCCCGGGAGCGTCTTTAGGCGCCGGGGGTTCCGCGGCCGCAGCCAGGGGCGGCAGTAGGGACAGAGTCAGCGCAGCGATGAAGCCCATCGCCGCCGTTCGAGCCAGGTTTTTTTTTGTCATATGTTTTCCTTTTGCATTCGCCAGGGACGCATGGTGGATCAATTCCGCCCCCAGCACAATCCTCCCGGGAGGTTTAGCGTACCAGGCTGGGGCCAGACTGGTTCCCCGGCGCTCCGGCAGGGATAATCCCGGCCGCTTCATCAGCCACCGGCGCCCCCGCCAGAACGGCGGCCAGCGGTTTTGGCCCGCGTTGGTGGACGATGGCGTCCGCCTCGAGGGCGGCGCCGCCGGGGAACAGCAAGACCCCACACACCACCGGGTTCAGGTCCGGCGCCCCCGGGTGCGGGCCGATGCGCACGTCCAACCGGCCTTGCGCATCGGTGACCACGGGGAAGAGATGCCCGGAAGGCGTGCCCTTGGCCGTCTGGAACGAATCCACCGTGGCGGCCACCTTCCCGGCCAACTCGAGGTCCATCAAGCGCTGCCCGGGCTTGTCCCACCATCCCTCGTTGAATCCGACGAATACCTGATACGGCGTTGCCGGTTGCGCCGCGAAGCGGCAGGTAATGGCCCGCTTTCCCCCCACCAGCCATTGGCTGAACATCGGGTGAGTGCCCGCCGGGGCCGGGATCGCCGCCGCTGAACCAGGATTGAGGAAACGGCCGAACGGGCGGGTTTTCCGGGTGGCCGAAACCACCGGGAACGTCACCTGCCGCAACCGGGCACTCCGGGCGCCCATCGGCACCAACTGGACCGTCGCGGGCGTTCCGTCGAACTCGCTGACCAACTGGCCTTCCAGCACGACCGGCGGGTCATCGAGCGGGCGGTCGGGATTGGCGGCGGCGGCGCGGACGTGTTTGGGGGTGAACCCGAAACCCGGGCTGGCCCGCTGCGAGGCCAGGAGCGCCTGTTTGTCTTCACCGGTATCGGCGGACACCAGATAGTCTTCGAAGCCGGACCGGCCATAGGTCTTGACTGTCCGGGCCGTTCCCGGGACGGGCAAGACATAAAGCAACGGTCCGTATTGGAGGGCCACTTCGCCGTTGATGGCCGGCACCTCGCGGATGACCTGCTCGAATTGGATCGTCACCTTGTCGCCTGGATTCCAGGTCTTCCGTACCTGCCAGAACCCGTTGGTGAGACGGATGCCGGCGCCGGGGCAGGCGATGCGGGCGCCACCCGACCAGGCCGGATGGCGCAGCCACAGGCAGAAGCTGGCCGGCTGGGAAGGACGCACCGTCAACTCCACCTCGCCCGCATAAGGATAGAGTGTTTTTTCCTCGATGGCCACGGCGGTCCCGGCGATTTCCGTGGTCAATTCCGACGGGCCGTAAAGCAGGGCGGCAATGGCCGGCTCTGCGGTGTTGGGGCGCACCCAGGAATGGGCGACGTAATAGGCCGCCACACGGGTGGAGTTGGGATTGCAGCAAACGGCGACCTGCTGGTGCGAGGGCGAGAACCGCTGGCGGCGGCCGAACTCGTCATTCACCGACAGCCGGTTCTCGGGGGAACAATAGATGACGGCGGTGCCGTCCGGAACCCGGGAGCCTTGGGCCGCGTTGACCCAGAGGTGCTCCGCCGCCCCCGCCCAGCTGGCGTCCCCGAATTTCCGGGCGGCGCTGAGCAAGGTGGATTCCCTTTCGAGGATGGTGCAATATTCATAGCCCGCCTGCCACGGGTGCGGCGGAGCGGCGATGCCCTCCTGGCTGACCAACGCGCCGCTGGGCATGATCCAGCGGTCCATGGCGGCGACCATCCCGGTCGCAATCCGCCGGTATGGCTCCTCCCCGGTGGCCAGCCAGAGCCAAAGCGGCAGGCGCATGGATTCGGTCACGGTGGCGCCGTGGCCGCCCCAAAAGCAGTCATTGAAGATTGTCTGGCCATCCGCCCGTTTTATTTCCGGGGTTTCGAGAAGCGCTTTCAGATTGGGGCATTCGCGGTAGAGGCGGAGGCCAAAGTCCAGGTATTTCGGATGACCGGTCCTGGCGTGCAACTGCTCGAGCACATCCCCGTACATATGGTCATGCTGGCTGAACTGGATTTGCCGGCCGGCCGCGTAGCCGTCCAGGGTGCGGTCCACCGCCCGCTGAACCGCCCGCCAGACCCGGTCATCGCCGGTCGCCTCCGCATAGGCGAGCAGGCCGCGGAAAAGGCAGGTCTGTGTCCAAAGTTCCCCCTGGCCCCGGTAGCGCAGCTCGGGGGAAAAAATGCCCAGGTAACCGTCGGCATCCTGCGCGGCGAGGATATGTTCGAGGTAGGCTTTCGCCTTGGCCATGGCCTCCGGCTCGCCAGTCAGGCACGCCATCATCAGGTGCCCGCAGCGCCAGTTGCCCTCGGTCTCCCCGTTCCACCAGGCGACCGCCTCGGCGTTGCCCGCGTTGGGTTTCCCCGGCCGGTTGCGGCCGCTGGCGAAAATGTCGCTGGCGGCTTCATGGCACAGTTCATCCAGATGGCCGGCGAAGCCATCCCGGAGGTCGCGGCGCAGCTGTTCCAGGATCCAGCCACGAGGCTTGGCCGCGCCGAAGCGCACCGGAAAGAAGGCCGGCTGGGCCGCCGCCGGCGCGGCGGGCGCGGCGGGCGCTGAGAAAGAGTCCGGTGCCCCAGCCGCACTGGCCGCCACCATCGCCACGCCAAGCCACCGGACCCAAGGCGGCCGGATGGCGGCGGCGCCCCCCGGCGCCACCGCTTGCGAGCCGTGCCTTTGGGCTGGCGCTGAAGGCCGGGGTCCCCGTCCCGGCTGGAGATGGGGAACTTGAGTGACGATTTCCATCAAGCGCATGGTTTTGGAGTTCATGGTTGAGTAATAAAACCGGCGTCCACCAGATCGATATTATCGCCGTGAATCCCATCGGCGTTGTCCTCGAGCACGAGGCGCAGGAGGGAAGCCTCCGTTGCGCCAGCGAGCGGGACATTGATGTTCCACAGGCCGTCCAGGCCGGTAAGCACAGGGGTCTGGCTTAACATCCGGCCGCCGAGGAACACCTTCACCACGGCACTGCCCTGGCCTTTGGCGGCATCGTCGATGCCCACCCGGCAGACGAACCGCCGGAAAGACGGCTGGACGGCGAAGGCGGCCTCGCCCGGGGCGTGCAGGCCCACTCCGCGGGCGAAGGTCACGCCGCCTACCTTCAGCGGCTGGCCATGGCAGTTGAGTTTGCGCCAGTCCGTGACCCCCGGGGCCTGCCAGGCCGTCTTGAACGTGATTGGATTCAGCGTGTCGAGATGGACGTCCGGCCGGGGCGGAACCGGCGGGCTGGTCTGGAGCCGGGCGGAAACGGTTTGCCCCACCCGCTGGCCGGCGCGCACGCACCCCGCCTTGAGCACCACCGTCCCTTCCGGCAGCGGCACCGGGCCGGCATAAGGTGTCGAACCGGGCGCAGGCTCGCTGCCATCGAGCGTATAGACAACCTGGTCGCATTTCCCGAGGGATTCGAGCTTGACCGGCGCATGCAGGCCGTTCCGGCTGATCACCGCCTTGGGTTCCATGGGGATCCGGATGGCCCAGGCATGCTGGCACGGCCGCCCGGGCTCGTCCTGCAATGCCGCCGGGATGCCGATGGCCAGCGTTTGCCCGTCCTGCCGCCAGGCCAGCGGCTCGGCGGCGCCCAGCATGAAAATCCGGGCGCCTTTTTCCGCCCGAACCCCTTGGAGCGCCAGGCTGGTCCCCGGCCATGCTTTGCAGATGGCGTAGGCAAATTTGCCATCCTTGCTGCGGGTGTAACGAACACTGCCCTCCTGATACGGAGGCAGAACGCGCGTGGCGTAAATGGCTTCGCCGTTGACCTTCAGCCACGCGCCCAGGGCCTGCAAGCGTTGCACCACGCTGCCGGGATACCGGCCTGCCGCAGCCGGCCCGCCGATGATGGCGAGGTTTCCGTTGCGGCTCACAATGTCGATGAATAGGTGGATCAACCGGGCGGGCGGCCCGAGCGATTGATCATTATCTTCATAATTGAAGGCGAACGACTGGCTGATGCCCTGGCATTCTTCCCAGGGATGGGTGAAGGATTGCGTGGTATTATACTCGCTGCAGAACACATCGCCGTGCCGGTCCCGCGTGCCGAGGCCATAGCGGTCGTTGATGAACACTTCCTTGCGCCCCTGGGCGCGATTGTAAAAGTAGGCCGCCAACTCGCGACTGCGGAGGGTTTCCGCCGGCGTGGCCCATTCCCCATCCATCCAAAGCCCGTCGGGGTCAAACCGGTCAATCATCTCCTTGACCAAAGGCGCCAGGTAATGGTCGTAGTAGTTCCTGACCGGGATATTACCCGAGATCCGCCGCTGGTTTTCGGGGGTCAGCGGATGCGTGCCCGCGTAACTGCCCCAATTCCAGAGGCGGCAGCACGCCCGGCCGTCCTCGCCCAGCATGGCGGTTGCCCATTCCTCATAGCAGAAATACAAGGCCACCTTCAGGTTCCGTTTTCTCGCCGCCGCCAGCAGGGGGGTGAGCAAATCCTGCTTCGGCCCCAACTGGACAAAGTTGCGTTTCGTCCACTGCGAATCCCACCAGGCGACACCGTCGTGGTGTTTGGACATGGTGATGAGATAGCGGACCCCGGCTTCCTGGTAGAGGCTGGCCAGCGCCTCCGGATCATAAGCCTCGGCTTGGAACAGGGGCAGGAAGTCGTCCCACTGGAAATCAGCGCCCCAGTGTTGGGCATGGTGCGCCCGCACCTCCGGATCGATATACATGGCGCATCCGTAGGCATCCGGATACATCGCTCCGCCGCGTTTTTTATCCCAGGCGGGCACAGCGTGCATTCCCCAGTTCAGCATCACCCCCAGCTTGGCATCCCGGAACCATTCCGGAGCCTGGTGCTGATCGAGCGACTCCCAGGTGGGCTTCCACGGTCCGCGCTCGTTGGCTTGCTGAATCTCCTGGAGTTCCGTCTCCGCCCGCTGCATCTGGGCGGCCGAATATTCCGCCGCCAATTGCTCCGTGCTGAGCGGAGGTCGGAAGGGCTGGAATTCCGCCGGCCGCCCGGGCGGTGGCCTGGGCGGCGCAGACAGGCTGGCCAGCGCCCCCAACAGCAAGGCGACGCCAAGGGAAGATTGGCCTGGCTCCATGGGTTGAATTCTGGGGAAGCGGGTCGGGGGTGGCTTTCACGCTCCTATTCTACAGCCTTTTCACTTGGCGGCGGCTGGTGGACGCGCCGCCGTGAGAAAGACCGACTTCACCGGTTCGAGGAGGAGATGCACGCGGGTGATTTCCTGGCCCTGCTCCGTGGCGTGCGAGCAGTCCGCTGGCCGCATCGCGCCGGTGTGCGGATCCCACCACTGCAGCGTGTGCCGGCCGCGCAACCGGACCCAGGCATCCACGCGGTCATTGCTGGAATTCGCAAAGTAATAGAGGTCAGCGTCATCCTTAACCTTATGGAGATAGGACAACATGCCGCCGCCCGAATTGGCCGCGGGAGGATTTTCCAGGGCCACATCGGCGACGGGGAGGGCGTCATCCAGGATGGCCGCCAGCGTCCCGGCGGTGGGATTGGCGGCAAAATAAGCCTTGCCGCCGCGGGCGTTGCTCCGCACCACAAACGGCTTCACGCCTTCATCCATATCCACGCACGAAACGTCCTTGATCACCGAATAGCGGCCACCCACCAGCTCGTGCGGGCGCAACTGCTCTTGGGCGGGCCAGAACTGCCACAGGTAATGGTTGCGCCCGTCCTCGGAAGCACGGAAGACCAGGCCGGCGGGCGCGTCATTGGTGCTTAAGTCCGCCTCGATCACGTAATCGGTCCAGCCGGCGCCGGCCCGGCAGCGCATGGCGCGGTTTTCCCCAACCGTCAGCCAGCCGTGGCTGATGCTGGTGTTCTGCGTGTTGGTCCATTGCCCCAGGCCGGCGGAAAAATCGTCCTGGAACAGGATGTTCCCCGCCAGCGAAGTGACCTTCAGCCGGGCGATGCCCGCCCGCTCATCGTTTGATTCCCGGAAGCCAATGGTCCCTTTCCGGAACGTCTCATCCACGGTCACATCCACCAGCACCCCCTTGACGTAAGTCTTGATCGTGGAGCCGGCCGCCTCCAGGCGGATGTGATAAGGCTGTGAGGTGGCCCTCGCCGTGGCGCCCGCAACCACCGGGCCGAACATCTCCGTGATCGTGCGCTGAACCTCGGCGTCATGGCCGAACTCGCTGGACTTATAGGGTAGCTGGGTGGTGGCCACCACGCGGCCGCCCTGCTCCCAAAAGGCCCGGATCTTCCGCAGGTTGTTCCAGGAGATCACTTTGCCACCCGGAATGATGACCACGCGGTAGTCCTCCCAATTGCTGGCATTGCCCAGCCGCAGAATGGGCCCTTCCACCCGGCAACGCTGGTCGAGGATCTCCGGGTGGAGAAAGGTGAAATCCCGGCGTACCTGCCCGGTGAGCCGGCCGCTGAGCCTCAAGTAATCGGCCTCCGGTGGCGCATCCTTGCCCCAATTCGGCTGCCGGTGCCCCGGCACATCGAACTGATAAGCCGCCTGCAGGGCCACGACCGGGTAGAGCATCGCCAGGTCCGCCACATGCCGGCCACCTTGCAGCATCAGGCTGCACCGGCCCACAAATTGGTTGTAGGCGGGCAACTCGGCGCCGAAGCGCGGATTGCGGTGGGAAAACTCGGGTGGAATGTGCATTTTCGCCGGCTCATACCACATGCCGTGCGGGATCATCAGGTTCGCCCCCCGGGCATACAGCTCCATGGCCGAGCGATAGAGCATGGCCTTATCCACACTGCTATCCGGGTAGTTGCCGTAAATCTCCACCGCGGTGACCGGCCGGTCATAGGTGAACGCGGCGGAGGTGGGCAGCTTGAAGCCATCGCGGCCGTGGCCGTAATAATGGATCGAGTCGAGCAGCGGGATGTCGCAGTGCTGGTAGAACTTGATGTTGTCGCCGCTGACTTCCACCGGCTGTGGCTCGTAGTTCCCGGCGGGGTGGCCCGAAACCTGGATGCCATGGGCGGCGCACCATTCCTGCAGTGTGCGCACGAAACCTTCGCTCATCAGCTCGGCACGCATCCCGAATAACGCGACCCGGGCCGCTTCCGTGTCCGGTCCGATATCGTACCACAACGCCGGATAGAGCAACGCTGGATCGGCGCCGTGCTTCTGCTTGAATTTTGTGTTGAAGGCCGTCGTCCAGGTGCGACCGCCCGAGGTATAGACCATCGCCGCGTCATCGAAGAACGATTGGACAATGGTGGTTCCAAAATGCCGGCCAAAGCGCCGGGCAATCTGGTCATAGGTAAGAGACATCCAGCGCTTCACCGCCTCGGGATCCAGGTAGTCCACCAATCCGCTCTCCGGCACGCATACAAAAAACAGGATCTTCCAGGCGCCGGGCGGCGCCGGCCAGGCCAGGCGGCCATCCTTGATGAAGCCAGCCAGGTCCACACGCTGCCGGGTCTCGGTTTCCATGGCGATGGCGGCCATCAAAGTGCCTTGGGGAACCTGCCTTTCCACCAGGCGGGATCCCGCGGCTTCGGTCTCCACTTTCCGCAGATTCTTGAGGGTGCTGTCGGGATGCTGCCGGGCCAGGCGCCCGCCGGCAGTTCCGGTGGGGAAATTGATGTCGTCATAGAAGATGACTTTCAGCCCGAGCTTCTCCGCCAGTTCCAGCAG
The DNA here is from genome assembly GCA_903845125.1 of uncultured Verrucomicrobiota bacterium. Taxonomy (GTDB): domain Bacteria; phylum Verrucomicrobiota; class Verrucomicrobiia; order Limisphaerales; family UBA1319; genus CAIMWS01. The sequence continues at coordinate 19,967 of CAIMWS010000240.1, forward strand.
GAGGCCGTAGCGGCCAAAATATTCCTCGGTCAGGTATTCCGGCCGGGCGGCGCCCAAGGTCAAGGGGGCGAAGCCGCCGAAACCAGCCTGGTCGCGCATGGCCTGGATCTGCTCGCGGAGCACGTTGTTGTCCAGCGGGGCATTGAGCCAATAAAGCGGCCAGGAGTGGTAACGCAGCGGCGGATCCTGGAAGTCGGCGGCGATTTTGTCCGCCGCCCCGGAATCCTTCGCCGAGGCCGCGCGGGGTGCGCTTGATTTCGCAGCCACCTGGTCGGGCCATTCGATGGTTTTGCCGGTGGCCAAATCGGTGGGCATCAGCGCGCTTTCCGCGCGCAACCGTTCGCCCAAAAGCCCGGCCAGTTCCCTGGTTTTCGCCCCGTTTTCCTTTGCCAGGTCCCGTTTCTCGCTGAGGTCTTCGTCCACGTTGAACAATTCCAAAAGCCGGCTGGCATGATGATAAATCAGTTTCCAGGGGCCTTGGCGAACTGCGCTGAACGGCCCCTGGCCACCGTAGTTGTGCGGGAAATGCCAGACGAAGGCCCGTTCCGCCGGAGTTCCGCCCTCCCCCTTCAGGAGCGGGACGAAGCTGACCCCGTCCACGGGCTGGATGGTTTTGCCGCGCCAATCGACCCCCGCCAGATCCAGGATCGTCGGGAAAAAATCCTCAATCACCAACGGCTCCCGGCAAACCGCACCGGGCATGGTTACCCCGGCCCATTTTACAATCATGGGTTCCCGGATGCCGCCTTCGTAGGGCGTCAGTTTATGGCCGCGCAGCGGCAAATTCGGCGGGCACTGCGACGGCGAACCATTGTCCGACATGAAGAGTATGATGGTGTTGTCCGCCACGCCGAGACGGTCGAGCGCGCCCAGGATGTCGCCCAGTGATTGATCCATGCCTTCGATCATCGAGGCCAGCGTGGCCTCGAACGGTTTCAGGCCGGCCGCCAGGTATTTCGGGTAGAAACGGTCATCCTTTTCCCACGGCGCGTGGACGGCGTAGTGGGCCAGGTACAGATAAAACGGCTGCCGGTCCGCCACTGATTTCTCGACGGCCTTGACCGCTTCCCGCGTGAGGGCTTCGGTGAGGTAGATGTCCTGCCCATGATACGCTGCCAGGCCCGGCACATCCCATATCAGGTCCGGCGGTTGGGTGCGCCAACCGGCGCTGAAGTTTTTCAGGCCCCAATAACTGCCCGGCCCGCCCGCCGCGTGCCCCGCCACGTTGATGTCGAAGCCGAGGTTCAGTGGATTTTCACCCGGTGTGCCCTTGGCGCCAAAGTGGGCCTTGCCGACGTGGATGGTCCGGTAGCCGGACTCCCGCAGCAGCGCGGGCAGCGGGGTGACCTGCATCGTGCGCTCGATGGCCGCGTTGGTGCAAATGCCATTCAGGTTCCAGGCGGGAGGCTTTATGACCGGGCTCGGATTATCCGGTGAAACATCCTTGCGCAGTGTCCAATTGGTCACCCGATGCCGGGCGGCGTTCATGCCGGTCAGCGCGCTGACACGGGTGGGCGAACACACTGCGGAGGCGTAAGCCTGGGTGAACTTCATGCCCTGGGCGGCGAGCCGCTCCATGTTGGGCGTCCGGTAGCGGCGGTTCAAAGCGGTCGTTTCCTTGTGGAACGGCACCGACGTTTCCTGCCATCCCATATCGTCCACGAGAAAAAAGACAATGTTGGGTCGGCCAGCAACCCTTGGCACGTCCGCCGCCAGCGTGGGGCATATGCGGAACGAGACGGCCAGCAGGGTGGCCACCAGC
>CAIMWS010000241.1 GCA_903845125.1 uncultured Verrucomicrobiota bacterium
CAGCCCGTCGCGGGTGATGCGGGCCTGGTAGGAGCCGGCATTTACCGCGGCTTCGTGCGGATCCGACCCGGGGGTGAAAGCGTGGTTCACCCGCTCGATCACCTGGGATAAATCCGTCCGCGCTGGCGTCCGCCCGCCGTGCGCCGAACGGGCGGAGGCCTTCTCCACCGGCTTGGTTTTCCAAAATTCAGAGCCATATTTCACCGCCCACGCGGGCTCCGCACCCGGCTGGCGGTGGATGGCAAGGCCGCCGACTTGATCCTGATTCACAGGGTGGCCCGCCACGGCGTGGGCAGGAGCAGGGCCGCCCGTTTCGCCAACCAGTCCCACGGACCCGGCGGGCACCCTTTGAACAACCGGTGGCGACTTTGAGGCGCCGGCGAACCACGGCGTTGGGGAGGGGGGCCAGGCCCAGATCGCCCACCCCAGGATCAAAGCGCCCAGGAGGGCGGGACGCCGGCCCCGGCAAATTTTGGACTCTCGATGGAGCATGGTTTTCTTTTACTCCTGGCCCCGGCAAACGGAAGCAAAATCGTCCGGCCCGCGCACCTGGCCCACGCCGGGTGCCAGCCATTTTCGAACATTGCCAAGGCGGCGGTTTTCCGATAAAAGGAACGCATGAATGGCATTCCTGTTTTGCACGTTGAGGCCGATGGTATTGCCCGGGCCTGGGAGGAATCACTGATCCTCCTGCACCGGCAGGGTTGTGATCTCAAAACGCAATACGACAAACCGGAGGATCCCCCGAGCAAGGATGCCACCATGATCATCACCATCACCGACCCGCTCCAGGAGCCGATGATCCACAAGGATTTTCCGGGCGGCCCCGAAGATCTGCAAGAATACGTGATGGAGGTCTGCGAGGGCATCAAGGACCACCTGGTGCGCGATCCCAACGACTCCGCCGACACCCGCTGGGAATACACTTACCACCAGCGGTTGTTTGCGTATAACGCGCCCACCTTTGACCCCTTTGACCAAATCGAAATCCTGTGCGAAAAGCTGGCCAAAACGCCCTATTCCCGCCGGGCCCAGGCCATCACCTGGAAGGTCTGGGAGGACAACGACTGCTATGATCCCGCGTGCATGCAAAGCATCTGGTGCCGGATCACCGAAGACCACGGCCACCCCACGCTCAGCATGAATGTCCGGTTCCGCTCCAACGATGCCTACAAGGCCGCCTTCATGAACATCTTCGCCCTGGTGCAAATGCAGCAGCGCATCGCCGCCCGCATATCGGACATCACCGACCGCGAAGTGCGGATCGGCCGTTACTGCCACATGGCCGACAGTTACCATCTTTACGGCTCGTATTTCCGGGAATTCGAGGGGCGCTTTTTGGGGGCGCTCAGCAAGCGGCCGTTTGAGTCCCGGACCATGCGCTACGAAGACCTGCGCGACCTCATGGAAGGGGCCCGGCCGGCGATCCTCGAAAAAGCCCGCCAAATGGGCAAGAAAACAGGTTAAGCCGGTAAGCACCCCTTTTTTCTCCCCGGCCGGGCAACGCCCTGATTTCGCTCTGGGTGGCCGGGGTGGTTTTACCCCCCAGGCCAAAAGCGGTCTCGTTGATCCGAAGCACCCCCTTGGCCAGGCTTCGCTCCCGGGTCGGAAGAGGGTTGCGGATCAGAGCTCGTTGGGCGGACGGCCGCGTGGCGTCAAGCTCGGGCATCGCCGTGGCCGGGGCGGGCGGCGGCCAGGTGGGGGCGGAGGTAAAAGCTTGTCATCCGGCGGTTCCGAATTAGGAATTCTTCGGGTTGAGATTTGAGCGGTTTCCGGCCCTGCTGGCGGCCCTCTGGGCCATTTTGCCCCACCACCTCTGAAATATTTTTCTTCGAACCGCCTTTTTTAGTTGCCTATTTCAATAAG
>CAIMWS010000242.1 GCA_903845125.1 uncultured Verrucomicrobiota bacterium
CGCGCGCAGCAAAAACCTGGTCATTCTGGAAAACGAGATGCGGGCCGTGAGCGACGAGACCTACATCACCACCGATGACGGATCCTACGCGGAAAAAGGGTTCGTCACGGACAAGCTCAAAGGCCTGATCCAGGCGGGCCGGAAGCCCGATTTTGTCCTGGCCATCGGCCCCATCCCCATGATGCGGGCGGTGGCGGAAGCCACCCGGCCGCATGGGATCAAGACCATGGTCAGCCTGAATCCCATCATGGTGGATGGCACCGGGATGTGCGGCGGCTGCCGGGTGGTGGTGGGCAACAAGGCCCTGTTTGCCTGTGTGGACGGACCCGAATTCGATGCCCACCAGGTGGACTTCGGCGTCCTCACCTCCCGCAATAACATGTATCGCGAGCTGGAAGCGCAGTCCCTGGCGGCCGGTCAAACCCAGCCGCCGCCCAAGGCTTGCCCGCCGGAGGAATGCAAGCTGGCCGCCCAACACCCTGAACTTTCAGCCCCCCACCGCCCATGAGCAATCCCCTGAGCCCCAAAGAACGCATGAAAATCCACCGGCAGCACATGCCGGAGCAGGATAGCCAGGCCCGCAAGCATAATTTCCTGGAAGTGAACCTGGGCATGCAGGCGGCCGAAGCCCAAATCGAGGCCAGCCGCTGCCTCCAGTGCGGCAACCAGCATTGCCTGGCGGGCTGCCCGGTCGGGGTCAAGGTCCGCGATTTCCTGGACTTGGTGGCGCAAGGCAAATTCCTGGAAGCCGCCGCCAAAATGCGCGAGGACAACGTGCTGCCGGCCGTCACGGGCCGGGTCTGCCCCCAGGAGGAACAGTGTGAGGGGGTATGCATCGTGGGCAAAAAAGGGGAGCCGGTGGCCATCGGGTGGCTCGAGCGGTTCATCGCCGATTACGAGCGCCAGGCCGGGCAGGTGGGCCTGCCCACGATCCCGGCGCCCACCGGCAAAAAAGTGGCCATCGTGGGCAGCGGCCCCACGGCCCTGAGCGCGGCCGGGGATCTCATTCAAAAGGGGCATGCCGTGACGGTTTTCGAGGCCCTGCATGAGGTGGGCGGCGTGCTGGTTTATGGCATCCCCGAATTCCGGCTGCCCAAGCAGATCGTCCGCGAGGAGGTGGACAACCTGGCCCGCATGGGGGTGGAATTCAAAACCAACGTGGTGGTGGGCCGCACTGTGACAGTGGATGAACTGCTGCAGCAGGAAGGCTACCAGGCGGTGCTTGTGGCCACCGGGGCCGGGCTGCCCAATTTCCTGAATGTGCCCGGGGAGAATTTGTGCGGCGTGTATTCCGCCAACGAATTCCTCACGCGCGTCAATCTCATGAAGGCCTACCGCTTCCCCGAATTCGACCAGCCGGTTTACGACTGCCGGGGCAAGGAGGTGGCGGTGGTCGGCGGCGGGAATACCGCTTTGGACGCCATCCGCACCGGCCTGCGCCTGGGCGCCAAAAATGCCTACCTGATCTACCGCCGCTCTGAAAAGGAGATGCCCGCCCGCGCCGAGGAGATCAAGCACGCCCGCGAAGAAGGCATCCAGTTCCTGATGCTCACCAACCCGGTGGAATTCCTGGGTGACGAACGCGGCCGCCTCCGGGCCGGCCGCTTCCAAAAAATGGAACTGGGCGAGCCGGATGCCTCCGGGCGCCGGCGGCCGGTGGTGGTGGCGGGATCGGAGTTTGAGCTTCCGTTGCACATGGTGGTGATTGCGGTGGGGAACCGCGGCAATCCGCTGGTCCAATCCACCACGCCCGATTTGAGCACGAACAAGAATGGCTATATCACGGTCAATTCGGACTCGATGAAAACCTCCAAGCGCGGCGTGTTCGCCGGCGGCGACATTGTCACCGGCGGCGCCACGGTCATCCTGGCCATGGGGGCTGGGCGCCTGGCCGCCAAATCCATCGACCAATTCCTCCGCACGGGCGAGTGGTGATCCGGCCCCGGCCGGCAGCGGAGTGCCGGGTCAGCCTTGGGCGGCGTAATAGGCATCGACCTTGGCCGCCACGTCCTGGTAGCCGATATCGATCTCGTAGATCAGCTTGAACTGCTCGATCGCCTGGTCGGTTTTTTTCATCTGCTCCAGCACACAGCCCAGCGCGTAGATGATCTCCTTCTTCTCGTCGTCAAAAACCTCTTTTTCCTTGATGGCGTTTTGGAACGTGCGGGCGGCCAGATCCAGCATTTTGCGCTGGGCAAAGCATTGCCCCAGGCAATACATGGACGCCACCCGCTTGTGCGGATTGGCCTGCGCCTTCTGGAATTCCTGGATGGCCTCGTTCAGCTTGCCGGCCTCCAGGTAAACCTGGCCCATCTCAAACCGCAGGAGCAGGTCGGTGGGGTATTTGTCCACCCGCTGTTTGCATTCCGCGATGCGGAACTCCCGGTGCTCGGCCTCGAGCCGGCTCAACTGGTCCTGGTAATCCGGCGCGGCCGGGTCCAGCGCCGCCATCGCCCGCTTGATTTTCTTGAGCCGCACCTCGCCGATGGTTTTTTCCACCCCGGGATCGGCCCCCTGGCCGGCCGCCAGCGCCCGTTGGTAGTAATCCAGCGCCCGGTCGGAATCGTTTTTTTGGTCGTATAAATCGCCCAGGGTGCGCAGCAATTTCACATTCCCGGGCTCCTGCTTCAGCTGGGATTCATAGTCGCGAATCAGGTTGCCCGCCACATCCTCCGTCTTCACCTCACGCTGGGCCTGTTCCAAGGCCACGGCCTCCTGCTCGTTTTTCAGGATGTCCCGGTAGGAGCCTTGCCCGCCCTCCAGCGCGTCGTAGCCGCCCTCGGACATCGTGCGCCGGGCGGATAGATCCTTCACCGCCTGGGCAATCTCGTGGTCGGAGGGGTTGGCGCGCAGCAGCTCGGAATAAATGTTTTCCGCCCGCGCGATCTGCCCCGCCGCCGTGAGCGCCTCCGCCAGCCGGATGGATAGGTGGCGGTCCTTGGGAGATTGCTTGATCGCGATTTCCAGGGAGAGCACGGCCGTTTTCGGCAGGCCCGCCGCCAGGGCCGCCTCCGCCAGGTGCTTGTGCGCGATCACGCTTTGTGCGTCATTATTGAGCGCCTGCTCCAGTATGTTGATGGCCTCCAGCGGATTCGAGCGCAGGGAATACTGCGCCTTGGCCAGCAGCGGCCCGGTGCTGGTGACCTTGCCGAGGGCCCGTTTGAAGAAACCCGTCCCGGCCCCCGCTTTCTTATGCTGGGCCACCCGCAGGGCCTCCCGGCAATCGAAAAACCCCGGCTCTTTCTCCAATACCTTGCAGAAGAGGGTGAGCGCATAATCCAGGTTCTGACTCTGCATTGCCGCCAAGCCCTTTTCATAAAGCTCCCGCCACGAAGCCGGGATTTCATGTTTTTTCTTTTCTGCCATACCAAAATCCTAGGCTTTCACTCCGGAAAAATCCATCCCGTTTTTGCTTAACTAGCATGGATCATGCCAGGCATCCCTGTCCCACTCCGATTTCCTTCCCCGCAGGGGCCTGCCACCGGGCATCGGGTGCCGGGCAAGCAAACGCCACCGTGGGAAAAAATGGTACCACCGGGCCACCAGGTTTTTCGATCCTGCCTGCCGGGCGGGATTCCAGCCTCCCTCCTCCCGGATGGCGACTCACTTCCTGGGGAGGCTGGCCGGGGGCGGCGGGGGATTGGCGGGCAGCCGCAACGCCAGGCAATCGTAAAGCACCCGCTCCAGTTGGTAGGCCTGCGAGGCCCGGCTCACAATCCGGTATCCACCCACGTCCAACTGGGCCTGCTTGGGCAGCAACGCCGCCCAGTCCAGGGAGGCTTCCAGATCGTGGAGCAGGTCGCGGTCCTGGGCCAAAACCAGCGGACTCCGACCGGGGGCCAGGATGACCGAAAAGGGAACGATTTGCGTGGGCCAGGCGGTCCCGGCGGTGGCCGCGGCGTGCCGGGCCTCGAGCCGGACCATCCGGGCGCGGGCCTCGGGCACATCCGTCTCCATGGCCGCGCCGATGATGTCCAGCAGCTTGTTGCGGATGCCATCGAGATCCCGGGCGGACTCCAACTCCTGGCGGCTGTCCAGCTTGCGCAGCACCCGCACCAGGCCCGAGATCTCCTTGAGGTAGGCGTTTTTCTGGGCATCCGGCACGTAATACATCACCACCACCCGCACCGGCTGGCCATCCGGGGCGCCATAATCGATGCCCGCCGGGCTCCAGCCCACGGCGCACAGGATATCCCCCTCGTTGGCCGTCCGGGCATGGGGGCAGGCCCAGCCCATGCCCAGCGCGGTGTTGGCATCACGCTCGCGCGCCAGCACGGATTCGACCACCTGCGAGCCGGCCTTGAGATCGGGAATGGCTTCGATCAGGCTGGCAAGAATTTGCAGAGCCTTTTCCTTGTGGTTATCAGGCAGCTCGATCAGCCGGCCATCTTTGAGCGCATTGAGCAAGGTCTTCATCTTAGTCCATTCCGTAGCGGCGATGGAACCAGACCTTGATGTGGTGGGTCAAGAACGCATACGTGGCCAGGAACCCCGCGATCCAAACCCAAAACGGCCCTGGCAAAGGAACCAGCCCCAGGAAAGAGGCGAACGGCGAATAGGGCAGCCAGGCCCCCAACACCATGACCACCAGGGTGGTGGCCATCAGCCCGGGACTGGCCCGACTCTGGAGGAAGGGGATTTTGCGGGTGCGGATGATGTGCACGATCAAGGTCTGGGTGAGCAGGGATTCGACGAACCAGCCGGTGTGAAATAAATGCTCGTAGTAGGTCTTGTCCGCCGCGGTGGCCCCCGCTCCGCTATAAATTTGGCAATGGAACACCAACCACAGGAGCAGGAAGGTGGCATAATCGAAAATGGAACTCACCGGGCCGATCATCATCATGAATTTCTTGATGTTGGCGATGTTCCACTTGCGGGGGGCCTGCAGATATTCCTCGTCCACGCGATCGGTGGGTATGCCCACCTGGGAAAAGTCGTAGAGCAGGTTGTTGATGAGGATTTGCAGCGGCGCCATGGGCAGGAAAGGCAGGAAGAAGCTGCCGCCCACCACGCTGAACATGTTGCCGAAATTGGAGCTGGCTCCCATGCGGATGTATTTCAGGATGTTGTTGAACACCTTCCGCCCCTCGATGATCCCCGCCTCCAGCACCAGCAGGCTTTTCTCCAGCAGCACGATGTCCGCCGATTCCTTGGCCACATCCACCGCCGAATCCACCGAAATGCCCACATCGGCCGCTTTGAGCGACGGCGCGTCGTTGATGCCATCCCCCATGAAACCCACCACGTGGCCGCGCTTTTGGAGGGCCTGGATGATCTCCTCCTTTTGGGCAGGCGCCAGGCGGGCGAAGACGGTGGTTTGCTCCGCCAGGTCGGCCAATTGGTCCACGTTCAACCCGGCCAACTGGTCGCCGGTTTTGATCTGGCCGGCATCCAGGCCCACCTCCTGGCACACTTTGCGGGTGACCATGGCGTTGTCGCCGGTGAGGATTTTCACCCCCACCCCCACGTTGCGCAGCAGGCGGATGGCCTCGGCGGCGGAGTCCTTGGGGGGATCGAAAAAGGCGAGGTATCCCAGGAGGATCAATTCAGTTTCGTCGGCCACCGAGAAAACCTGTTTTTCCTTGGGGAACTCCTTATAGGCAATAGCCAGCACCCGGTAACCATCCCGGCTCAGCTCGGTGTATTCTTCCAGGAGGTCGTTCTTCAAAACGTCGATCAGCGGGTTGATTTCGTCATCCACCTGGTAGCGGTCGCAGGCTTTGAAGGTCTCCTCCACCGCTCCTTTGCAGATGAGCACGTGCGCGCCCTCATAATCGATCACCACGGACATGCGGCGGCGCTGGAAATCGAACGGGATCTCATCGACTTTGCGGCAGGAACGCTCCACGTCGAGATCCGTGTGCGCCAGGATGGCCCGGTCCAGGAGGTTGCGCAGCCCGGTCTGGTAATAGCTGTTCATGTAGGCGTAACGCAGCACGTCCTCGTTCTCGCGGTTCGTCACATCCACGTAGCGTTCCAGCACCACCCGGTCCTGCGTGAGCGTCCCGGTTTTGTCGGAGCAGAGGATGTCGATGGCGCCGAAGTTTTGGATGGCATTCAACCGTTTGACGATCACCTTTTTGCGGGACATGGCCAAAGCCCCGTTGGATAGGTTGACGGTGACAATCATGGGCAGCATTTCCGGGGTCAAGCCGACCGCCACGGACAATCCGAAAAGCAGGGCCTCCAGCCAGTTGCCCTTGGTCAGGCCGACGATCAGGAACACCGCGCTGACCATGACCACCATGAACCGCATCATCAGCCAGGTGAATCCCGCCACCCCGCGGTCGAAGCTGGTCTGGGCATGGCTGCCCTGCAGGCGGGTGGAGATGGCCCCAAAATAAGTCCGGGAGCCGGTCAGCACCACCACGCCGCGGGCCGATCCGCTGAGCACGTTGCTCCCTTGGAAACAGGCGTTGGCCAGCTCCAGGTTGCCCCGGCTGCCGGCGGCGGCCGGCTCGGCACTTTTCTCCACCGGCATGGACTCCCCGGTGAGGGCCGCCTGGGAAACAAAAAAATCCTTGGCGCTGATCAGCCGCAGATCCGCCGGGATGATCGATCCCGCGTGGAGCACCACCATGTCCCCGGGCACCAACTGGGTGAAATCCACCTCGGTTTCCACGCCCTCGCGGATCACCACCACGCTGCTCTGGACCATTTCCCGCAGTTTTTCCACCGCCCGGCTGGACCGGGCCTCCTGGACGTGCGCCAAAACGACGCTGAGAAAAACCATCCCCACCACCACGATCGCGGAGCGGAGATCGCCCACCAGCAAGGCCACCACGGCGATGACCACCAACTGGATCACCAGGGGATTGCGGAACCGCTGCAGCAACTCCCGCAGGGCGCCGGCCTGGTGGCGGGCGCCGATTTCGTTGGGCCCGTATTGGCTCTGCAGCTCGGCCACCTGGCCGGACGCCAGGCCGCGCTCGGTGGTCCGCATCCGGGCCAGCGCCTCCGCCGCCGGCAACGCACAAACCTGTCCGAAAAGGACATCCCCTTCCCGCTGGGAATTGGCGCCGCCCGCCTTGGCTTCCTTGACGATCAGCGCGGGCGATATTTTCGTGAACAACGTTTTAATCATCGTGCGTTTCCTCCGGCATTATCCAACACCAGCCCCCGGCATAAATAAACTCCGCCAGCAGATTACGGGCAAAAGCGCGCCAGGGCAAACCCTGTTCGGCTCAGACAACACGATCGGTGGCGGCCGCTGTCCCGCCGCGCAGTCAGCGGGAGGTGGGGGCGGGGAATTGGCCTTCAGACCAAGCCTTCGTGCCATCACCAACCGTGTTTGGAATTCAAGTACACAGCGGTCATCAACCCGATGCAGGCGAGCGACATTTCCAGAATGGACCGGGCGAGATAAGACGCGCCGATCATCAGCACCCCTCCCATCAACGGACCAATGGACTGTTGCCGGCGGCCGTAGATGAAATACCCGACTCCAACGGAACCCCATATCAACGAAGCAAACAAAAAAGTTGAATCCATGAAATTTATTTCCTCGACCTTGACTTTGCACTCATATGCCACTCGGTTCAATCGAACTCTCGTTTGATTTCGGCCACGCCTTTTCCCAAGGGCCGCCAGCAGGTAGCTGAACCCACCCGCACGCCTCGCCCAACGGTTTTTGGGATTGCTTTTGTGCCGCAGCCGGGATTGAATGACCGCCATCCACCGCTGCCGGGAAGCCGTGGTGGCTGAAGGCGAACATTGCCGGCAAGTCCCAGGAAATTTACCGATGCCTCAAGAGGTTTGATGTATGCCGTTCCGTTCCCAGCATGAGTTTCCATCCCGGGGATGGCGCCGGGGCATTCGGGCCTTGTTCCTGGCCGTGGTAATTGATTGCCAATGGGGAATTATTTTGCCCGGACCGGCTGCCCAGGGGACCGCTCAAGGAACCAACCAGCCAGCCGGCGAACCGGCTGCCGGGCCGGCCAGCAGCTTCAACCATCCATCCGCTTTGGGCCAGGCTCTGCTTCCCCCACCCAATCCGGCGCGGAAATTACGGCCGGCCGTACATCCCCGCCAGAATGTGGAGGAATTCCCCCCCATCGAAGCCAGGTACGTTCGTTTTAACATTTTAAAAGCCAACCAACGGGAACCGTGCCTGGATGAACTGGAGATTTATTCGGCGGGCCCGGAGGCCCGGAATGTAGCCCTGGCCAGCGCGGGGGCCAAGGCCAGCGCCTCCGGATCGTTCCCCGGCTATAAAATCCACCGGCTGGAAAACATCAATGACGGTCTTTATGGCAATGATCATAGCTGGATCCTGAACGTTCGCTCCAATGGCTGGGTGCAGATTGAACTGCCCCAGAAAACCCGGATCAACCGCATCGTGTGGGGCCGGGATCGCGAGGGGAAATTTGTGGACCGGCTGCCCGTGGATTACCGCATCGAGGTGGCCATCGATCCCGGCACCTGGGTCGAGGTTGCTTCTTCCACGGACCGCCAACCGCTGGGCATCGGCAGCCAGGTCTTGATCAACAACACCAGCCTCGACCAGATTTTGAATCGTTTTGCGCCCACGGATACCACCCTGGCGGGCGACTCCCGCCAGCCGGCCGGCGAATATTTCATCGACGTCTGGCAGACGGACCAGGGGCTGCCGGGCAACGCCGTGAGTTCCCTGGTGCAAACCCGGGATGGATATATCTGGGTGGGCACCTTCAACGGCCTGGCTCGCTTTGACGGGCTGACCTTCACGGTTTTTGGGGAGAGTCAAGGGCTGCTCAACCGCCGCATCAAATGCCTTTACGAGGATCATCGAGGAAACCTGTGGATTGGCACCGAGGGACGGGATTTGTTTTGTTACCAAAATGGCCAATTCACGCATTACAGCATCGCTCCTGCCAACTCCACCGTGACGGGCAGGCACGATGCGGGTGCCCAGGGCACCCGAAGGTATCCCTACCAGGACTCTCTTTCCGAGGATGTCATTTATTGTCTCAGCGAGGATAAGGAAGGGAATTTATGGATCGGCTCCGCTTCCGCCCTGGTGAAATTCCAGAACGGCCAGTTCACTTATTATACGGTGGATCACGGCTTGCCCGGGCAGGACGTGCAGACGCTCCACCATGATCGGGCAGGCCGCCTGTGGATGGTGGCCGGCGGGGAACTCTGCCAATGGGTGCAGGGCGCTTTCCGCTCCTTCCCCACGCCGGCCAAGCCCTTCTTCGCCTCCGGCGTTTGCTGCCTGTTGGAAGACCGCGCCGGCCAACTGTGGATGGGAGCGCGAAATACCGGCCTGGTGCAGGTTTTGGACCAAAACCTGACGGTTTATGGTGAAAAAGAAGGGCTGTTGCCGGATGACATTTGGGCCCTCTGCGATGGCCGAGGGGGAGAGATTTGGATCGGAACCGGCTCGGGCGGATTATACCGGCTGCACGGGAGCCGGTTTGCCACGTTCACAACCCAGGAGGGCTTGTCGAACAACTCCATCCGTTCAGTCCTCGAGGATCGCGAAGGGAACCTTTGGGTGGGCACCAATGGGGGCGGATTGAATCGTTTGAAGCGGCGCAAATTGCACACCTTCACCGACCGGGATGGCCTTTCCCATAACGTGGTGATGTCCCTGGCCCAGGACCGCCAGGACAACATTTGGATTGGTTTGAACGGTGGCGGATTAAATGTCCTGCGCCGGGGCGTCATGGAGCCTTTCAAGCCGGAGGTCTGGCTGAACAATTTGTATGTCTGTTCGGTTTGCCCGAGCCGTGATGGGAGTTTATGGGCCGGCATCTGGTCGGGCGGCTTGCTCAATTTAAAGGAAGGCCACACCACCAGCCTGGGTTTGGAGGACGGACTTTCCGAAAATGTGATTCTCGCCCTCTGCGAAGACCGGCTGGGTGGGATCTGGATCGGAACTTACAGCGGCGGCCTTAATTACTTCCGCGAAGGACGCTTCACCCACTACGGCACCAACTCGGGATTGCCGGCGAATTTCGTGACGGCCATTATCCAAGGCCAAAAGGACGTCCTATGGATTGGCACCAGTGGCGGCGGCTTGAGCCAGTTTTCCTCCGGCAAA
>CAIMWS010000243.1 GCA_903845125.1 uncultured Verrucomicrobiota bacterium
CCCCGGATTTTGGGCCTGGCCTTCCTTGTGGCCGCCGTGCTGGGCATTGTCGCCAGCCTTGCCCCCGCCATCTCGGTGGCCCGGATGAGTGTGGTAAGCGGCTTGAAAACCCTCGATTAATGCCTGGCCTCACCCCTGCCCACATGACCGGTCTTGCCCTCCAAATCCTGATCCCCGCTGGCGCGCTCGCCTTGTTGCTGGCGGGCTTGCGCAGCGCGGCGCTGCCCGTAACCTACAATATTCGCAATGTATTCGTGCGGTGGCGCGCGACCCTCGCCACCGTTTCCGGCATTGCCCTGGTGGTGGCAGTTTTCATGCTGTTGCAGGCCCTCGCCATCGGACTGGAAAAAGCGAGCGGCAATACGGGTGACCCGAATAATTTGCTCATCGCCCGCAAAGGTTCCACCGCCGAATCCAACAGCCAGGTGTCCCGCGACCATTTGCGGAAAATAATCTACCGGCCGGAGATCCAGCGCAATGCACAAGGCGAGCCGCTCGTCAGCGCGGACATCATCACCCTGGCCACCCTGCCCCGCAAACAAGGCAACGGCCAGGCCAACGTGGTCATCCGGGGCATTTCCCCCCGGGCCTTCGAGCTGCGCCCGCAGGTTTCCCTCGTGGCGGGCCGTTGGGTGAATCCCGGGCTGCGGGAGGTGGTGGTCAGCCAGCGGCTGGCGGCCCGTTTCGCCAATTTCAACATCGGTGAATCCTTTAAAGTGGGGCCCAGCCAGCTGACCGTGGTGGGCTGGACTGATGGCCGCAAAAGCGCCTTCGATTCCGAGGTGTGGATGGACGCCGACGAGGCCCGCTCCCTCTTTGACCGGGAGGATTACTCCAGCGTGCTGGTGCGGCCGGTGGATGCCGCCGCCATGGCCAGCCTCACCCGTTATCTCGACCAGGACAAGCAGCTGCTTTTGAAGTCGGTTCCCGAATCCGAGTATTACGCCGCTCAAACCTCGACCGCCGGCCCCATTCGCTGGCTGGGCAACTTCCTCGCCACCATGATGTCCATAGGGGCCGTCTTCGCCGCCATGAACACCATGTATGCCAGCGTCGGGGCGCGCACCCGGGAAATCGGCACCCTCCGGGTGCTGGGCTACCGCCGGCGGGCCATCATCGCCGGTTTCCTCATCGAAGGCGCCATCCTGGCGCTGGTGGGTGGCATCCTCGGCTGCCTGCTGTCCCTCCCCATGAACGGCTACGCCACCGGCACGATCGGTTTTGAAACTTTCAGCGAAGTCGTTTTCGAATTCCGGATCACTCCCTGGCTGGCCGCCAAGGGGGTGGGCTTCGCGGTAATCGTCGGCTTGATCGGCAGTCTCCTGCCCGCCCTGCGGGCGGCGCGGCTGCCGGTAATCTCAGCATTGAAATCCGTATGAACCAGGATCTGCTCCAATCGTTGCGCATCGACCCCGGCCACAAACGGCGGCCCCGCCGCACGGTGTGGATCATCTTCACCGGCATCGCCCTGGCCGCAGGCGCCTCCGCTTATTTCGCCACCCCATCCCCAAATGATGAGCGCCGGGTCCAGGGCGGTCCGTCCAAAGCCACCCCTGCCCCGGCGGCAATCACTAACAGCCCGGTGGCCAGGACGTCTGCCGTCCGTCCCGCAGCCCCTCCCGGCGGCGTGCTGCTGACCGTGAGCGGTCATATCGTGAACCACGAGCGCATTGAAATCAGCCCGCGCTTCATGGGGCTGGTCAAGTGGATCGGGGTGAGCAAAGGGGACTCGGTCACCAATGGCCAGGTGGTGGTGCGCCTCGATGACGCCGAGCAAAGGGCCCGCGTTGTGGAGTCCGAGGGCCGCCTGGCCAACGCCCGGGCCGTCCTTTCCAAAGCGCAGCTGGATTTCGAGCGCATTTCCAACCTCGCCACCAGCAAGGTCGAATCCAAACAGGCTTTGGATGACGCGGGCATCCGCCTGGAAGTGGCCCGGGCCACCGTCCAGGAAGCCCAGGGCCAGCTGGATTTGGTGAAAACCTACCTGGACTGGACGGTCATCCGGTCCCCCATCAGCGGTGTGGTGCTGGAAAAACTGGCCAAGGCGGGCGAGTTGGTGATGCCCCAGAGCTTTGGTGGCGGCCGTGGCCCCAGCACGGCCCTGATGGCGCTGGCAGATCCTTCCGATCTCCAAGTCGAAGTCGATATCAATGAAGCTGACCTGCCCAAGATTTCCCTGCGCCAGAAGTGCCGCGTCAGCCCCGAAGCGTACCCGGACAAATTTTTTGAAGGTTTTGTGGTGGAAATGGCGCCGGAGGCAAACCGGCAAAAAGGCACCCTGCAGATCAAAGTGCAAATAATCAATCCGAACCGCTACCTTACGCCTGAACTCAGTGCCCGCGTCGATTTCCTGGCCCCGGCCGCCGAGGCCAGTCCGGGGCAATAAAAACCGGCTGGGTTTTCAAGGCCTGAATTTCAGGCCCTCCAAAACGGATGCCTGAGCCAGTCGGGTGTCGAAATCCTTGGGTGCCTGGTAAAAATAGGCGATCCGGTCGCTGGTCCAGCCACCGCCCCAATTGTGCAGGTAATACATGCCGGCCGCCTTGATCCAGGCCACCGATCCATCGACGAGCAACTCGTTGCCTCCCGATGGCAAAGCAGTGCTGCCAGCTTTATGCGGCGGCAGGTTGTTCCAATTCTTCCGCCCCAGCGCCGCTTCCGTGCGGCCCCAGGCGCCATTGATCTTCATCACCATGTCCGCCGCCAGCACCCAGTGCGGCTGCGAGGTGCTCAGCTTGACCGGGCTGCGTGAGGGGAATGTTCCCGCCGGATTGTTCCAGGTGGCGATGCCGCCAAAATATTGGTAGCCGATCGCCCACTGGTCGTAATTATTGTAGTTGTCGTAGAAGGGAAGGTCCGGGAGGCTCGGGCAGGCCCAAACCGAGGGGCTGTTCGAGCTGATGAGCAGCCCCAGCGTCTTGGACTGCGCCCGGGTGACGGGCGTGAGCGCCACTTGCACCGAATCCGACAAGGCGTGAAGCACCTGCTCCTGATTGTCCATGGCGTAAACCGTGGACGCGATCCCCAACTGCCGCAGGTTGCTGGCACACCGGGCGCGCCGGGCTTGGTCCTTGGCCCGGGACAGCGCGGGCAGCAACATGGCGGCCAGAATGGCGATGATGGCGATGACCACCAAAAGCTCGATCAGTGTGAAGCCGCCCCGCCGGCGCCTAGCCGCGCGAGGAACGTTCCAGGAAGACCAGGAAAAACCGGCCATCAGCCAATCCGCAAACCACGGATTTTGACTAACGTCCGGCCCCCGTTTGGCCAATGCCTGGCTGGAAAGAGGTGTCATTAACCGGCAGTATGCCATAGCCCAGACTGACGCACCACTATTTTCCTTGGCAGCCGCTACTGCCACAGCCGGCGTATTCCCGCCGCCCAGTTCCCCATGGATGCTTCAGCCACCCAAAGGAGATGTTTGCGCATCAGACCGCAAGTTCGATCGCTCTGACAAACTACACTTGAATTGGGAGGGGCAGGCCAGCAAACGGAAGCCCTTCTGCCAAGTGGTCCAGAATAGGTTAAGCAGAACCGTTATGGATCCAGCAAGGGGCGCACTTGGATGTCTTCAAAGACGACCTCGCCTTGATTGACGAACCAGAAGATCCGGTCGCCTGTGAGCCGGCTGCGGTTGCGGGTAATCATGGTGCGGCGACCGCCGATACAGGCATCAACGAGATCGTCTTTGACGATGACGTCGAGCCGGAACGATTCGGTGAGGCCGGTGAGGCCGCCGATGGCTCTCCAATTTCCCGCCTCCCCAGCCATCCGGCCATCCGCCACGGGAGCGAACTGGACGCGTTGCCTGGCCGGCTCGAACTGGAGTTCGCAAGCGCTCGCATAATCCCCCACGCCGCGCACACCCAGGCCGAAATGCCTGGTGCCGGTTTTAGCTTTCACCTGCAGGGTGATGTGAATGTTTTGCGGAACGCCCTCGAATGCACCGGCCGCGAATCCGCCGGCTGACTGCACCCGGATGGAACCTCCATCGGAGACAGCCTGGCCGGCAACGGCACGGAAGGTTGGCGCCAGCGGCGGCCCCGAGGCAGGAATCATCTCTGGCAGCCATTTGGTGCCCAGAGTTCCATCGGGGTTTTGGATCACTTCCCGCACCAGCAACTCGCCACCGAAGTAGGTGTTGGGCGGTTCAGGAGTGAACCCGGCCATGAGGTGGCGGCCCTTGAATTCCGCGGTTTGGGAAACCCGGATGCCGTCGTTCAGAGTCGGATTCGCCGAAGAGCTCCATTTCGCCGCCGGATCCTCGATGGGGCGCGGCGAAGTCCACTGCTGGCCGCAGGAGGTGAAGTAGTAATGCCCGTTCCATTCCCAATAGCTGGTGCAGGGCCACCACTCAGGGGTCGTAATCTTGCTGCGCGGCTCAAAGGTCTGGAGGTCTTTCGAGGCGAAAACCTTCCAGTTGCAGAGGCTCAGGATGAACCCGCCAGAGGTCCGGTCCGGATGTAGCCCGGGGTTGATGTCGTTCTCACCAAACCACCCCGGCACCATCAACGGGTTGCCTGCCTTCTGGAAACGGCTGCCATCCTCACTCGTGGCCAGGAAGATGGCATCGCCGAAGTTGGGATTGTCCGTGAACCAGGCGCGCCGGTCGTGCTTGATGTAAATGAGATGATACCGGCCATTGTGAAAGGCGAAAGTCCCGGTGCCGAGACAACATTCCCACGGCTCGGTGATGTCAAGCGGGCAAGGGTGATCTTGCCAATGAACGAAATCCCTGGTGCTGACATGGCCCCACGGCAGCGCCTGCAAGCCCCATTTGCTGCCGCCATGGCGGCGGTCCGAGAGGAAAAAGATGTGGAATACCCCATCATGCGCGAACGCCATGCAGTCACCGACGGACGTATTGTACCCATGCGGCCGCCAGTACTGCCCAACGGCCTGGCGCGAGCCAAGGATTTCCCGGCCGCGCCCCGCCGCCGCCGCCGCGCCGCCGCTCAAGACCATCACTTCGTCGTCGCTTAGTGCGCGGTTCCACAAGGCCAGATGGTCCACCTGCCCACGAAAACCGGATAAGAGCTTCCCTTGCTCGAAGCCCGCCCCGATGAGGAAAGGGCCGGTGAACTCGTGAAGACTGCCATGCGGCCATTCCTCATCCAATATCACGCCGTCCACGAACAGATCGAGCTTGGTCCGGTTGAAGCGCATCACGATGTCGTGCCAACCCTGGCGTCCGATGAGATCCAAGGGCGCGTTTAGGCGCAGCCGGCCATTCAGGAAATCGCCCTTTCTGGCCGGCATCCACCTGGACTCCCAGTTGGTGTGCCATTGCAGGAGGCTGGGGATCCCGTTTGCATTGAAGTATTCCGGGCGCGTCCGTTCCTGAAGGGGTGTGGTGCGCCAGAGGAATTCAAGTCCCGTGCCTTCCTTGATCCGCTGCAACTGAGAATAGCCGATGACGTCCAGGTTAAGTGGGGCGGGATAGAGAATCTTGCCGAAGTCGTCATTTGTATTCTGCCGGGCGAACAGGGGCGCGGCCCAGGCTCCCGACGCATCGCAGACCCGCATGCAGAAGGTCATCTGGCCACCGTCCAGGCGCAGCGGTTCCCGCAGCTCCGCCCCGGCTACGAGGAAGCCACCATCAAACCCGGCAACCTGGCCGTCCCCGCCGCGGCTCAGCGAGGCTTCCCGCTGCGCCCCTTCGAGTGGAATGCCGAGCCGCACGCTGCCGTGGGCGGTCAGTTGGGCGCGTCCACCGGGCTGCCCGTCCGCCGTCGCCATGTGCCAGGCAACCATCGCGTCGTCAAAAGGTGATCGCCGGACAATCTCTGCCGCGTGGACGAAGCCCAATAAAAGGCCCAGCGTCGCCACGGCGGCCGCGCGCGCGCGGCCCGGGCGATGCATGGCGAAGGCCGCATACGGCCGGGAGGAAAGTGTAGTCATGCCAGTTGGTGTGGTCATTCTGGCACAACCCTGCCCGACGCGTCCAGAAACTTGCGTACGGTGGCTCCGCCGTCGATCGAGGCGTAGAGCCCGTCGGTGTGCACGAACCACCACCGCAGCCCCTGCTTCTCGTCGCCGCTCACTGCGATCAGCCCGCCTTTGGGAATGCTTCCTTGGGGCGTGAGCCAATCCCATTCAAAGGCCCAGGCATGGCTGCGGGAATAACGGCCGGGAACGGCCGGGTCGAGCACTTGCGCGATGCAGCGGCCCAGCGGATTTCCCAGGCCCATGGAGGCCGCCCCCATGGCGGTCATGGGGCGCATGCATTCGAGGTTTTTCATTCCCAGGTAGAGCGCCATGTGGTTCCCGGAGTACTCCGACTGGAATCCGTGCGTGGTGGCAAAGCGCATTTCGCCTCGCAGCAGCACCATGGCCATGTCGTTGATCGCGTTGTAAATGCCCGTGTCGGAGCGCTCGTGCGCCACTTGCAGAACTTCAACCTTTTCCTCCAGCGAGAAGATGACCCGGCTCAGGCGCGGCTCCTGCGTGCTGGTCCGGGCAAGTCCGCGGCCGAGAAACGGCATCCAGTCGTCGCCGGCAGTCGTCAGGCACAGGCGCGGATGGTCACCCTTGGCTGGGTGATGCTCATGCCATTGCCACTGCATCATCGAGGTGATCCGCTGGCCCGCGAGGCTCTGGTTCCCTTCGAGTTTCAATTCACTCCAGGCTGCCCCGGCGTTGGTGCTACGAAAGCAGCCCGAAGACTCCGTGCCGGCGTATAACGTGTCCGGGCGGTAAACGTCAAAGGATACCACCTCGCCGCAAATCGCCGATGGGCCAATCCCGTCGAAGTCGCCTGGAAAATCCAGCTTGGTCCAAGTGTCTCCGCCATCAGGCGTCTTCCACAAGCGGCCGTCTCCGTGGCCGGTCCCGCATGCCCGCAGCATGACATCCGGGTTCCGGGGATGGATGGCCACGCTGCGCACGGCCAGATCGCTGCCGGTGAGTTGGCCGTTCGCCGCTTTCCAGGTCGCGCCGCCGTCCGTAGTCCTCAACAAGCCAAAGGCGGACGAACGCACGACCGCGACTTGCGCATCGCTGCGTGCCAGGACAACGCCGGTCAGGCGGTCGCCCGCGGTGCCGCGCGCCACGGGCGGCACGGGCAATTCCGATCCGGGCGCGACCCCGGGCGTGATTGAAAGGTGGGAAACCCGGGCCTGAAAATGCGCGAGCGATTCCTGCTTGAGGGCGCGGAAGAAAAGGCCGGCGTGCATGTCGGGGGGAGTTCTTCGGACTTGAAACGCCCCCAGTTCCCATTCCCCGCCATCGACCGACGTCCAAGCCATCCAGAGGTTCCCCTTGCGCACGATGCGCAGCCAGGGCCGGCCCGCGGGCAGGGAATACGAACTCACCCCCGTGCCCGCGCCGTCGCCAAAATCGGGCACTGCGCGCAGGCCGATGCCGGCGCTTTGCACCAGATAGAACCGCTGCTCCCAATTCCAATTCAGAGCTTCGGGTTTCTCGAAAGCGCCGAGTCCGGCCCAGGAATTGGGATTCACCGGTTCCCCATGCAAACCGCTGCACGCGTCCACCCGCACGGTCATGGTGAAATCGCCAGTCATCTTCCGCGTCACCGTGTGCATGCCCTGGCCGAAGAACTGAAAGGCGTCCCCGCCCGTCTGCCATACGCCGGCGGCATCGCTCGAGTCGCCCGCGTTGCGCAGAACCCATGGCGCCGTGATCGGACGTCCGGTGACCATCAGCGTGAACGGCTCCGAGTCCACCGTGTGGTTGCCGTCATACACAATGCGCGACCAGAACCGGCTCGCGCCGGCCGGCAGCGGGCCATTGTACTCCAGGCCCGCTTGATTCGCCGAGGCCAGTTCGAGATCGCCCAGGAAAAGCTTGGTCTGCTGGACCGCGCGACCGTGGTCCTGAACCTCGACGCGGACCTGGCCGGTGCCGTCGCCCGCGGAACGACCGCTGATGTTCACGGATGGCCAGTGCCCGTCATCTGCGACTTGCAGCGCAGCGAGGGGAATCGGTTGCCGCGCCAGGCCCGGGCCTTCCCATTCGAGCATGAAATTAGCCCCCGGCAAGCCGGGGAAGGCGTCGAACAAGTGTGTCATCTCGAAACGCTGGCCGCCCCGGTTGAGCCTCACGATGGCGGCCTGTTCACTGGCGCCGAACTGTCCATCACGCAGGAGGAGACCGACGCCGTTCAGATGCAGGCGATAGGCGCCATCAATGCGCGCACGCAGGAGGAAGAGCCCGTCCGCCGGAGCCTGCAGGCGGCCGGTATAGCGCAAGGCCCAACCCTTCCGGCGCGCTTCGAGCACGCTGCGGTCGAAGCCCCGTGCCCGCCCCTGCCGGACGAGCGTGCCATGTTCCAGTTCGGCGAGCGCCAGCCAGTAATGCTCCTCGTCGGGCGAGAATTTGGGATCATTCCAGAAATTCACCTGGCACTGCGTATCCTGGTGAAACAGTTCGTAAGCCAGTCCGGGCACCGTGGATGCCTCGGCCAGCGGGGTCGCCGCTGGGGCCGCGGGCTTGGCCGGCAGGATCACGGGCCGCGTCGATTGGTCAAAAATGTCGATGACTGTCAACCGCACGGTGGGCGAAACGACGGCCGCCTCCAGGAGGGCGTGGCGCGTGCTGGGCATGCGCTCCTCTTTCAGCGCCACGGGCGGGCCATGGCAGGAGGGATTGTCAAAGACTTCGATCCGATAGCCCAGGACGGGTGACGACGTGGTGGGAATGTCCCAGCTCACGCCTACCTGTGATCCGGTCGCCACCGCCACCACGCGGGCCACGGCCGGTTGGTCAAGCACCGGCGCGTCCGGTTGGCGGGTTTTGAAATCGTATTTCTGACTGCCGTCGAGCAGCGGCCCCTTGAGTCTCATTGGCATCAAGTCCGGGCGTTGGGCGTATTCGATCGCGGCATACTCGTGGTCTCCCTCCGGTAGCACATCGACCGCGACATAGACGGTCTTGGTGATGGAGATGGTGTCGGCTTTTTTCCAGACGCCATTCTTGCGCAGGTAGCCCAGGCGCCGGTCCAGGGCGCGCACAGCATTGGGGCTGTCCAACGGCTCAATGAAACCGCTGTTGCCATGGAACGATGTGGCCGGGATCGGCAGCCACGCCACGCCGATGAGGTGCCAGCAGCCATCGGCGTGATCCTTGATCCAACGCCCGCAATAGGCGTAATCACCGCCGCCCACAGGCCGCCAGACGCGGCTGAGCATGGTATACCAGCGCCCGGGCTTGATGAAAGGCCAGGGCATGGCGGCGAGAAAGGCGCTGGTGCCTTCACCGCCATAGGCATTTACCATCGACAGCGTCGGACCCACATCGATGAAGCGTGGAGGAACGCCCTCCGCGTTGAACCCCCAAAGCGACCAGGTGTTGCCGGGCCGGTGCGCCTGCTGCAGTGCTTCGTCCGGATTGGGGCGTGAGCCGGGACCATCGGGCATCCGCGACTGGATGCCGGCGTAAAAACTGAGGTTGTTTGGCTGGGGATGGAAGCCGGTGTTCCAGTTCGCGTAGTAGGTGGCCGGCGGCCACCAGGGCCAGCGCAAATCCATCATCACGAGGTCCGCGCCCGCTTCGATGTTCTCGTTGTACCAGGTCGCCCCGACCTCTACTGCAGCCAGCAGTAGGGCAGAGGCGGCCCCCACGGCGGCTTTGATAAAACGGCGCGCCTTCCGGCCCGTTTCAGACATTGTGTCCGTCATAAATGTGGCATGATTTGCGGTTAGTTCCGGTATCCCTGATCCGAACCTGCGCCTCCCAACCAGCATCCGGTCCAAAACCGAGCAGCCGCGCCGCGGTAAAAAGGCCCAGGCAAACGGCATCACGCGCCTGGCATCCGGTGCACTGGCAGTTCTGAAATCCAGCGTTGATTAATGGGCTGTAATTTATTCCTCACCGCTGGCTGCTGTCAAAGGGAAACCCAAGAGAACGGGCTGATTGACTGGCGGGCGGGCTGATTCGCAAAGGTTGGAGCCACCGGGGAGGTGAGACTGAAACCAGCGGAAAGCTTTTAGGAATGGGTTGGCCGGGAGCCCTCTTCGTCATTGATTTTGTCACGCCCGCATAGGAAGGTGTTGCCCATATGTTGGATGCCAGATTGATTGCGGCTAAAGAAGCCGGCTCACGGCGGTTGCTGATCGTGTTACATGGTTTGGGTGACAGCCTGAGGGGCTACCTGGGTTTTCCCGGTGAGTTGAACCTGCCCTGGCTCAATTGCCTGCTGGTCAACGCGCCCAATCCATATTACACCGGTTATTCATGGTTCGATTTTCCGGGTGATCCCCGGCCGGGAGTGGCTGCCAGTTATGGTTTGCTGTCCGAATTGCTCGACCACCAACGGGCGCAAGGAATACCCCCTGAGGAAATCGCTCTGTTTGGTTTTTCCCAGGGTTGCTTGATGGTGTGGGAAACGGGCTTGCGTTATCCCCACCGCCTGGCTGGGTGCGTGGGTGTCAGCGGTTTTATTTGCGAGCCGGAAACCCTCCTCCGGGAGCGGTCCCCAGTGTCGGGCAGCCAAAAATTCCTGGTCACCCACGGCTTCATGGATCCCGTGATTCCCTTCGCGGAGTCCAAGAAACAAGTCGATTTCATGAAAAAATCCGGGATTGATGTGCAATGGTATGAGTGCCCCAAAGCACACACCATAGATCCTTACGGTGAAATGCAGGCCATCCGCCGGTTTATCCAGCAATGTTTCGGCAAATAAAAACCTCCTTTCGCCCCCGGCCTTGCCACGAGCTCCAGGCTGATTTGTGCGGCGTTGATCCATGAAAATCACGATCCATCCTTTTGAGCTTCGCAAGCGCCATGCCTTGACGATCAGCCGCGGCACCATCCCCTCCTCACAGAATTTGTGCCTGATGGTGGAGAATGAGGGCATTGTGGGTTGGGGAGAAATGGCCCCAGGCAGCCTCACCGCCTCGCCAGAGGCACTCAGCAAAGCCCAAACCGCCATCCTGAATTGGGCAGGCAAGCTCCAGGGTGTTTCGGCGTGGGACCGGCAGCGGATTGAATCCTTGGTGGATTTTCGGGAATTTCCCGGGGCTTTGGCTGCGCTGGATATGGCCTTGTATGATTGGTTAGGCAAACGCCTGGATCAGCCTTTGTGGAAGCTGCTGGGTTTGGATCTCCAGCGGATTCCCCGTACGTCGCTAACCATCGGGATGAATCCGCCCCCGCGGGTTCGGGAAATCACCCGGGAAATCGTTTCGCGCCTGAATCCCTCCATCCTGAAGGTCAAGCTGGGCAGCCCGGAGGGCATCGAGGCGGATCGCGCCATGTTTGCCGCCGCCCAGGAATCCGCGCCCAGCCACCTGAAATGGCGGGTGGATGCCAATGGCGGGTGGAATTTGGCCAGCGCCCGGGAAATGATCCCCTGGCTGGCCGGAAGAGGGGTGGAACTGGTCGAACAACCTTTGCCACCCGGGCAGGAAGCCAGTCTGGCACAATTGAGCACGGGCAGCCAGGTGCCGCTTTTTCTCGATGAAAGTGTTGCCACGGCCAGGGATATCCCACCCGTGGCGAAATTTATCCAGGGCATAAACCTCAAATTAATGAAATGTGGCGGCATTTCCGAAGCCTTGCGAATAATCCATACCGCCCGGGCCCACCAATTGCAGGTGATGATTGGTTGCATGTCTGAAAGCTCCTTGGCCATCACCGCTGGGGCCCAGTTATCTCCTTTGGCAGACCAGGCCGACCTGGATAGCCATCTGAACTTGCAGCAGGATCCCTTCCAGGGGGCCACCTTTGTGGATGGCCGCGTGATGCCCAGCCAGAGGTCCGGACTGGGAACCTTTCCCAACTGGCGCGCAACCGATGCCGCTCCCAGCCCAAACGCCTCGGGGGCATAACCCAAAAGACAACCCAACTGATAAACCCATGACGCACCGCATTGATCCACACAACCGTCTCGCCTTGCTCATGCACGGCAATGTGGTCGGCCCGTACGGGAAAATGGGGATGGGCCTGCTGCGCTACAGCCCCGCCGAAATCGCGGCCGTGATCGACCGTGATACCGCCGGACAGGATATAACTATACTGACCGGCATCCCACGGCCCACGCCAATTGTTCCGTCAGTTCACGAAGCGCTGCGCCTGGGAGCCGATATCCTGGTGCTGGGCGTGGCCACTCCGGGCGGGGTCATTCCGGCTGATTTCTGGGCGGAAATCCACGCTGGCCTGGAAGCCGGCTTGTCCCTGGTCAACGGGTTGCATGCCCCCTTGGCCAGCCAGGCAGACCTGGTCGGACGGTTGCGGCCAGGCCGGTTCATCTGGGATGTGCGCAAAGAACCACCCAACCTCACCACCGGATCCATGCGCGCCGCCAGCCTTGCCGTCCGGCGGGTATTAACCGTGGGCACTGACATGGCCATTGGGAAAATGACCGCCGCCATCGAAATGGATCGCGTCGCCCGCCAGCGCGGATTGCGTTCCCGCTTCCTGGCGTCCGGGCAGATCGGGATTTGCATCGCGGGCGAAGGGGTCGCCTTGGACGCCGTACGGGTCGATTTCGCCTCCGGCGCGGTGGAAAAGTTGGTGCTGGATCTCAGCCAGGATTGCGATGTGGTCATGGTTGAAGGGCAAGGTTCCCTCCTTAATCCGGCCTCCACCGCCTGGCTGCCCCTGATCCGTGGTTGCTGCCCCACCGATATGATCTTGTCCCACCGCGTGGGCCAAACCAGTTTGCTCCGCGCACCCTGGGTGCAAATCCCCCCCCTGCCCACAGTGATCGCCCTCTACGAATCAATTTGCGCCGCCGGTGGAGCTCTGCCTCCGGCCAAAGTGAAAGGCTTGGCCCTGATCACCAAAGGCCTGGATGAGGAAGCCGCCCGCCGGGCATTGGCGGAAGCCTCGGAGGCCACTGGTTTGCCCGCCACTGACGTGGTCCGATTCGGAGCCGGAGTGCTCGTCGATGCCCTTCATTTGCAGCCCTCCCCTGCCCTGCCTTGACTACTGAATCGGGAGGTTTGGCTTCAGCATTTTACCCCTCCAGGCGGCAGGCATGGGGATTTTGAGTCATGCCCTCATATTCATGATGGAAGTGATTGCGCCACTGGATTATGTGCAATGCAGAAAACGCCCTGTGAGCCTCGATCTGAGCGGGCTCAGTGACGAATGACGAAGGTTTTTCCCAAAAAGATCCAGCCCGCATGGCAGAGCCAATTGCCTGGACACGGCCGGCGCGAGGCGTGATTCATTTGACACCGTGCCTGTGGTCTGCTACACACCCCGTCGATGCGGCACTTTGTTGATTGGGTCAGGACAGCCCGGTTCGCTTGCTCCTGGCAATTCATCATTTATTGTCCGTGCGGCCATCCCAGCGCGCGGGATGCGGAGTCTTTTAAACCATGAAAAAAACAGCAGGCCAGCCAGTTTACCGGAGGATTTTACTCAAGTTGAGCGGCGAAGCTTTGGGGGATAAAAACGGATCCGGCATTTCTCCCGAAGTTGTTCATGACATGGCCCGGCAGATCAGCGAGGTTCACCAACTGGGAGTGCAGGTGGTCATCGTCATTGGCGGTGGAAATATTTTCCGGGGGTTGCAGGGCAGCGAGCGGGGCATTGAACGGGCCACCGGGGATTATATGGGCATGCTCGCCACCATCATCAATGCCCTTGCTTTGCAGGACGCCTTGGAAAAAGCGGGCGTTCCGACCCGCGTGCAAAGCGCCATCGCGATGGCCCAGGTGGCGGAATCCTTCATCCGCCGCCGTGCCATTCGCCACATGGAAAAAGGCCGGGTGGTCATCTTCGCGGGCGGCACTGGCAATCCTTATTTTTCGACCGATACCGCCGCCGCCCTCCGGGCCAATGAAATTGGCGCCGAGGTCATCCTTAAGGCGACCAAGGTTGACGGCATTTATGACTGCGATCCCAAGAAAAATCCCGAGGCCAAACTGTATCGCCACATTTCTTACATCGAGGCCTTGCAGCAGCAGCTTAAAATCATGGATTCCACCGCTTTCTCCCTTTGCATGGACAACAAAATGCCGATCGTGGTTTTCAATGTGTTCAAGCCCTCCAACATCAAAAGAGTGGTGTTAGGCGAAAAAGAAGGAACCTTGGTGAAGGATTGATCGGGGCTTTACATTCCCGGCCGGATCGCTAAACTTTTTGATCAGCAACCATTTAAGGCAAAAGACGTTATGACACTCGATGAAATTGTTTTTGAGGCGGAAGAAAAAATGACCAAAACCGTCGATGTGATTCATCATGAATTCGGCGGCGTGCGCACCAGCAAGGCCTCCCCCACCCTGGTGGAAGGTATCATGGTGGATGCCTACGGCACCCAGATGCGCATTCGCGAATTGGCGGGCATCACCACCCCTGAACCGCGCATCATCATGATCCAACCGTGGGACGCCGGCATGGTGCATCCCATCGAAAAAGCCATTCAAAAGAGCAACCTGGGCATTAATCCAGCCATCGACAAGAAATGCATCCGCATTATCCTGCCTGAACTCAGCCAGGAACGCCGCACGGAACTCACCAAAGTGGTACATAAATTAGCCGAGGACGGACGGATTGCCATTCGCCATGTGCGCCGGGACGCCTTGGAGCATATTAAAAAAGAAGTCAAAGCGGGCAAAATCACCGAAGATCAACAGGAGTCCTCCGAAAAAGAAATCCAAAAACTTACGGACGATTTCATCGCCAAAATTGATGAGAACATGGGACGTAAGGAAAAGGAAATCATGACCGTTTAGGCACTCGTGGGTTGTTTATTAAATTCTTAGATTTGCAGAGCGGATTCTCGGCCGCTTGGTGATACGAGGGGTGGCTTTATCGATAATCCCCAACTGGCGTGGTTTCTGGCTGTGGATCCTGGTTGGTTAGTGCGGTGTGTCAGGTTAGCGGACTGTCGATATTGGGACGGCCAAGTTATCCACCGTCTCGATCCGTCTCCCACTCCCTCCACAGCCCGGTTGCCTTTTTGATCCGTCCATCGTGGCATCGAATGACAACAAACCGCGATAGCTAAACCATTTCGGCCATGGAAGAAACCATCTTTCCTTGGCTATCGTGATTCCCTAATCCTGAATCAGGCAAGGCTATGACATTACAAAGTAGTCCAGTCAAACAGGACCGAGGGTCTTGCCGTCAATTTAAGGCATCGACCTATGAAAAAATCGATTGGAGCTAAAACGCTGGTTTATCCAACCCCGGTGTTCGTCGTTGGGACTTATGACGACCAAGGCAAACCCAATGTGATGACTGCTTCGTGGGGCGGCATTTGCTGTTCCCATCCGCCCTGTGTGGCCGTTTCGCTGCGCAAGGCGACCTATACCTACGGCAACCTCATTGCCCGGAAAGCCTTTACGATCAGCATCCCGTCTGAGACGCACCTCCAGGCGGCAGATTATTTCGGATTAGTTTCCGGCAGGGAGGTGGACAAGTTCGCCGCCACCAAGCTAACCCCGATACGGAGCGGCCTGGTGGATGCCCCCTATGTGCAGGAGTTCCTTATGGTCCTTGAATGCCGGCTGGCCCATACGCTGGAACTAGGTTTGCACACCCAGTTTGTGGGGGAAGTGCTGGATGTGAAGGTCGATGAATCAGTGCTGGGGAGCAACGGAGTGGCCGACATCAAGAAGGTCAAACCGCTCGTATTTACGCCCGACAGCCAAGCCTATTATGGGATCGGAAACCACCTCGGCCAAGCATTCTCAATTGGTCAGAAAACCTGAGCTGGCAGGGGCTCGAGATTTTTACCAAAGGCCAGCGGGTAATACCACAACTCCAGCCCAGGCAAATTAATGGGGCGAAAGGCAGATGGCCCTTCCCACCACCAACACCCAGCCAAGGGGGCTTTCGGGCGGGCCCGTTGACTCACGGGAAAAAGACACCGGAGAACTCTGAGTAAGCAGGGTCGATGAACTCCAGTTCTCATGTTCTTTTTTGTTCTAAAGATTTGGCGTCCGGAAGCGAGCTAAATCGAGCAGGGGGC
>CAIMWS010000244.1 GCA_903845125.1 uncultured Verrucomicrobiota bacterium
CCATCTGCAAGCTGTTAGATTTAACTGAACGGGCGAAGGCGGAGGCGGCGAAAGGAACGCCATCGGCGGTCATTGTGCTGGCCAACTGGCTGGCGCAGCAGACCCAGCGGAAGATGACCGAGCGGTTTGATCGGAAATGGGATCTGACGCGGCGACTTTACGACTTGGGATTGGACAAGGCGGCGATCTGGGAGTTGTATCGGCTGATTGACTGGCTGATGCGGCTGCCGGAAGCGCTGGAGAAAGATTTCAAACAACGGATGTTTGACTACGAAAGGAGCAAAGCAATGCCTTACGTGACGAGTATTGAGCGGATGGCCATGAAAGAAGGTTGGCAGAAAGGCCGCCAGGAAGGTCAGCAAGAAGGTTGGCAGAAAGGCCGTCAGGAAGGTGAGCAGGAAGGCTGGCAAAAGGGCCGTCAGGAAGGTGAGCAAGAGGGCTGGCAGAAAGGTCAACTGGATGGCCAGGTAACCAGTCTGCAGGCGGCGATAGTGGAAGTGCTGCAAACCCGGTTTGGGATCATTCCTGATTCCGTGCGCAAGAGCGTCCAGCAAGTCCGTGATGTAGGTGCTTTAACCGGGCATTTGCAGTGTGCCGTGATCTGCCCTGATTTAATGGCATTCCAGCAAGGCATGGGCGGCTAAGGTTTATCCAGGT
Organism: uncultured Verrucomicrobiota bacterium; assembly: GCA_903845125.1. Taxonomy (GTDB): domain Bacteria; phylum Verrucomicrobiota; class Verrucomicrobiia; order Limisphaerales; family UBA1319; genus CAIMWS01. Next base: position 658 of record CAIMWS010000244.1, read on the forward strand.
TTTTGGAGGATCCTGATTATTTCCGCATAAAAAGCAGCGGCGGTGATATGCCCTGAAACGCCTGGCACAACACCGCCGGCCGGTGCGGAAAAGCTTCGCCGTGGTTAGTTTGTTTAGCTTCCCTTTTCAGTGGTTTCGCCGATCTTCACCCAGCCTTGGATGCCTTTGGCATAATGCTTCACATTTTTATAGCCCAGGTTCTGCGCCGCCAAAGCGGCTGCCCGGTAGGCACCGCAATGCTCATTGCCGCAATAGGCCACCACCAGGGCGTTCTTATCGGCCGGAAGTTTTTTGGTCAATTCCTCCTTGACCGCCGCGAAGTTCAGCGCGCTCGGGATGTGTCCCTTCTGCCAGCTTTCGGTCCCGTTGACATCCAGCAGCACCACCTGCCGGGACTTGATCGCCTGTTTCAGGTCAGCGGTGGATATTTCCGCGAACTGGGTATCTGCCACCGCCGTCAAGGTTCCCAGCGCCAACAACAAACTAAGAATAGTATTTTTCATAATGATCATTAAAATATCTTACTTGTTGGCTTTGTCAAATGCCGCCCGGAAAACAACTCCCCGCCAGGCTGTAGGAAGGCTGTCGATGCGCCCATTGGCGGTTGGGATTGGGGGTGCCGGAGACCTCCGCGGAAGCGCCTGGTTTCCGACCTGGCAGGGCGGAGGGCTGGGGCTGGCCGGCGGCTGCTTTCAGCCCGCGAGCATTTTTTCGGCTGCCGCGCGGGGATTCGGAGCGCCACAGATGGGCCGGCCGATCACGAGCCAAGTGGCTCCTGCCAGCAAAGCTTCCTGGGGGGATAACGTGCGCCGCTGGTCATGCACGGCATCACCCGGCCCGCGAATGCCCGGCGTAACCAACTGCACCTGGCCGGGCAGGAGTTGCCGCAGGCCCGCCACTTCCAAAGGGGAACACACCAGGCCACGCAATCCAGCTTGCACCGCCAGTTGAGCCAACCGCTCCACCTGCTGGCCGGGGTTGGCTTCAATCCCCACCTCGTGCAAGGCAGCCTGGTCCATGCTGGTCAGCACGGTGACTCCCAGCACCAGCGGGGCCGATCCCCCCATTTTCCCGGCCGTTTCCTGCGCCGCCTGTTCAGCGGCCGCGAGCATAGCTCTGCCGCCGCTGGCGTGAACCGTCAACATCTGGACATCCAGCCGCACCGCGGCGGCCACCGCTTTGGCTACGGTATTGGGGATGTCATGGAACTTCAAATCCAGGAACACCATCGCCCCGGCAGCCCGGATGCGCCGGACGATGTCGGGCCCGGCCGCGACAAACAGCTCCTTGCCCACTTTAAAGCCGCCCACCACCGGCGCCAGTTGCTCCACCAACCGCATGGCGTCTTCGGGCTGGGGCACATCCAAAGCCACTAAAATCGGGTTTTGTTTCATGGTAAAATCTCCCCGGTCGGCGCGGCCAGCCGGGCCGGACGGTCGCGGTCAAGGCGCTAGTTGCATGTCCCGGATCATCACGCTCATATGCGGGTAACGCTTCTCGGGATCCCGCTCCAAGCATTTGAAGATGACCTTTTCCATGGGGACCGACAACTCGGGTATATATTCCCGCAAGCTGGTCAAATCCTGGCTGTGATCCAGCTGCTTGCGCATGACCTCCTCTTCGGTGTCGCCAGTGAACGGCCGGCGGCGCGCCAGCAGTTCGTAAGCCGTCACGCCGTAGGCGAAAATATCAGCGCGGTGGTCGCTCTCGCGGTGCAGCAGCAGCTCCGGCGCCATGTAGGCCGGGGTGCCGCCATAACGCCCCAGTTTGGCGGGCTTGGCCGGCTTGGGCAGGGAAAGGTCGAAATCCACCAACCGGAGCTGGCCGTTGCGCGAAATCATGATGTTTTCCGGCTTGTAATCCAGATGCATGAAGCCGCTGTCATGCACATGTTCCAAGGCGATGGCCATATCCATAAGAATGTCCCACACCTTTTCCACCAGCAGCGGGTCATTCCGGGCCAGCAGTTCGCGCAGGTTGGAGCCTTCCACATACTCCATCTGCAAGTAATAGCGACCGTTGATCTTGCCGTGGTCATAATAGCCGATCACCCGGTCGTGGTTGTGGATGCGCGAGAGGATCTCGCAGCCACGCAGGAATCGGCGTTTGGCGAGGAAATTGTATTTCAGGCGGTTATGCATGATGCGCACCGCGTAATGCTCTTCCTTCTGGTTGGTCGCCAGCCACAGGTCCGCCATACCTCCGCTATTGATCAATTCGTGCAAACGAAACGGCCCGAAGGTCCGGGACTCCAAACCTCCTTCTTCCGCTTTCGATCCCCATCCAAATAGCGACATACTTGCTTCCGCCGATTGATCAACCCGTTTGATTTTAGATTATCAACCCATGCTAATTACCACGCTGGCGGTTGGGAGAAAATAAAAAAACTCAGTCCGGCGACGATCCGCCTGACCCATTCTTCCATGGGGCATAGTCCTCCCCGGGCCGTATTCCTCGATTTATAATGTAAATATCTGCGCCACAGCGTTTTGCACAATCACCGAGGCGAGTCCTGCGCCCCGCCGGCAGGAGACTGCACCGAGCGAGCGGCCCAAGTTTGGCACAATAAGTCCCGGTTCAGCAATGCCAGTCGGCGTGCCGGCGGCGGTAATCGCCCGGGGTGAGCCCGGTATAGCGCTGGAATACCTTGCCGAAATAGCTTTGGTCGGTGAATCCGCATTCGGCAGCGATCTCAGCGAAGCTGCGGGTGGTGCGGACGATGAGCTGGCGGGCCTGGTCGATCCGGTATTGGCCCAGCAGCTGGGTGAAGGTTTGGCCGAGTTTGGCTTTGAGCAGGTGCGAGAAATGGCTGCCCGACAATCCGGCGGTGCGGGCCACCACGTCCCGGTCCAATTCCTCGCCCACATGCTCCCGCATGTAGGCCATCGCCTTGCCGAGCAGGACGATGTTGGGGTATTGGCGGTGGTCCCGGATGGCGTCCATCTGCCGCTCAAGCATGTTGGTGAGCCAGTGGCAGAGGTCTTTTTCCTCGTCCAGGGCCGCCAGCTCGGTGATGGAGTGGAAATTGGCTCCGAGCAACTCGGAGGGCTCCGCCCCCGCTTCCACTGCGGCGCGGCAAAGCATGACCACCAGCTCCAGGATCACACTTTTCAGGAGATCCTTGCGCTCGCTGCCAAAATGGTAAATCCCCACCAGGACGCGGTTGAGAATTTCCCGCGCCACCTTGCGCTCGCCGCGCTTCACGGCCGCCAGCAAAGCTGGCTCCTCCCGCAGGTAGATTTCCCGGATGCTGTCGTAGCCGTTGGATTTGAGCAGATGGATGGCTTTGGCGCGATCGGTTTCGCGGTCCAAGGCGAGGCGCCGCAACTCCAGCAGGGCGGCGTTGGTCAGGTTATGCTCCTCCGCCAGCAGCCGCAGGATGGTGCAGGCTTCCCGGATGCGTTCGGAGGTAAATTCCCGGTGCAGGTGGTCCTTATCCAAGGGCACACCCAAGGCCACCAACCCGCCGTAAACGCGGCTGTTGGCCATCAAGGGAACCGCCCAGACGGCGCATTCACCCGGGCAACTGGTCACACTGGGCTCACCCCACCGCAGCGCTTCGAAAACGGCCCGCCGCCGGATTTCGGCGCATTGGCGCAAGCAGCCCGTGGGCTGGCAGGTTGGTTTGCCGTGGCAGAGCGCGCCCTGGGCGTCCACGCAGACCAGGGTGGCCCGGCAGCGCTGCCAGTATTCCTGGGCCAGGAGGCTGAATTCCTGGTCGCCAATCACGGTTTTTGATCCTTTTGCCAGGCTTCCCAATAGCTGGCGCGGAAGAGGGCCGCGGCTTGCGGATCCCGCCGGCAGGCGTCCCAATCCAGCTCCGGCCGGCCGGCGGGCAGGCGGCGCGGCGGCTGGGCGGCCTGGTTTTTTTGGGCCAGCTCCTGAAAAGCCAGCCCCCAAGCCTTGGTTTTGCCATCCACGGTCAACAGCCCGGTCAACTGGCTGACGTCCCCCGCCTGGGGATGGTCGAAAAAGCCCCAGTTCAGCCAGCCGTCGGCCATGGCCCGCGTGGTTTCCACCACCTGCCGGCACCAGCGGGCTTGGTCCGCCTCGGTTGCCGGGGGGTGTTTCCCTTTATCGATGGTCAATTGACCGCCACCCTGCCAGCCGAATTCCGCCACCACCACCGGTTTACCGGGCCGGGCCACCTCCCGCAAGACGCTTTCCAGATAGGCCAGGTTGCGGCCTTCGGCTGCGGCGGAGCCATACTCGTAAAAACCGTTGGCCAGAGGGTAGAAATGAATTTCCAGGAAGTCCAGGAAGGCCGCCTGCCGGGATGGCCGGAACGCGGAGTAATGCTGGAGGCCCGGCAGCAGAGCCGGCACGCTCCATTGGATATAACCGATCGTGGCCATGGCCTCCGGATCGGCGGCTTTGATGGCCGCCACCTGCCGCCGGGCCCATTGGTCAGCCAGATCTTCCCGAAAATCCTGGTAATCGTCCAGTTCCCGGGTCTTGACCGCTTTCGCTGCGATGGGGATGGGGATGGAACCCCACTGCCGGTTGGTGGCTTGGGGGCCCCACTGCTCCGTCAGGCGATCCGTGGTGGCATATTTTTTTTGCAGCCAACCGTTCCAGCGGGTTTTCATGGCCGGGCTATCCCAACCCACCTCCGGCTCGTTCAAAAGGTCGTAGGCGAAGATGGCAGTCCGCCCCCGGAAACGGCCCGCCAGCATCCGCCAGAACTCCTCCCTGGCCTGGAGCAATTTCTCTTCGGCGAACATGTCCCCGCGCACCCAAGCCGGGATCCCTTCCCAATGGTCCGGCCCGGTCGGATGCACGTATACGCCTACTTCCTCTGCCAGGTTCAATAACAACTCCAGTTTGGCCACTGCATCCTCGCTGAGCCGGCCGGGTTCTGGATAGAAAGAGCCAAACGTGGTGAACACCCGCACACAATTGCCGCCCAAATCCTTGAGCCGCCGCAAATCCTGGCGGGTGGCCTCCGCATCCCATTGTTTCCAAACTTGGGGCGCCCAACCGGTGCCCGGGCGGTAATAGGTGACTCCGAACGGCACAAAAGGCTTCCCGGCGGCATCGACAAAACCACGCCCATCCTGGGCCACCCGGATGCGGGGCAGGGAACCACCCTCACCCGCGTCCGCCAGGATCAAAAGGCCGCAAAAAACCAGGATTTTCAGAATCAACCGGTGCGCAAAGGCCGTCGTTTTCATGGTCTAAGTATGGTCCAGCCGCGGCCAAAGCTAAAGCACTTTCCAAGGGCAGGGCTGCCCCCGGATATCCAACTCCTGGCCAACGCCTGCCAGATTTTTCCGGAGGGTTGTAATACGGCGCCAAGGCCCCGCGGCCATAAAGCAACAAAGGGGCAGCCATCAGGGCAGCCAGCGGGACAACCCGGGGGTGAAAGGCGGAATCCCATTGAATGGCCAGGGAAGGAACCGGGCAGAGACGCAAAACCGGGGAAAGGTTACAACATGAAAGGGGTTTAATCCCCCTGAGCCGTGTCCGGGTTGGGAAGGAAGTGGCTTGGCCGCAGGTTTTTGCGCTGCCCGCGAGGTGAACCATAAGTCGCGATCCGATCGGAATCAGTGACTGGCGGCCAAGGCTTCGCCGAAAAAAGATCCGGGATACACGGCCGATCCCGTGGCGTACCCCCGGTTCAGGGCGATACCTGGAGGCGCTCCTCGTTCACCTCCTTTTTCATCAGGACGCCGTCGATCTTATACGGTTTGAGCATGAAATGAGTGGCAGTGGATACCACGCCCTGGATGGTGGCCAGTTTTTCGGAAACGAACATGGCCACATCCCGCAGGTTTTTCCCTTCCACGATCACCAGCAGGTCGTAGGACCCGGACATCAAATAACAAGACCGAACCTCGCGGTATTTGGCCACCCTCTCGGCCAGGCGATCAAAACCGCCCTCCCGCTCGGGAGTGATCTTGACTTCGATGACGGCGCGAACCCATTCCATCCCCAGTTTTTCCTCGTTCAAGATGGTGCGATGGCCCAGGATGATCTGATCCTGCTCGTAAGCGCTCACCTTGGCGACGACGTCAGCCTCGGTGAGATTCAACATGGCGGCCATTTGGGCGGGGCGAAGCGCGGCATTTTCCGACAGTAACTTTAATAACGGTTCCATGCCGCCATTAAACAGGAAGGTGGCTTTCCCGCACAGTTTTTTTTACTGGTTGAGACCGGGCGGCAACGAGAGCGGAGCGGCGGGGCAAGCCAAACGGCCGCCCATCCACAAATCCAAATTTCAGGCTCGCCATGCACGGCCGCAATCTTAAACCATGAACCGATGGATTTGTGGGAACCACTATGGGCGCGCCAGGAACCAATACTGGCCCTGGCGCCAATGCAGGATGTCACCGATCTGCCATTCTTGCGGATGATCAGCCGGTATGGCGGAGCGGATCTTTATTTCACTGAATACTTCCGTGTTTATGCCGGATCGCGCCTGGATAAGAACATCCTGGTGTCGGTAACCCAAAACCCCACCCAACGGCCCATCATCGCGCAGTTGATAGGGGACTTGGTGCCGGACTTGGTGCGCTCCGCCCGGGAACTCCAGGCCTATCCCATTGCCGCGGTGGATTTAAACCTGGGCTGCCCGGCGCCAGTGGTTTACCGAAAAAACGCCGGCGGCGGTCTTTTGCGCAAGCCGGAAACCGTGGATGCCATTCTCGGCCACCTCCGGGAAGCCATTCCCGGCCGGTTTTCCGTCAAAACCCGGCTCGGTTTCGCCTCGGAAGAGGAATTCGACCAACTGCTGCCGATATTCGCCAGGCACAGCTTGGATTTGCTGACGGTCCATGGACGAACCGTCAAGGGGGGGTACAAAAGCAGCGTACGCTACGATTTAATCGCGCGGGCGGCGGCCACCGTGAAATGCCCTGTCCTGGCCAACGGAGATATCACCTCGGCGGCCAAAGCACGGGAAGTGCTGGCCCAGACTGGCGCCCGCGGCTTGATGATTGGCCGAGCTGCCCTGGCCAATCCGTGGATATTCAATCAGATCCGCCGGGAGTTGGGCGGCCAGCCCATACCCCGCATTACGGGGAGCGCAATCCAAGCCTACCTGCAAGATTTATATGAGGCGGTGGGGCCACCACGCATGCGGCCGCGGGTTCACATCGAAAAAATGAAAAAGTATTTGAATTTCGTGGCCCCCTACTGGGAACCCAGTGACCAATTCTTATACCATGCCCGGCGCATGACCACCGAAGCGCAATTCTGGGAACTTTGCACCCGTTATTTTGCGGCACTTTAGCCGCGTCGCCCAGGTGTAATACCACATCAACGACTGGATGACGCGCAGCCCAATCCCTGAGGCTGGTTCAGGCTTTGATTTCGATCACGGAATTAAGCGTTCCGTGTTCGTTCCACACCTGTTCTTGAGCCTGCGGATCCGTCTTCCAATCGCCATCCACGACAAATTTATATTGGTAGCGGCCCGGGGCCAGGCTGATCGTCGTTTCCCATTTTCCGGCTTCCCGCAGCTGCAACGGGGTGGCGCTGGAAGACCAACCATTGAACTCACCGCTGAGGAAAACTGATTTGGCAACCGAATCAACCAGGACAAAGGCCGCTTTGACCTTAAGCGGCGCCGGTTGGGATGCAACCGGAGCGTGTGCCGCTTCCATCCGGGCCAGTTGCGCCACCGGCTGGGCCGGGGCTGGCAGCGGTCGGGCAGACGCGGAGGACACCACCGCTGGAGCGGGGTCCGATACCTTTTGCACGGGTACCGGGGCGGCTGCCGTGACGGCTTTTTTCCTGGTTGTTTTTGGCTGCGATGCGGGAGCGATTGCGGGTGCCGGAGGCGGAGTTACTGACTGCAAGGAGGTTTTCCCGGTATTGGCCTTGGCGGCCATCACCTCGCCGGTGGGAGCGGTTTTGCCAGCATTCTTGGTCCCGGTTTCGGGAGTTGTTTGACTGGCCGTTTTCTTGATCGACTTCTTTGCCATCGGTATTCCTGATTTTGTTTTCAATTCCAATGATTGACTGCCATGCAATAGAGGGCGTGCCAAAAACGTTATGCCCATTAGAATCCAAACGGATTTTTTGGCACCGGTTAGGTTGGCGGCGCACAGGCATGCCTCAAGAATGCACGGTTGCAGGGCGGCCTCGGGCCAAACCCTGATAGGAAGATGGCACAGAGTGGCGCGGAGTCAACCCCTATTTATGAAGCTAATGATCCGAAGAAAGCCAGGCTCGGTAAAATCCCGGTTAGCCATCCTCAGTTTTTGCAGGCACTGGTCTCCGCAGGATCAGCTTGGTTTGGCGAGTTCAACCGCCCGCCACAAATACCATGAAGCCACGGATCGGTAGGGTTTCCAACGCTGGCCGTGTTTGAGGATTTGATCCGGCTCCGGCAGCTTGCGTTTTTTGTAGGTGATGCCAAATCCCGTGCGGATGCCGAAGTCATTGGCCGGCAGCACGTCCGGCCGGCCCAGGTTGAAAATCAAAAGCATTTCGACCGTCCATTGGCCCACCCCCTTGATCTGCGTAAACCGCTGGATAATCTCCGCATCCGATAAAGGCTGGATCTGGGTTTGGTCCGGCACATGGCCATGGGCGGTCATGCGGGCGATTTCTTTCACGTACCCAGCCTTGGCCTGGGAAAACCCAATCCCGGTCATGCGGGTGACGTCCATGTCCATAACCTCCTGAACCGAGGGGAATTTTCCACCCGGGAACAACGCCTTAAACCGCGTTAAAATTGTGTTGGCCGCCTGGCCGTTGAGTTGTTGGTGGGCCACGGCCTCCACCAGCGCCTGAAATGGGGTACGCTCGGGATCGGGTTTCAACAGGCAAGGCCCAACCCTGGCGATGAGCCCTCCGAGGATGGGATCAGCGGTTGAGAGATGTTTTATCGCGGCTTCATTCATCATTCTGCCCCGATCATGCAACGAGCAAGGGCGGGTGTCGAGCGTGCGGAAATTCCCCTGCGCCTCCACCGCGGCTCACCGGTGGCGCAAACCACCATGGCCGGAGCTTCGGCCTCCGGCTACACCCCGTTTTAGAACTGGCTTTGGGCAGGCATTAAAGGTATGTTGGCATCTGCGATTGATTATGAAAACCACCTCCTGTCTCATTTGGGATCTGCCGACGAGGATCTTCCATTGGCTGCTGGCAGGGGGATTCACGGCGGCGGCGGCGATCGCGTTTTTGAGCGATGAAAAGTCTGGCCTGTTCCCGTGGCACGCCATCCTGGGCCTGGTGCTGGGCTGCATGGTCCTGCTCCGGCTGGCCTGGGGATTTATCGGCAGCCGTCATGCCCGCTTCACCTCCTTCCTTTTTGGGCCGCGATCCTTGCTGGACTACCTGAAGGGGGCGCTCCAGGGAGGCGGTGAGCGCCACATCGGGCATAATCCGGGTTCGGCGTATGCCATCTTTGCCATGCTGGGGCTGATGCTGGGGATCGCCGGAACGGGGCTGTTGCTGGCCCGGGGCCACAAAGCCTTTAAAGAACCGCATGAACTCATGGTTTACGCCCTGCTCGCCGTGGTGGCCGCCCATTTGGCGGGCGTAATCCTGCATACTCTGCGCCACCGGGAAAACATCACTTTGAGCATGATCCATGGGCGGAAAGACTGCGATCCCAGCCAAGCCATCGATTCCACCCGGCCGGTCTCCACCATTCTTTTCCTGGTATTGCTCGGTGCGTGGGCGTTCAGCCTCGTTGGCAACTACCACCCCACCAGCAAAACCACCCAACTGCCGTGGTTGGGCATCAGCCTCCACTTGGGCGAGAATGGCCAGGAGGGGAAAAATTCCCATCATTAATCCGGGCCCTGCGGATGCGAATCGGGCTACGGATCAGGGGCGGTTTGGGGGGGAAAACCATTGGCGGCCCGTTGACTCACGGGAAAAAGACACCGGAGAACTCTGAGTAAGCAGGGTCGATGAACTCCAGTTCTCATGTTCTTTTTTGTTCTAAAGATTTGGCGTCCGGAAGCGAGCTAAATCGAGCAGGGGGCGAGCTGCGAGCC
>CAIMWS010000245.1 GCA_903845125.1 uncultured Verrucomicrobiota bacterium
CGGCCAGCTTATTCCAGGGATTGGCTGCTGAATTTCACGCTCTCGCTCAAGCCAAAACGCTCCGGGTGATACATTTCCTCGACTTTGGCGGCCGGAGCGATGGCTTCGCCCGCCGCTCGCACCCGGGCGAGATAATGAATCGTGTAGCTGCCGGGGGGCAAATGATTGCGGAAGTAAAGGATCCGATCATGGCGCAGTTCGCGAAAGTCGCTCATCCAATCCCGGGCCAGGTTGGAGGCTGCCATCTGCTGGGTTTTGAATTCGGGATTGATCCCTTCCAAGTTCATCGGCCAGGGATCGTCAATCGCCAGATAATGAGCCGTCTGGCGGACTTCCAGCTGCAAAGTCACTAAAATCCGGTCTCCCACGCGAACCTGTTTCAATTCCCGCACCCGGCCCTCATCATCGACCAGCGAATACCACCGCTGCAGACTGAATCCACGGTCCTGGCGGGGCTGAAGGCCGGCTTTGGGCCGTGCCTCCAGGGTGACCTGACTGAAGACCAACCGCCGCCCGGGATTCATCAGCACCAGGGGAGCGGTGGCTCGTTCGGGGGTGATCGGCAGGTTGATATCAAATACTTTCCGGTTTTCCTCCAAAGCAAAAGGAACCGCCTGGGCGCCCCAATTCAGCGAGCCGGCCACCTGGGGCAATTGGTTTTCAACCAGCGCCGCATATTGGCTCAGGGCCAGCATGGCCCAGGCATCGCCCTGGGTGGTCGTCCAATGTCCCTCTTCCTGGCTTTTGAGCAATTCCGCCACCAGGGTATCCACTTGGGCATGGGCTGGCTGGTATTTGCTCCAAGCCAGCAACTGGATGGCGAGTTCACGGGCGGGTATGCCGAAGCAGGCATCACCCTGCTTAGGTGTGAATCGATACAGGGTTTTTGGATTGAGCAATTCACCGGCTTCGTCGATGTTTTTTGCCCCCTCCAAGCAAGCCAGGGCCAGCAGCGCCCGATTCTCAAGGGATAGCAGGTGCCGCTTTTCGAATAGCTGGCTGACACCCGCCGGTTCGGGATGCCGGGCGACGGCGAGAGCATACACCGCCAGGCAACGATCGGACATCCCCGCGTTGTCCGCGGGCTGCGCCGCAGTCCGCAATTCCCGGCGGATATAGGCCAGCAATTGTTGCCGCTCATGCTGCGGGATACCGAAGCCAGCTTGTTCCACCAGGGCGATGGCCAGGGTGCCATACGCGCTGGCCCACAGCATCGGTTCCTGGCCTCCCGGCCAAAAGGCCAGGCCGCCCGACACCGTTTGCATGCTCAAAATCCGATCCAATCCCCGTTGGATGGCCCGCTGGCTTTCCTGAATCCTGGCGGCTGGGGTTCCGGAGCCATCCTTCAGACGCAATACCTGGTAAAAGTCACGCAAAGCCAGCCAAGGCAGCAGGGAGGAAACCGTCTGCTCCAGGCAGCCATACGGATAATGCAGCAGCCGCGACACCGCCTCATCCACCTGCAGCAAACGCGTGTTGGCCAGACGGATCGCGGCTTGGCCTTGACCCTCCAGCAGTTGCGGATTGGCGATGGCCATCAGATTCGTGGTTTCCGCCGTGCTGCGCCCCAAGTAAACTTCGTGCAACAGCGGGGCCGGGTAGCCGATGGGCAAAACCGTCTGCACGGCATCGACAAAATCGGCAGGATTTGACTGGTTATTGGCCGCCGGCGCCTGGGTCCTGTTTTCGTCCACGAACCTGGCCCGCCAAACCCATTGAGCGCTGCCGGCGGTCCGCATCAGAATCGGGAATTCAACGGCGGCCGAGCCATTGGCAGGCACTTTCACCCGGCAGGCCAGCACCCGGTTGTTCTGGTTGGTCGATATCACGATGGGATGGTCTTTCCCTTCCTTGCCACCCAACTCGGTCGGGTTCAAGTTGGTTGCGCGCTCATCCAGTTCCAGCGTTGCCTCCGCCAGGCGCAGCTCTGGGGTCCGGTTATGGACCACACCACGCGCCAACAACCGGTCCCCTTCATTGGCGAAACGGGGCAAAGCAGGATCGATCATCACCGGCTTGTTCACGCGGAACTCGTTTTGGGAACTGGCGAATTGCCCTTGGGCCGTATGCACCACGGCCACCACCCGGTAGCGCGTGAGGCTGTCCGGAACGGTGAATGGCACGGTAATTTTACCCTGTTCATCGGTGCGCAGCGCAGCCTGCCAAAAAGCACAGCCGAGGAAATTTTTCCGGACCAGGACCGATCCCCCACCCCCACCGCCGACATATCCCTTGTTGCTGAAACGCATCAACGCCGGATCTTCCGGCAAAATGTTGCGCAAGGTGGCGGAAGACCAAACCCCCAAGGCTTGAAGGGCATAAAAGAAGCCGAAGGGATCCGGCACGGAAAAGCCCGTTAAACTAAGAATGCCCTCATCCACGGCGAACAAGGTCACTTCCGCGTCGCGCACCGGCTTGAGCGCAGCGTCCGTGACCTCTACGGTGGCGCGGCCGGTTTGCCCGGGGCGATAATCCGCCGCATCGGTTTGGACATCGAGATTCAATTTGGACTGCTCGGGCGACACTTCCAGGCGGCAATACCCCAGACGATATTCGGGCATTTTCTCCTTGAGCTTCGAATCCGCCGCCCCACGCAAAATCAGCACGGACACATAGACGTTAGGCGTATCCCCTTCGCTGAGGGGAATTTGGATCGCCGGTGCGTTCCCGGTGAGGTTGGTAACAAATGAACGCAAAACCTGTTCCCGTTCCACGGTGACCAAGGCCGGACCTGCCAGCGGCGTTTTCACCAGGATGGTGGCGGACCGTCCCGGGACATACCGCTCGCGATCCGGCGTCAATTCGATTTGGGCTTCATTGCGGTAATTCCAGGCCAGCGCACCAGATCCGCTCACGCGGCCCAGGATGGAGGTTTCCACCTTGCGGCCGCCAGCGTCCACGGCCGAGACCTGGATTACATACGAGCCGGGGGTCTCCGGTTTGAACTGGATCTCCGCCGCCGGTGTGGCCGCCGGAATTTGCCATTTCTTGTCGATCTTTTTGGGCACCATGATGGTGCATTCACCTTCCAGCACCGGTTCGATTTCCAGCTGGTTTTGGTAAGCCATGGTCCCGCCGGCTCCCTGGCGGCGGACGCTGCGCCAATTCAGCTTGCGGATGACCACGCGGGCCTTCACCGGTTCAACATAGGGAGTGCCATCGGGCCGGACGGCAATCACCTGAATGGGCGCCTGCTCACCGACCGGCAATACCCCCAGGTTTTGCTTGATGCCCAGGTAAAACTCCGAAGCGTGGCGCGTAAAGTGAATTGCATCGGTAACGGTTTGCTGGTTCAAATCGGTCATTTCCAGAAATCCCATCACCGAGCGCGGCTGGGGTGTCTTTTCATTAAACGGAATCTCCGGCTTAAGACGGAGTTCTTCGCCCTTGAAATCCACCTCACCATTGCTCGTAGTATAAGAATAGCCCATACCCAATTCCTCCATTTCAGGGGAGGTCAGCTGGCTGCACCGACAAAACTGGAAATCCTCGAAGCCAACCGGGTAAAATGGGCCGTCGGACACGCTGAAATTCCAGCGCAGCTTCGCCTGGCTAAGTTTTTGGCCGAGGTAATAACGGGCGGAGACCGGTATTTTAACCGGTTCCGCCACTCCCAAAGCAGGCGGAACCGTGGTTTTCAGCTCAAAGGCGTTGGGTTGATACTCCTGAACAGAAACCTCGCAAATGGCATCCATACGATTGGTGGTTAAACCAAACTGAACCCGGTATTCGCCCCGGGTAGCGGAAGGCAGCGGCACCGATAAATCCCAGGCTCCCAGCGCGGAACTGGCCACATTGGTGCTGAAGAACATCCGATCCCGGGCATCGAAACATTCCAGACGGCCCGTGCGGTGGTCGGGAATGGCCAACCGCTGCTGGTTCCAACGCCGCAGCAACCCTTTCAGATGCATCACTTCGCCCGGGCGATAAAGCGGACGGTCACTGAACATGAAAACTTTGACCGGAAACGATTCCTCCGGCTCGCTGACTACGGGGGTCCAATCCATGGTAAGGTCAAAACCGTGGAGTGGTAATTGATAGCCAGACCGGTTATCCAAATGCACTGCGCGGGCATCTTCACCCAGGCGCGCCACCAGCCAGGAAACTCCATTCTTCCGCGGCAACCGGGCGTTTCCCTCGGCATCGGTTCGGGCTTCGACGACTGGCTCGTTTTCCTCAGTGAACAGTTTCACTTCAGCTCCCGCAACCGGCTTGCCGGTTTCGTAAGAGAACAAGTGCGTCCAATATTCCCCTTTGGATGTTTTCCATACCACGCCCAAGTCCGTCAACTGGATCAGCATTTGCGTGCCAAAGTTGGTTTGGGAAAGGGAATCGCTGGGATCGTTTTCCGCCGCCAGGAATACCACCCCGAATTTCCGGTTCTTGAGGATTTCATCCCAGGCGAGGGTGGTTTTACGCAGCACATCGGGTTGCGATTTGACTTCAAACCGCTGATCAAAAACCGTTTTGCCGGCCACCACGTTATAATCGACCTCCCGATATGGATCGTCCCAATCTCCCCGCTGGCGGTTCCTGAAATAGGACTCGTATCCTCTCAACGCATGCACCAAGAGGCTGGGGTCCAGCAGTTTGGCCCGCACCCGGAGGTTTTTCAGGTTAATGGACATCAGATCCACCTGGCGGCGCCCCAAGCTCAGTTGATCCACGACAAAACCTGGGAAATACAGGCGGGGCGGCAGCGGTGAAAAAGTAACCACGCAATTAGTGTTTTGTTTGAATTGAAAATCTTCGGCGGCTGGGAAACCGGTTTTCACAGTGACTTGATATTCCTGGAACAGACTGAAGCGGCCCGCCAGCTGCACTTCGTTATTAGAAACCTCCCATTTTAAATCCTCCGGATGGGGCGTCACACCAATCCATTGGGAAACATTGGTGGCGTCAATTGTCGGCGCCAAGGGCTTGGAAAAACGCAATTGTATGCGTTTGCCTTGCTGAACACCGTTTTCCGCTTCCACACTGGACAAATGAAACGGTGTCACATCCCCCACCGGCACTTCGTCGGAATCCACCGTGCGGAGGCCATATTCCACCGAAGGCAATCCCGCCCTGATGATCAGCCTCCAGCCGGGTCCGAGAGGCAGCGGCTTGGCGGGAGCCACCTGGAGGCGATGGGTGGCAGGAGCGGGTGTTTCCTGGTTGGCAGCCGTTTTCGGGGGCTCGACTGGCCGGCGCCGGGCCTGGTTACGCGCCGCTTCAAAGCGTTGCTGCCAAGTCAGGGCCGACCGCGTCCCGCCGGAGTCGAAATAAAACATCTCATCCTCCGTGGTGGAGGGCTTCACCACCGCTTCCACTCGGTCTCCATGCCGATTTTGGAACTCCAAATAGGGCCCGGCATCCCCTGCCTTAAGCCTGGCATTGAACACGAGCTGGATTTCCGGCTGCGAGGGCGCGTTATTAGGGTTAAAGGTTGGCGGATGGTGGGATTGGAGTTTAAAAGGAGGCGCCTTGACCCGGCGCAACAAGCGCGCACTGGCCGTTTGCCCGGCGGCATTCGTTAATCCATAACGCAAGGCCAGTTCGTAAGTTTGGCCCAGGCGCGGAGGCTCGGTGGGCGTATAAACACCGCTGCGCTGGCTGAGCCAGGCAAATTGCCCGGGGAGGGCGGGCCTTATCACCAATGGCGAATCGGCTGCTGGCAATCCGGTATGGCCTTCCGGGACCATGGCCTCATCAAATCGCAATTCAAAGGTGGTGGTTGGCTCCAGCCAATCCGAATCGAGCATCAGACGGACATTTTGCTGCACGGTGATTGGGCGGGAACACCCGCCAATCAGGAGCCCCAAGCCCCAAGTGAAAGCAATGAGCAGGCGGTTAAAATTGCGCATGGTGGATGGACGTTAAAATATACGCGGTCGTCGCGCTCCTTAAATTGGATATTTCCTCCCATCTGTCAAGCGACCAATTGGTTTCCAAGACGAAATAATTCACTTCTTCCATGGCCGCTTAAAGGGGTTGCCAGGCCGCCATCGGAGCAAGTTGATTATTGCCGGGGAAATTCTTTGCGGGCAGGATGCTCCAGAAGGGTGTGAAACGAAGGCCAAAGGGATGTTCCATGACGTTTTCCACCCATGACCAACACGGATCAAGAATCGGTTAATAGCCATGTATAAACTGGTAATGAATCCCGCACCCGGCGAACGGGTATTGCGGTTTGTCGGCGACCAAGTCCAGTTTTCATTGCGGCCGGAAGATGGAACTCCGCTGCCACCCGGATGGCGGGCCTTCCTGCGCACCAACCTGGGCCGGGCGGCTATGGTCCGCCAGGAAATCATCCAAGCCTGCATGGGACGCATTCCCCTGGCCGGAGCCTCCTGGCGGGATATTCCACTGACTCCCAGTGACCATGGCTGGCAACTGGAAATACCGTTGCATGAAGTGGGCTATTTCAAGGCCAAAGCGTACGCCGTGGATGAAAAAGGCTGGCAACACTGGCCCGAGGGCCCCGATGCGGGCATTTGCATCCACCCCGATTATTACCGGACTGCCAACACGATCTATTGCGCTTTCACCCGTTTGTTTGGAGCCTCCAAATCCGCCCGCCGGGCCTGGGATCCGGCGGTGGAAAACCGGCTCGCCGAGTGGGACCAAAAAGGCTGCGCGGTGATTCCTCCTTCAGGCACCTTGCGTGACCTGGCCCGGCAGTTGCCGCACATCCTGGAAAAATTGGGCTGCCGGATTCTCCACCTGCTGCCGATCAATCCCACGCCGACCACCTACGCCCGGTTTGGCCGTTACGGCAGCCCGTATGCCGCGGTGGATTTCACCGCCATCGATCCCGCCCTCGTCGAATTTGACCGCAAAACAACGGCGGTAGACCAGTTTTGCGAATTGACCTATGCGGTGCATGCCCGGGGTGGCCGGGTCTTTCTGGATCTGGCCATCAACCACACCGGCTGGGGCTCCACGCTCATCAACGAACACCCGGAGTGGTTCCAGCGGGAAGCCAACGGCACCTTCATCAGCCCGGGAGCCTGGGGCAATACCTGGGCAGATCTGGTGGAATTGGCCCACCGTACGCCCGATCTTTGGGATAACCTGGCCAAAGTTTTCCTGACGTGGTGTCATCGCGGAGTGGACGGCTTCCGCTGCGATGCCGGCTACAAGGTGCCGGTCGCCGCCTGGCAATATCTCATCGCCCGGGTGCGACAGGAATTTCCGGATACTTTATTTCTGCTGGAAGGCTTGGGTGGCTCTTGGGAAGCTACCGAAACCTTGCTCACGGAAGGCGGTATGCAATGGGCCTATTCCGAGCTGTTCCAGAATTATTCAGGCCGCGAAGTGGCCGCCTACCTGGATTACTCCCTGCAGCAAAGCCAGCGATCGGGCATCTGGGTCCATTACAGTGAAACGCACGACAACCTGCGGCTGGCGGCCCAAGGGAAAGCCTGGTCGCTGCTGCGCAACCAGTTATGCGCGCTGACCAGTGCGTGCGGGGGCTTCGGCTTCACCAGTGGCGTGGAATGGCTGGCGGATGAGAAGATCAATGTCCATAACTGCACCGGCCTCGCCTGGGATAATCCCGAAAACCTGGTTCCGGACTTGCAGTCCATGATGCGGTTACTGAACGATCATCCTTGTTTCTTCGATGGTGCGCTTTTGAACCGCCTCAGCCCGCCCGATTCCCCGGTTTACGCGCTCCAGCGCATTTCCAGCGATGGGGAGGATCAAGTGCTGGCGCTGATCAATACCGACCTCAAGCAAACCCAGACCTTAGAACTCGACAGCGGTATTTGGTTCGCCATGGGTGAACCGCGGTGCGAGTTGCTGGGCCAGTCGCCACCGTCCACGCGAACCTTGGGCAGCGGCAAAATCGAGCTGGCCCTGCCGGCGGCCACCGCCTTTTGCCTGGCGGCCACCCCTCAGCCAAAGGGTTTGCATGGCAACGATTATCGCCAAGCCCGGGCGCTCGCCGCCTGGGGCATCCTGGCGGCCAGCCGGGTGATACCGGAGGAGCAGATCGGGATTTTCGAATGGCAGGATCTGGCCCGGTTCATCGCCCTGAAAGGACCCGAAACCTACCTCGCCAGCCTGTTCCAACTGCGTGAACCGGAGCTAAAAAACCGGTTGGTCGCCGCCTTGGAAAATGCCGCCGGCTCAGTCTCCTACCAGCCGGTCATTTCGTGGCGCCAAACCGATTGCCGCCGGATCGTCCTGGTTCCTCCCCGGCATTGGCTGGTGGTGTCCGACAATGCCCCTTTTCGGGCCAATTTTAAATTCACTTCTTCCGGCGCCGACCAGCACCTGAACTCCACCCAGGTCGGGGACCGGCACCTGGTTTGCCTGCTTCACGAAAAAGAAGCGGGCAATGTCTCGCTGACCTTGCAGCGGTTCGCCAGTGAAAAACCGGTGGTCGCTGCTTCCCTGGTTTTCCTGGGTGAGCATCCGAGCCTGCCTTGGTTCAAAGACGAAGAATTCCTCAAAGCCACCGCCACCGCGGCGGATGCCGGTTTGGTTTTGTTGACCAATGGTCTGGGCGGCATGGCGCGCCTCTGCGTGGACTTGGGCCATATCAAATCCAAGTATGACTGTCTCCTGGGGGCCAACCTGCATCCCGATTTCCCGGTCGATCGCCACGTGTTTGCGAAACGAGCACGGGCCTGGGTCAACGCGGATGGCTTCCTCTCGCCGTTGGACGAGCTGAATCTGATATCCGTGACTCCCGGCCCCCCAGCCACCTGGAAGTTCCTCGCCAATGCGGGGGATGGCCGCAGCGTGGAAATTCACCTGCTGGCGGACATGCCCGACCAGCGGAACACCACCATTTTGCGTTTCAGCCGCCCGCGCAAGGCTCCGCCTCAAGGCCGCGACCTGCCGGATGAATGCGATGTCCGCCTTACGGTTCGGATCGATATCGAGGACCGGAATTTCCACCAGGAAACCCAGCACAATGGCGGTGCCGACCACCATTTCCAGGCTCATACCCGCCCGCTTGCCGAGCGGACCGGTTTTGGTTTCCATCCGGACCAGGGGCGCGAGTTGCTGGTCTTTAGCGATGCTGGTCTTTACCACCACCAACCGGAATGGTGCGACCAAATCCCCTTCCCGGTGGAGCAAAGCCGGGGCCAGACCGGGTCCGGCGATGCCTTCAGCCCGGGCTGGTTTGAATTGCCCCTGGCCAAAGGTGCCACCGTGCATTTGGTGGTCAGCGCCGACCAAATCCTGCCCACGCCACAGGATCTGCGTGCCTTCAATACCCGCCGTGAACGGACTAATGAAAACGCCATCACCCGGGCCAAGCTGTCCCGGGAGGATAGTTTTGGCCAGCAGCTGGCGGTGGCGCTCCAAGCCTTTGTCGTCCGCCGCAACGAGGGGAAAACCATCATCGCCGGCTATCCCTGGTTTCTGGATTGGGGACGCGACACCTTCATTTGCGCGCGCGGCTTGCTGGCGGCCGGCATGCTCAGGGAGGTCAACCAACTCCTCGCGATTTTCGGCGCTTTCGAGGAAAACGGCACCCTGCCCAATGTCATTCACGGTGCCGATGCCTCCAACCGCGACACGACCGACGCTCCCCTGTGGTTCGGCCTGGTGTGCGAGGAAGCCGCCGCCTTCACGGGGGATGAGCTTTACCGAATCCAGGTCGATCGCCACGGCCGGAAATTGGGGGAGGTATTGCGCCAGATCGCCCTGGGCTATCGGAATGGCACACCCAATGGCATCCGCATGGATCCTGAATCCGGGCTGGTGTGGAGCCCGCGACACTTCACCTGGATGGATACCAACTTCCCGGCCGCCACTCCCCGCGAAGGCTATCCCATCGAGATCCAGGCGCTGTGGATCCGCTTGCTGCGCCACCTGGAACGGCTGGAAATCAGGCGCTTGTTGAACCATCCAACCGCCATCGCGGCCAAGAACTCGACCCCCAGTTGGTCCACCCTGGCCGCCCTGGCCGAAAAATCGTTCCACCAATATTATTGGTCGGAGGAACGGGGATACCTGGCCGACTTGTTGATCGCCGCCCCCGGCGAACCGGCCCACGCTGCCCGGGTGGATCACGCACTACGCTGTAACTGTTTATTGGCGATCAGCCTGGATTTGGTGTCCGGGGTGCCCGCCCAGCGGACGGTTGAAGCGGCCCGCCAGCACTTGCTGATTCCAGGCGCCCTGCGTTCCCTCGCGCCGCTGCCGGTCTTTCCGCCCTTGCCGGTGCATGGGAATGACGGCCGCTTGTTGAACGATCCCGCCCAGCCTTACTGGGGAAGCTACGAAGGGGATGAGGATACCCGCCGCAAGCCGGCCTACCATAACGGAACCGCCTGGACCTGGTTCCTGCCGGTGTTTTGCGAGGCCCTGGCCAAGGCGTGGAACCTGGCGCCCGAAGCAGTCCAGGCCGCCCGCGCCTGCCTCGGCAGCATGGACCGCATCATGTCCAGCAGTTGCCTGGGCCAAATCCCGGAAATACTGGATGGCGATGCGCCCCACCTGCAGCGCGGTTGCGATGCCCAGGCTTGGGGGATCTCGGAAACGCTGCGGGTTTGGAAATGGCTGAACTCCCCCGGCAAATAGCCAGTATTTCGTGGTTGCAAGCCGGGTTTTGTGCGGCACGCCCGCAGCCTGATCACCGCCATTCGTGCTTGGGGTATTTACGCTGCAATTCCTGTTTCACCCTGGGGTAATGCTCCTTCCAAAAACCGGCCAGATCCTGGGTGATCTGCACCGGGCGCATGCTCGGGGCCAGGATGTGGATCAAGACCGGCGTGCGGCCCATGGCGATTTTCGGGGTGGTGGTGACACCGAATAATTCCTGGATCCGAAGCGCAACGAACGGCTGGCCGTCGGCCACGTAAGTTACCTTGGGATTCCTGCCGTTGGGCATTTCCAGGCGCTCCGGGGCGTGTTTGTCCAAGGCTTGGTGTTGGGCATCGGAAAGCCACGACCGGACCACCCGCCGCACTTCAAGCCCTTTCACATCCCGGGCCGAAAAGGATCCATGGCAAATTTGCTCAATAACGTGCCGGCGCGCTTCCTCATCGATCGGGCTCAACTGCAATTCCGGGCACCAGCGCGCCAGGCTGTTAATGCGCAAAACCCATTGTTCCACGGAGTGGTCCCATTCCTTCATCACGATGCGGCCTTGCATCACCTCCGCGGCCAGCAAACTGGCGGCCTCCCCGGCGGGGGGCGGTTCCAGTTTCCGGGCCGCCAGCGGCAAATCCCGGAAAATAGTCTGCTCCTCGGCGCAGACCCGTTTGGCGGTTGAATCATAATATACCCGCACTGCCGTCTGGATATCTTCGGGAAACATTTCGCTCAGCCAGGCCGGCTCGATCGCAGTGGCCAGCGACAGCAGGGTGTTCAAATCGCCCTGACGCCCCTCCACCTCGCGCACCTCGGCCACCACCATCAACGGGCTGTTTTGGACCGCGCTTTCCCGCGCCAGCACCCCTTTGCGCCCATGCACCATTTCACACCGGAGCGTGCCTTCATCCACCCGCCGCGCCACATGGTCGGAAAATCCAGCCAGGATGCATTTCTGCATCGCTTCGTCGGGCACCGGACCGGGCTTGACGGGCAACCCTTCATCCTCGGCAATGCGCAGGAAATTCTGCAGCAGCGGCCCCACCTGCCGGGCCGTCACCATATGGATGCCTGCCTTGCGCCCGGCTTCCACCCGGAACTCGCCTTTGGAGGCATAATTCCAGGCCCGCATGAGGATCCAAAAATCCGAACCCGCCCGGTCGCCGAACAAATCATCGCGGAACAACTGCGCCTCCCGGCCGGGATTTCGCAGCAACAGGTCGCGTCCCTGCGTGAGGGCGGCGATCAGGGCCGCCTGATAAACACATTGGTATTCCTGAGCCGCGAGCATCATCCGCGCGTAGCGCGGATGGATCGGGAAAGCGAGCATTTTGCGGCCCAGCGGGGTGATCCGCCCCGCTTTATCCAGTGCCCCCAAGTCGGTCAGCAGCACCTCGGCATAATGCAGGCTGATCTCGTCCGGCGGCTCCAGCCAGCGGAAACGCCGCAAATCCTCCACCCCCGAGGCTTTGATGGTGAGGATCACTTCCGCCAAATCCAGGCGCCGGATCTCCGGCAGTTCCTGCGGCACGCGCTCCTGGTGTTCCTGCTGGGTCCACAAGCGCACACACGTCCCCGAGGCCGTGCGACCGGCGCGGCCCGCCCGCTGGTCCGCCGCGGCCCGGCTGATTTTTTCCACCAGCAGGGTATTGATCCCGCGGCAGGGATCATACCGGGGGATCCGGGCCAGCCCGCTGTCGATCACCAAGCGGATGCCGTCGATCGTCAGCGAGGTCTCCGCCACATTGGTCGCTACCACCACTTTCGGCTGCCGGTATTGGGCGACGGCGGCGTCCTGTTCCGGCGGCGGCAATTCGCCGTGTAACGGTAAAATGACGTACCCTTTCGATTCCGGCTGGCGGCGGATCGCCTCAATGGTTTGGTGGATCTCAAATCCGCCCGGCATGAATACCAGCACGTCCCCCTGCCCTCCCCGGCGGACATGCCGGCCGAAGGCTTCCGCCGCCACCTCCCAAACCGGCTCCGCCTGGGCCTGGATTTTACGGGGCCAGAATTCGATATCCACCGGGAAGGTTCTGCCCTCGGAGGTCAGCACCGCACAAGGTTTCAAGTAATTCTCCAGCCGTTGGGCATCCAGGGTGGCCGACATGACCGCGATCAGCAAATCCGGCCGGTGCCGTTCCTGGAGGTCCAGGGCCTGCGCCAGGGTGATGTCCCCGTAAAGATGACGCTCGTGGAACTCATCGAAAATCAACGCCGCAACCCCCGGGAGTTGCGGATCGTGTATCATTTGCCGCAGCAGGATACCCTCGGTCACATACTTGATTCGCGTTTCCGGTCCCGAATGATTCTCAAAACGGATTTGGTAGCCAACTAATTTGCCCAGCTCGGAATCCAGCTCGCGGGCCACCCGGGCCGCCAGCAAGCGGGTGGCCAGGCGCCGGGGTTGGAGCGTGATGACCTGGCCACTGCCCAGCAGGCCGTGTTTCAATAGCATCTGTGGGACCTGGGTCGATTTCCCCGATCCGGTCGGCGCCTGCAGGATCACGCGCCGGTGATCCCGCAGGCGCTCCACGATGTCCGTTTCTATCTCGTAAATCGGCAGCATCAGGATTTCAGTCCGGCCAGGTCCACCCGCAGGCTCTGGTTCTCCTGGAGCAGTTGCGCCATGGTCATTTTGGCATGCCGAAGGCCTGCTTCCCGGGCCAGGATCGTGGCCAGCGCGCCGTCCACCGACCTCTGGACCGTAGGGTTGGAATAATCGCCGGCCACCACCGCCTGGTAAAAGGTGGCGATATTGCGCACCGCGCCTGCCTCATAAAGGTTCGCGATCTCCCCTTGATAACCGTTTTCGCCGCCCCCCAGAATGGCCTTGCCAGTGTAGCCGATCTGCGCCCATCCCGTCGTCCCCTGGATGCCGCAGACGACGTCAAATGAACCACGGTTGGCTTGGTGTTTGCCCCGGTGGCTGATCATCAAGCCATCCTCAAATTCGAAAATGACCGAGAAAAAGTCGTGGCTGTCGCCGTGGGGGTCCGGCCGCATCAGCCGGGAGGCCGCCATGGCACTCACCGGCCGGCTTCCCGCCAGCCACAAGTCCGCATCGACGGCATGGATGCACGCATTGACATGATAGCCCCCGCCCAGCGCCACATCGTTGCACCAGGTCAGGTTGCGTAAACGGCTTTCGATGTTGTTCGTCAGCGGCGTATCGGCAAATGTCCCGGCAAAGTAATGGCTGTTGATCGCCCCGATTTTCCCGATCTCCCCTGCCTTAACCAACCGCACCACCTCCTGGTTGTGCGGATCCGTGGGAGCCTGATAATCCACCATGAAACACTTCCGGCTGGCCGTGGCCTTTTTGGCGGCCGCTTCCACCACGAGGCAGCCGGGCACATCCACGGCGATCGGCTTGGCCATATACACGTGCAATCCCAACTCCACCGCGGTGCGCGCGTGCTCGGGGAAAAAGTAGGGCGGAGTCTCCAGCAATACCGCCTCCACCCCGCTCTCCATCAGCTTCCGGTAACCGGACAATCCGGAAAAACGCCGCTCCCCGGCAACGCCCAAGGTATCGCCGCAGGCCTTGGCCACTCCCGGGAAATAATCAGCCACGGCATGCATTTCGTAGCCGCCGTGTTTTTTGAAAAGACCGGCGATCCACGCCCCCCGCCCCCCGCAGCCCACCGCACCCAGCTTGATCTTACGCTCCATTTTCCCGGGCGTCGCCGTAGCGGCGTTTTCCGCCGCCTGCAATCCCTGCTGGATCAGGGGTGCCACCGCCGCCGCCCCCAGGGTGTTCTTTAGAAATGACCGCCGATTCAACTGATTCCGGTCCTTCGCCGCCATTATTATTTGTTGGGAAGCATTCATGGTTTTCAATTCCCCTGATTCTTGTATTCCAACGCCCCGTGTCAATCCCAGAACCCAGCTCTGCAGCCTCCGCTCCAGGGCTCTCGTCCCGCCGTGCGCAAAAAGCGGCGGAACCATCACTTTCCTCCCCCAGGCAGGGAGAACGCTGAGCCTGCGGTTCCAAAGGAATACCCATGGGGTGAACCCGGTGGACTGGAAAATCCGTGAGGAGCACCTCAAGGACTTGATTCACCTCACGTTCCCCCTGGTGCTGGGTTGGGACTTGCCCAGGGTGGTCAAGGGAATCGGTTCCAGCGTGAGCCGATTCAGGATGGGAAACGAGGTTTTCTCAAGAGGGGAAGCTTTACAGCCGCACCCGGCAACCGCCCTAAAATCTGATCCGAACAGATAATCGATGGAATACAGTTCGACAACCTGCAGCAGCAGCAGGCCAGCCTGGCATTGATTGGCCACAGGGAGCGCATCAGCCAGCGCTTTTCGGGAACCTGGAGAATAGTCCAAAGGCACCAGGATTTTATCCTCCTCCAACCGAAACTGCGGTATTCGCGCTGAGCGCAAACTCACCCATCCGGCGGTGGTGGCGATCACCTCCAATGCGCGGAGCATACTTTTTGATGCAGGAATCGCGCCCTTGGGGGAACCCGGCCGGGGCGGCGTAGAAAAAGCTCCCGAGTTTTGGGAGCCCCGGTTGGCCGGGGCATCCGCAGACGGGTTCCAGGCTATGGATTCAATCGTCCGGGATTCCGTCGGAATCCTTGATCACAAAGCGGGCCCGCAGGCGGGCAACCTCACTGGCCAGGCCGGCGAGTTTGACCGAGTTCAGGACTTCGTTGAAATCCTTGTAAGCGGCTGGGGCCTCGTCCTTGGGATACACCCGGCAGTTGGTCATGATATCCTGGGCGGTGAATTCATCGTCCACGGTCTTTTGGTCCAGCTCCCGGACGGCGGCTTTGCGACCCTTGGCCCGTCCGGCGCCATGGTTGACGCTGTAGCAGCTCAAGAGCGCCCCCGGCTCGGCCACCATCACGCTGGAGCCAGCGGTGGGATTGCCCGGGAGCAGGATGGGATGGCCGGTGCTGTGAAATTCGGTTCCCTCCAGGGCCGGATGGCCGGCTGGGAAGGCGCGGGTGGCCCCTTTCCGATGTACCCAGCAAGCCTGGCCGCCCATGGTTTCCAGCCGGGCGATATTGTGGCTGATATAATAGATCAGCGAGCCTTGGATGCCGGGGATCACTTCCTGGAAGGCCTCCAGCACCAGGGCGTTGATGAGCAAATGGTTGACGGTGGCGAAATTCCCGCCCAGCGCCATGTCATTGAGGTAGGCGTCGGCCTCCGGGGTGCCCATGGGCGCGTAAACCAGTTTGCGGTCGTTGGCGGGCAAGGGAATGCCCCAGGTTTCAAATTTGGCCAACAACTCCCGGAACTGGCCCTCCGCCAGGATATTCCCAAAACCGCGCGATCCGCAGTGGGAGAGGAACGCCGCGCAACCATCGCGCAGGCCAAAGACCGCCGCCGTCTGGCGGGCGCGGTCCGAATCCACCACGTGCACCGCTTCGCATTCGCCGAAATGGTTGCCTCCACCATAGGATCCCAGCTGGCGGACTTTTTCCTCGAAATTGGGGAATCGTCCCTGGGCCAGCAACGTCTCCAGCCGGGCCGCCAGTGTGTCCCGCCGGCCATCATGGCCCGAATGCGAGGCATCCTCGCAGCGGGCGGCCCATTCCGGCGGAATGCCCAACTCCCGGCACACGCCTTCCGAGGCGCCTTCCTCCACGGCACGGCGCCCCAAGGCGGCGGACACCCGCCGGGCCTTTTTCACCGAGCGCTGACCCCGGCCGGCCCCGGTGGGGGTGCGGGCGGAGATGGCCTCGATCAAGGCCCGGCGCACCGATTTTTCTGCCAGCCCGGCGGCAGGCAAGTCCAGCTGGAGCAGGCTCATGGAGCACTTGATGTCCACGCCCACTGGGCCAGGGTAAATATGGGTGGGCGAGACCAGAACACAGCCCACCGGGGCCCCGTATCCGGCGTGGCCGTCGGGGTTCAGCACCAGGCTGGTTACTCCCGGAGCGCTGCGGGCGTTGAGCGCCTGCTCCAGGCAGGTGGCGTCGAAGGTGGTCCGGATGGCCTCGGTGCCGATCACGGTGATCGGTTTGCCGCAGTCACCCCGGGCGGGCAAAAAGCCGGTAGCTTCACCGGTGGCATGGATCATGGGGACGGAGGTGTTGTTCATAGCAATGGCATCAGATGGTCAGTATGCATATTTCCGCGGATTTGGGCAAGCTGGGTTGCCCGATTCAATCCACCGGATTTGCCGATGGATTACCCGCCTTGGATTGAGACCCATTTTTGAGCGGGGCGAAACCAGCGGGAACACCCATCACCAGGGTATTTCCGGAAGCGCCCGCTCCGCTGAGGCACTGCATCAAACGCAGGTTTTGCAGGGCCGGATTATTCTCCAGCAACCGCGCCGCGTTGGCCAGGTTGCGCAGGGCGGCGCTCTCGCCACGCGCCCGCTTGAGGGCGGCCTGGCCCTCTTGTTTGGCGCGCAGGACCTCGCCAAACACTTTCTTCAGCTCGCCGGGTAACATGACATCTTTGATTTCAGCCGAGTGCGCTGCCAGACCCAGGCCGGCGAATTCCGGCTGCACCCGTGCGAGGAGTTGTTTGCCAACCTCCAGGCGCTGTTGCAGCAGGTTCTCTATCGGCTGGGCGGAAATGACGCTCCGCAAGGCCAGTTGGACCGCGTGGTAGGCATAGCCATACCAGTTCTGCACCCCATGCAGGGCTTTCACGGGATCCTGGACCTGGTAAGCAACCAACACGCTGACCTTGAGCCCCACATTCTCCAGGCTCAGTACTTCCTGGCCCGCGATATCCATCACCGTTTTGCGCAAGTCCACTTTGGACAAGGCATATCCAAACCCAAACCGACGGTGGCGGCCGGCGTCCAGGAGGCCCAGCAGTTTCCCGTGACGGTAAAGCAGTCCGCACTCGAAATGGCTGATCGCAAAGCGGTGAAAAAATCCGCGCCCGGCCACGGGGACCGTAGTGGCATTCAACTCATAATAATATCCAGTATTCATTTGTCATCCTGTTCCGTCAGCCGGTTTCGTTTGTCAGTCAATGAGACGGGCCGGCGCCGGCGGCCGCCGTAGCCCAGCGGGGATGGCGAACCACCCGCAAAGCTGGGACGCGGCCGCGCTCGCGCGCTGGCCGCCAGGCACCGGCCCGATAAGGGTTTTGAGCCCATTGCCATGGTTAGTGGCGCGTCCTCCGCTGGATCCCAATGCGCAGGACCGTAGCCGGTCATTTTTCCGGCGGCTGCTGGACTGATCCAGCGGAGCGCTTGCATATATGCAGGTCGCGTGCCAGGTGCGGGTTCCACCTGGATGTATCGGCTATAAATGTCTCCATCACAGTATTTTAAGAGATTGAAAGGCCTGTTTTGAGGACGGAAAACAGGGTTTGGCCACGTTGGCATTGATAGTTAAATTTCTAAGGTTTATATTTTAAGCTATGAGTGAGCGGAAAACGGTGGTGATCGGTTTTTTGGGGAGCGTGCTGGATTCCGGGTTCCACCAGGAGCGGTGGAACAAGTGGCGGCCCACGGTCTCGCTGTGCAAGCACCCGCAGCTGCCCATCGCCCGCTATGAGTTGATCCACCAAAAGGAGCACACCGACATTGCCCGGTGCGTGGCGGCCGATATCCAGCGGGTTTCCGCCAGCACGCAGGTGCGGCTGATCGAGCAGGATCTCAAGGATCCGTGGGATTTCGAGCAGGTTTACGGCAGTCTGCACGACCTGGCCCGGGGATACGATTTCCAAACCGGCCACGAAGATTACCTGGTGCACATCACCACCGGCACCCATGTGCAGCAGATCTGCCTGTTTTTGCTGGCCGAGTCCCGCCACCTGCCCGGCAAGCTGGTGCAGACCGCCCCGGCCGATCCCAAGCGACGCAGCGCGGCGGGGCGTTACACCATCATCGATCTGGATTTGTCCCGGTATGACCGACTGGCGGCGCGGTTCCAGCGGGAGGCGCAGGATGCGGTGTCCCTCCTGAAATCAGGCATCCAGACGCGCAACGAGCCCTTCAACCGGCTGATGGAGCAGATCGAACAGGCCGCCAATTATTCGCGTGATCCCATCCTGCTGACTGGCCCCACCGGGGCGGGCAAATCTCTTCTGGCCCGGCGCATCTACGAGCTGAAAAAGGCCCGGCACCAACTGGCCGGCGCTTTTGTGGAGGTGAACTGCGCCACCCTGCGCGGGGAATCCGCCATGTCCACGCTGTTTGGCCATCTGAAAGGAGCCTTCACCGGCGCCGTCAAGGACCGCCCGGGTTTGCTGCGGGCGGCGGACCAGGGGATGCTGTTCCTGGACGAAGTGGGGGAGCTGGGACTGGACGAGCAAACGATGCTGCTGCGGGCCCTGGAGGACAAACGGTTTTTGCCGCTCGGTTCCGACCGTGAAACCGGCAGCGACTTCCAACTGATCACCGGCACCAACCGCGATCTCGCCCACGCGGTGGGCCAGGGGCGCTTCCGGGAGGATCTGCTGGCGCGCCTGAACCTGTGGTCCTTCCGGCTGCCCGGGCTGGCGGAGCGTTGGGAGGACATCGGCCCCAACCTGGATTACGAGCTGGAGCAGTTCGCCCGCAAGACCGGCCAGCGGGCCACCTTGAGCACGGAGGCGCGCGAGGAGTTCCTGGCCTTCGCCCGCTCGCCCGCAGCCAAATGGAGCGCCAATTTCCGCGACCTCAACGCCTGTGTCACGCGCATGGCCACGCTCGCGCCGGGGGGGCGCATCACCCGCGAAGGGATGCTTGCCGAAAAGGACCGCCTGCTGGCTGCCTGGGGGATGGTTCACCGGCCGGGCGAGCCGGAGGACATTCTGGGCGATCTGCTGGGGCCGCCAGCGTTGGAAAAGCTGGACCTGTTCGACCGCATTCAACTGGCCGGGGTGATCCGTGCCTGCCGGGATTCGACGAGCCTCTCCGAAGCCGGCCGCAAGCTCTTCGAAGCGAGCCGAGGCCGGCGCAAAACCGCCAACGATGCCGACCGCCTGCGGAAATACCTGGCCCGGTTCGGTCTGGATTTCGCGGCGGTACGGGAAACCCGGGAGGTGGCGCGCACCCGCGCGGGGTGAGGCCGGATGGGGTTAGCCGCCGGGATGATTTCCCATGATTTGGGCAGCAACGCGTCCGTGATGCGGGACCGGTTTTATCAGCAAATCCGCATGGTCAGGCCGCCGTCGATGGATACGGTTTCCCCGGTGATGTAATCGTTGGCCACCAATTCCCGGACGAGCGTGGCGACCTGCTCGGGGGCGCCTTCACGGCGCAGCGGGATCCGGTTTTCGAGGTTGTTTTTCCGGACCTCGGGCGGCATTTGTGCGTGGAAACGGGTGCGGATGATGCCCGGGGCGACACAATTGACGCGGATGTTGTCGCCGGCGAATTCAAAGGCCAGCGCGCGGGTGAGCTGGGGCAGAGCGCCCTTCACGGCCTGGTAGGCCACATTGACCTTGAGGCCCCGGATACCCGCGGAGGAAGAAACCAGGATGACGGCGCCTTCGCCCCGGGTTTTCATCACTGGAATGGCCGCCCGGCAGAGATGGAAAATGGCGTGGAGGTGGACATCGAAAGCCGCCTGCCAGGCTTCGGCAGTCAGCGACAGGAGACCCCCGTTGACCGGGCCGCCGGCCGCATGCACGAGGATGTCCAGCACGCCGAAATGTTTCACTGCCTGCTCCACGCAGGCGGTGGCTGAGGCGGGCTGGCCCACATCCGCCGCGATCAGCAGGCAGCGCCGGCCCAGCGATTCGATCCGTTTCTGAACAGCCTGGGCCTCCTCGTCCAGGTGGCGTCCCACCAGGGCGACATCCACTCCGCCTTCCGCCAAAGCGATGGCGGAGGCAGCGCCAATGCCCCGGGTGCCGCCGGTGATCAAGCCGATCTTTTGCCGCAGGTTCATCGCCGTCCTCCCGGTTTCACTGGGCCAGTTTTCGCAGGCCGGCGTGGACGTCTTTCAGCGCCGGGTAAAGGCGCTCAAAAATGGCGAAGCTTTCGGCATAGCGGCAGGTGAGATTGAGGTCCGGCTCGTAAACCCGGCCAGGCCGGTAAACGCGCTGGAAGGCATCCTCCTCATCGCGGTAGAGGCCGACGCCGATGCCAGCCATGATGGCGGCACCCAAGGGAGTGGCTTCCTCCAACTGGGGCACCTCGATCGGCTTGCCGGCCATGTCGGCCTTGTTTTGCATCCAAAAGGTGTTGCTGGTGCCGCCGCCTACGGCCACCATCCGGTCCGGCTGCACGCCCATGGTCGTTTTGAATCCGGCGATGATCTGCAGGAATTGGTAATTCAGCCCCTCCACCACCGCGCGGATGGCGTGGCCTTTGGTGCTGACCTCCCGCAGGCCCACGAAGGCGCCCATGGAGCTGGCGTCCACCACCGGAATGTAGCTGCCCGAGAGGTGCGGCAGGAACATCAGGCCGCCTGCTCCAGGGGGCGCTTCCCGGGCCAGGGCCATCAGGTAATCCCAATCGACGCCGCCTTGGGAGCGGGCTTTTTGCGCCTCCTCAAAGCCGAATTGCTGGCGGAACCATTCGAGCATGCCCGCGGCGACGGCGGATCCGATGGCGGCATAGAGGCCGCGGGCGACGTGGGAATCGATCCACCAACCCATCTCGCGCACCTGGCCGGTCAGCACGGGCTGCTCCAGGGCGGTCATCACCAACTCCCAGGTGCCCACCACGTTCAGCACTACGCCGGGCTTGAACGCGCCGGCCGGGATCGCCCCGCACAGGAAATCATGTCCGCCCAGGACAACCGGTGTGCCGGCGGGCAGGCCGGTGCGCTCAGCGGCGGCGCGGTGCACGGCACCGATCACCGTGCCGCTGGGATGGGGATCGGCCAGGAGCGAACGCTCAACGCCCGCAGCGGCCAGCAACTCGTCCGAATAGGCCCGTTTCTGTTGATCGAAAAACAGCGTGCTGGAGGCCATGCTGTAATCCGTGGCTTTGGCGCCGCAGAGCATGAAATTGACGAAGTCCTCGATGAGCAGCCACTTGTCAGCCTGGCGCAGGATTTCCGGTTCGTGCTCGCGCATCCACAGGATGCGGAAGGCAGTATTGAAGGGCCAGACCGGGTTGCCGCTGATGCCGAACTGGCGGGCGGCGCCCACGTTTTCCAGCCACCATTGCTGCTGGGGGGTGGTGCGCGGGCAGTGCCAGCTGATCAGCGGGTAGAGCCAGCGCCCGTCCTTGGCGATCGGCAGGCCGTCCATGCCCATGCCGGTGACCGCCACCCCCTTGATCGCCGAAGGCTCCGCCAGCGCCGCGATGGCCTCCCGCAGCGCATCGGCCACATGGCTCCACACTTGCTCGGGCAGCCACACTGCCCAATCCGGGTGCTCCGGGTGGGGGCGCACCACCTCCATGGGCCGGCTGGCGTGGGCCACCGTATGGCCGTTCAAATCATAAATCACCACCTTGATGGAGGTGGAGCCGAGATCGATGCCTGCCAGGTATTCCATAATGGGTATTGGATCGTCTGCGGTTTACGCTTCCGCCCAGCCGTCCAGCTGGATCGGGTATTTGCCATAGGCGCGGATGGTGTTCCACATGGCCAGGTAATTGCCCGGCTTGACGCCCGAGTGGATGCTGTTGCTGGAGGAGAGGATCAGCCCGCCGCCCGCCGCCGCCTTGCGGATCACCGAGAGGGTCTCCTGGACCACCTGCTCTTCGGTGCCGTTGGTCAGCGTGTGGGCGCAATCCACGTTGCCTTTCAGGGACACTTTGCTGCCGCAGCGCGCCTTCATTTCCCCGATGTCCAGCCCGGCCAGCGGATCGATGGGATCCAGGGCATCCAAGCCGGATTCCAGGAGCATGTCCAGGAGCGGCCGGATGTTGCCGTCCGTGTGTTTAATGATATACAGGCCCAGTTCCTTGTAGCCGGCGAAGACCCGCTTCAGCCCGGGGAAGAGCAGTTGGCGGAACATGCGCGGGGAAATGAACGGCGTCTGCGTGGAGGCGTAATCGTCGCCGGTGAAGACAAAATCGGCCCCTCTTTGGACGGCCTCCTTGGCCAACTCCAGATTCACGCGGACGGAGAGATCCACCAATCCTTGCACCAGCTCCGGGCATTCAGCGAAGGTCTCCATCAGTTTCTCAAAACCCATGAGGTTGCGCGGCACGGACAGCACGTCGTTCAGGTGCACCCCGATGGCCAGACGGCCTTTGTATTTGCCGGCGAACCGCTCCAAACTGGTCCAACGGCCGGGCGCGTGGGGATCCGGCGGGGTATAACGTTCCAAGTCCGCCAGGGTTTTGATGGGGCCATCCACCGGGATGCCGACCTCTTCCGCCGAGTATTCCTGGATGGTGCCCCATTCATTGCGGAAACGGTTCGGGCCGATCTGTTCCTTGCGGTAATTGGGGCCGGTGACGATGGCATCCAGGCCCATGCGCACAGTGAATTCCTCCAGGCTGCTGCCGGGACAGATCGCGTGGCGCACGCGGGGCGAGATCAACCATTCAAAATGGGGGATGCGGTCCGGCTCCTCGTGCCGCAGCACGCGCAGGACCCGTTCGGTGGAGGTTAGTTCATTCATCATTTACTCAAGCCGCGCTCGCTGGCGCGGGCGAATTGGACCAGGTGTTGGATTTCGGGCAACGGCGGCAATTCCGCCTCAATCTGCTGGAGGGCATTGGAAACGGTCAATCCCTCACGGAAGATTATTTTGAAGGCTTGCTTGATGGCCGACTGGGCTTCCTCGGAAACGCCGTTACGTTCCAGGCCCACCTTGTTGATGGTGCGCGTCTGAGCGGGGTTGCCATCGGCCAGCATGAACGGGGGAACATCCTGCACCACTTTGGAGCAACCGCCGATGATCGACATCCGGCCGATGCGGCAGAATTGGTGCACCGCCGCCAGGCCACCGACCACCGCGCTGTCCTCCACCACGACATGCCCCCCCAGCGTGGCTGCATTGGACATGATGATTCGGTCGCCCAAAACCACGTTGTGGGCCACGTGGCTGTAGGCCAGCAGGAGGTTGCCGGAGCCGATCCGGGTGGTTTCCCCATCACCGGTGGCGCTGTGGATGGTTACGTGCTCCCGGAAAGTGTTGCGATCCCCGATCCGGGTGCGGGTAACGCCACCCTTCCACTTCAGATCCTGGGTTTTCAGGCCGGCACTGGAAAAGGGGAACAGCTCATTCTCCCGCCCCAGCACTGTGCAGCCATCGAGGACCACGTGGGAATGCAGGCGGCAGCCTGGCCCCAGTTCCACCTCCCCGCCGATCACACAGTAGGGGCCGATTTCGCAGCCGTCGCCCAGAACTGCCTGGGGATGGACGATGGCCGTGGGATGAATCCGGGTCATGGCGGCGCCTAACGGATATGAAACACGGAAGCCACTGGCTTGCCTTTGACCAGCTCGGTGCGGCGCCAGGAACTATTGTCGTTCATCGGCACCCAGCGGCGCTCCTCCTTGCGGTAATGCCAGTCCTTGTCCATCTGGTAATAAATCTGGATATCGGCTCCTTCAATGATGTTGATGATGCCGTGATCGTGGTAGTTCAGCTCGTCGAAATCGGTCAGGGCTTGCTGGCCCATCTCGGAGTAAAGGGCGTTGAGCTCAAAAACCATCTCGTTGATTTCCAGGGGCAACGGGCGGGCATTCAAGCCGATCCGGCACGCCTCGTTCAAGGTGATTGGGTAGCTGTGCGAGGGATAGTTGGAGTTCAGGCAATGGCTGATCTCGGCCGTTTTTTTCCGGTCCTTCATGTGGTAAGAAAGGATCTCAATGCACAGCTTGACCGAGAGCGAACTGGCCCGGTGCACCGCGCCGATCACCAGCGGGTGAATGAAAGGGAATATATCGTGGTAGGGATTGGTGTTGTCCCGGGCGACTTCCTTCTGCCAGAGCTGGATCACCCGCGAGAGCTCATCCTGGCTGACGCTGACGCGGTTGTTGTCGCGGTCGATGGGCGACAGGTCGTGGGTGAGCGAGGTGTCCACGGCGGAGAGGTGGGCCAGCGGCCCCATCAGGATCTCATCCGCGCCCAAGGCCAGCATGGTGGCCGCGGACTGGCATTCCAGCGGCACGATCACCACCAGCCGCTCGGTGAACTGGCGCAGCAGGTTGACCATCCGCAGCGCGGCTTCGCCCGAGCCGCCGTAGGACTTGATAAACAGGGAAATCTGCTTCCGCGGCCCGAGATTCCTCAATACACCATACAGCCCGGCCACGTCGTTCTGGCAGACCGATCCGTTGGGTGAATTCCAATAGGATAAAAAGGTGGATCCCAGACGCTCCTCGATGCGGTGGATGACTTTTTGGGTCTGCGCGAACAAGACCGGCGGCCGGTTTATTTTATGGCCCCGGATGGTGGGGACTGAATTCCTGCTGTTGGGTGCTTTCATACGAAATTACATGAATAAATCCGGGGACTCGAGCATGAACGTCACCTCCGCCTCGCTCACGATGTCCTGGTTGACTCTACAGATGCCCTTGGCGCGGCCAATTTTGCCCCGGCTGCGGGTCAGCTCCACCTCGATCACCAGCGTGTCGCCCGGGAATACGGGTTTGCGCCATTTGACGTTTTCAGCGGACATGAAAAAGGCGAGCTTGCCCAGATTTTCCGCCTTGCGGAGCATCAGCACCCCGGCCGCCTGGGCGATGGCTTCGAGTTGCAGCACGCCGGGCATGATCGGGTGGCCCGGGAAATGCCCCTGAAAATGCGGCTCGTTGGCGGTCACGTTTTTAATCGCCACGATCCGGTTGCCGCCCACCTCGATCACCCGGTCGATCATCAGGAACGGGTAGCGGTGCGGCAGGATCTTCATCAGGTGGGAGGTTTCGACAATCGTGCCGTCCTTCACCGCGAGCGACTCCTTGGATTCCGGAGCTTCGCCGGGATTTTTTTCCGGCGGCATGGGGGGGATGAACGCCTGCATGGCGACCTGCGGCCGGCGCATCTGCGCCCCGAGCTGGCGGCCCAACTCGCAATTGGTGGCGTGGCTGGGCTTCACCGCCAGGATGTGCCCGCAGAGGGGCCGGCCCAGGAGGTAAAGGTCGCCGATGATATCGAGGATTTTGTGGCGGACGAATTCGTCCGGGTACCGCAGCGGTTCGGTGGTGAGCACCACATCGTCCCGGATGATCACGGCGTTTTCCAAGCTGCCGCCCTTGATCAGGCCGTTCTTGATCAGCACTTCGATTTCCTCGAAGAAACAAAAGGTGCGGGCGTGGGCTATTTCGCGCTCCCAGGTTTCGGGGGTGACTTCGATGGTATAATGCTGAGTATGGCGGCCGAGCTTGTCCGAGCTGACGCAGGAGATCTTGAGGCGGTCGTGGGGGAAAACGGTCATCAAGGTATCGCCCACCTGAAGTTCCACGGATTCGGTGACATAAAAGGGTTCGCGCGCGGCGCCTTGGGGTTCCAGCCCGGCAGATTGAATAAGGCGGCTGTAGGCGCGGGCGCTGCCATCCCCGATGGGCGGCTCCGAGGCATTGAGTTCCACAATGGCGTTATCGACGCCCAGGCCGGCGAAAGCTGAGAGGACGTGCTCCACGGTGGTGATTTTGGCGTGGCCTTTGGCCAGGGTGGTGGAACGGGCCGTTTCAGCCACGTTTTCCAGGCGGGCCTCGATCTCCGGCTGGCCTTCAAGATCAATCCGGCGAAAGCGGATGCCCGTGCCGGGAGAGGCGGGCAGGAAAGCCATTTCCACCCGGCTGCCGCTGTGCAGCCCCACGCCGGTCATGCGCACTGGTTCTCTTAATGTCTGTTGATTCAGCACCCTTGGATTAAACAATCCGGCCGCCCGATTGGCAAGCGCAGCTTGAGTTTTTGCCGCGGCCGGGCAGACTGGGCCGGATGAAGTTTGGGTGGCTGGTCCGGTTCTTCGACCGCCGTTGCCTGTATGCCGGCCTGGCGGGCCTGCTGTGGGCAATGGCCTTCCCGCTTTTTGACCTGGCTGTGCTGGGCTGGATGGCGCCGGCCTTGCTGCTGGTGGCCGCCCTCGCACCCGCGGGCCAAACCACCTTCAAGGCCGGCTGGATGGCGGGCCTCGTCCACTGCCTGACCACGCTGTATTGGCTGCTGTGGATCCCGGTCACCGGCCTGCCCATCCTGGGCTGGCTCCTGCTCAGTGCCTACCTGGCCTTATACCCGGCG
The DNA here is from genome assembly GCA_903845125.1 of uncultured Verrucomicrobiota bacterium. Lineage (GTDB taxonomy): Bacteria > Verrucomicrobiota > Verrucomicrobiia > Limisphaerales > UBA1319 > CAIMWS01. The sequence continues at coordinate 26,557 of CAIMWS010000245.1, forward strand.
GTTTGGTGCTGGTTCTGCCGGTGGCTCCTGCCCGCCCCACCGGCGGAATACACCCAGGTTCATTCGCTGGCGGCCTTGGCCAGGTGGCTCGGTTCCCCTTCCCTGGCCGGCCGCCTGGGTTGGGCGCTGACGGGTGCGGCCGCCTGGGCCGCCCTGGAGGTCTTGCGCGGCTGGCTCCTGACCGGTTTTCCCTGGAACTGGCTGGGGGCCTCCCAGTACCGGGCGATTCCCTTGATCCAACTGGCCTCCGTGACGGGCGTGCCGGGCATTTCGTTCCTGATGGTCTGGTGTTCGCTCTCGGTGCTGGGAGCGGCGGTGGCGATCATCCGTTACCCGGGCGGACGCTCCCAATGGCTGGGGGACGCAGCCCTGCCACTCCTGTGCCTGGCGCTCGTGCTCGGGTGGGGGCTGCGGCGGGCCAGCCAGCCCACCCACCCGGACCGGATCGTGCGGATCACCCTGGTGCAGCCAAGTTTCCCCCAAACTTTGATCTGGGACGAGGCGGCGAATACCAACCGGTTCAACCAGCTGATCCGGCTGACCGAAAGCGCCTTGACCAACCACCCGGGCCTGCTGGTCTGGCCGGAATCATCGGTCCCCTCGCTGCCACGGTTCGATCCTGAATTCACCGGTGCGGCCATCACCAACCTGGCCGCGCGGCATGGGGTCTGGCTGATTCTCGGGGCGGATGACGCCGAGCCGCATGTGCCGCCGCGCAAGCTCGACGATTACGACCTTTTCAATTGCAGCTTTCTTTTCAGCCCGGCGGGCGAGATGCGGCGGGCGTATCAAAAACAACACCTGGTGGCGTTTGGCGAGTATGTGCCCCTGGTGCAATGGCTGCCGTTCCTGAAGTGGTTCACCCCGCCGGGGATGGATTTTGTGGCGGGGCGGCAGGCGGTGCCTTTTCGCATGGATTCCCTGGAGGCGGCCACCTCCGTCCTGATCTGTTTCGAGGATGTGTTTCCCGGCCTCGCCCGGCGGGCCGCGGATACCCGGGCTGACTTCCTCCTCAACCTCACCAACAACGGCTGGTTCCGGGAAAGCGCCGCCCAATGGCAGCACGCCATTAACGCCTTGTTCCGGGCGGTGGAAAACGGCCTGCCGCTGGTACGTTGCGGCAACAACGGTTTGACTTGCTGGGTGGATCCCCAGGGGCGCCTGCGGGAGGTGTTCCGGGATTCCGCAGGCACGGTTTATGGCGCTGGATTCATGACCATCGAAGTGCCCCTGGAACCCGTGGAGCCCACCTTTTACCGGCGGCATGGGGATTGGTTTGGCTGGGGATGCGCCGGCTGGAGCGCCCTGGGGCTGCTCGCCCGGCGCCGCCGGGTGGGCCGATAAGGAGCCGCTTTGCCCCCCCGCATGGCGCTCGACATCCCGCCGGCTGGTTGGTAGGCTCAGAACGGTCATGAGGACATTGCTGAATGAACACCTTTGCGCAGCCTGGCAATCCATTTGCTAACGTCCCCTCGGAGGGGCACGCCATGGTCCTGCTGGTGGATGATCAACCTTTGGTGGCGGATGCCGTCCGCCGCTATCTCGCCAGCGAGATCAACATGGACTTCCATTACTGCTCCAATCCCCTGGAAGCCATAGCCACTGCGAACCAGATCAAGCCCACGGTCATCCTGCTGGATCTGATGATGCCCGAACTGGATGGGCTCACCCTGGCCCGCCAGTTCCGCTCGAATCCCTCCACCACGGATATCCCCATTGTCATCCTATCCGCCAAAACGGATTCCGCCTCCAAACGGGACGGTTTCGCCGCCGGTGCGAGTGACTACCTCGTCAAACTGCCCGACCGCCTGGAGTTGGCCACCCGGGTGCGCTACCACAGCCTGGCCTACACCAACAAGGTGCAGCGGGACGCCGCCTTCCAGGCCCTGCGCGAAAGCCAGCAGAAATTGCTGGAAACGAACAGCTCCCTGATTTCCCTCAATAAACAGCTGGCCGAGGCCACGCGGATCAAATCCGAATTCCTCGCCAATATCAGCCACGAAATCCGCAACCCGCTGAATGGCATCATGGGCATGACCACCCTGGTGCTTGACACGGAATTGACAAACGAGCAGCGCGATTTCATCGAGGCTCTCCGCAGCAACACGGACACCCTCCTCTCCGTCATTGATGACATCCTGGATTTCTCCAAAATGGAATCCGGCCGGTTGAGCCTGGAGGACCACCCCTTCGACATCCGTTCCTGCCTGGAGGAATCCCTGGAATTGCTGGGTCCCAAAGCCGCCGAAAAGAACCTTGATCTGGTATGCCAGGTGGAGGATTCCGTACCCGAAAGCCTGGTGGGAGACGATGCCCGCCTGCGCCATATCCTCGTCAACCTGGTGAGCAACGCCGTCAAATTCACCGAATATGGTGAAATCGTGGTGCGGGCCCGGCGCAACGACCAGGGCATCAGCGTGAATCCGGCAAACTGCCTGCTGGCCATCAGCGTGCGCGATACGGGCATCGGCATTCCCAAAGACCGCCTCGACTGCCTGTTCAAATCCTTCAGCCAGGTGGATAGTTCCACCAACCGCAAGTATGGCGGGGCCGGCCTGGGCCTGGCCATCAGCAAACGCATCGTGGAAATGATGGGGGGCGAGATCTGGGTGGAAAGCGAAGCCGGCCTGGGATCCACGTTCTTTTTTACCGTGCAGCTCTCCGTGCCGGAGCGCCAACCCGTCAACACCTGGCCGCTGGCCAGGGTTGCGGGACGCCATGTCCTGATCGTGGAAGACAATGCCAGCTGCCGCCAGGCCATCGCCAGCCTGGTGGAAAAATGGGGCGCATTCCCCGCCCTGGTGGCCAGCAGCCGCGAAGCCCTGGACCGGCTCCAGCAAGGCAGCATCTGCCACGCCGTGCTGCTCGATCAAAACCTCCCGGGCGCCGATGGCTGGCAGGTGGCCTCCCAAATCCGCGCCCTGGAAGGGTGTCAAAACCTGCCCATTGTGCTGATGGACGCCAAACGCCTCCGGGCCGGTGATCCGCGCCCAGCGTCCATGGGGATCAACGCTTTCCTCTACAAACCGATCCGCCGGGAACAGTTGTTTGACGCCCTGGTCCGCGCCCTGGACGACCAGTCCCAGGTGAAGAAAGCCCCGGTCAAACCGGCCGTCAACCGCAGCCTGGCCGAATGCCTGCCCTTGAAGATCCTGATCGCCGACGACAGCGCCATCAACCTCCGGGTGGCCCAGGCCTTTGTCAGCAAGATGGGCTATCGCGCCGAAACCGTCAGCAACGGCCGCGAGGCTTTGGCCGCCCTGGAACAGCAACCTTACGACCTGGTGTTGCTCGATGTCCAAATGCCGGAAATGGACGGTTTTGAAACCGCCCGCGAAATTTGCCGCCGCTGGCCCAATGAGCAGCGCCCCGTCCTCATCGCCATGACCGGCAACGCCATGGCCGGGGACCGGGAAAAATGCCTCCAGGCCGGCATGGACGATTACATTTCCAAGCCCTTCCGCATCCGGAGCATGGAAGAAATCGTGGTCAAATGGGGGCCGCGCCGCAATCCCCAGCTTTCCGCTGGCTGGGACCAGCAAGTCGCCTTGCCCTCGGCCAGCGGTGAATGGGAAGAGGAGGGGGATTAAACGCCCAGCGCGGCAGCTCGCGCCCGGGGCTGAGAACCGGCTCCTTACTCCCGCCAAGCCACCCGCCCGCGCACGATGGTGGCCACGGGCCGGCCCTTCAGCGGCCAGCCATAAAACGGGCTGTTGAACGCCTTGCTCGTAGTTTGCTCGCGCGTGAACACCCACTCGCGGTCCGGGTCGAATACCGTCACATCGGCCTCCACGCCTACGCCCAGCGTGCCGGTTTTCAGTCCCAGCAACCGGGCCGGACCGGTGGTGAATTTGCCAATCAACGCTGCCAGTGACAGGTGTTTGCCGTGGTAAAGCATGGTCAGGGATAGCGCCAGCTCGGTTTGCAGGCCCGTGATGCCGAAGGGCGCGTAGTCAAACTCCACTTCCTTCTCGAAGTTGCAGTGCGGGGCGTGGTCGCTGGCAATGATCTCCAGGGTGCCGTCCGCCAAACCTTCCAGCACCGCCTCCCGGTCCGCCGCGGAGCGTAATGGGGGGTTCATCTTCAAATTCGTGTCGTAGCGGGGCCAGGCTGGTGGCGGGCTGCCTGCCGGCTGGGCCGGCAGGGCCAGGCCATCCGCCGCCCAAAAAGTATCGCTACCGGCCAGGGCTGCATCGGTCAGCGTAAAATGATGCGGGCAAGCCTCCCCGGAAATCGGCAGGCCCCGCTTCCTGGCCTCACGCAGCAGGCGCACGCTGCCAGCCGTGCTGATGTGCTGGCAATGAATGCGCGCGCCCGTCACCTCCGCCAGCAGGATGTTCCGCGCCACGATCACCTCCTCCCCCGCCGCCGGCCAGCCCCGCAAGCCGAGCAGCAGGCTGTAATACCCCTCGTGCACCACCCCATCCGTCACCATCGAATAATCCTGGCAATGATCCATCACCGGCAGATCCAGCATCCGCGCGTATTCCGCCGTCCGCCGCATCAATTCCCCGTTCTGGATGCAGTGGCCATCGTCGGTGAAAGCCACCACCCCCGCCTGCTTCAGCGAGCCCATTGGCGCCATCTCCTCGCCCGCCAGCCCTTTGGACATCGCGCCCGCCACCAGCACCTTCACGCACCCCTCCCGCGCTGCCTGGCCCTGGATCAACGCCACCGTGCTGGCGCTATCCACCGGCGGGGAGGTATTGGGCATGCACACCACCGTCGTGAACCCCCCGCGCGCCGCCGCTGCCGTGCCGGTGGCGATGGATTCCTTCGCCGTCTGACCTGGCTCCCGCAGGTGCACGTGCAGATCGATCAACCCCGGGCACACCACACACCCGCTTACATCCAACACCTCCGCCTCCACGGGCGCTGGCGCAGTTCCCACCCCCGCCACCAAGCCGTCTGCCAGAAGGACGTCGGTGACCGAGTCCACTCCGTTCGCGGGATCGATCACCCGCCCGCCTTTTAACAACAATGGTTTCATCCGGCTGTTCAGCTTACACAATCCCGCATTGACAACGCAAGCCAAGCCGTTAGGATGTAATTCCAATGGTGCGCGGGTGTAGCTCAATGGTAGAGCTCCAGCCTTCCAAGCTGGTCACGTGGGTTCGATTCCCATCACCCGCTCCAACTTTTGTCAACCAATTTCATAAATTTTCTCAAAGTTAAGAATGCCCCGCGTAATTTCTGTAAACCACTGCATATAAACGACTTTTGAACGGTGGTTTCCCCCGGATCCGGCTCCGGTTGTGGGTGGCAGAAGAGGTTGTGGCTATTTTTATACAGGCCCGAAAGCCCGGTTTTGACCCATTTTAGGGGAACAAAAGGGGAACAAATCGGGTTGACCACTACACTGGCTTGCCTTAGCTTGCCCTGTAGGGAACGCCCCCCCAAAAAGTGTTTTCAGGAGGCGGTTTCCCGAGGGTGGAAAATATTTTTCTGCGGGATGGCAGCCCGCTGTGGAGGGATCGATATGGCACTGGAAATGAAACCGACCAGCCGGTGGTGGTATGCCCGGCTGCGGGTGGGCGGGAAACTGCGGCGGTTTCCCCTGTTGGAAACGCGCAACGGGCAGCAGGAGCGTCTGGAGATCCTGGGCCGCCGCCCGCCAAGCATCACCCAGGCGCAGATGGGGGACGCCGCTTTCCAGGAATCGCTGCGCCGGGCGCTGGCGGCGCACGATCGGCTGGTGGAGGCGGAACTGGCTCCCCGGCGGGTGGAGGATTTTGTGCAGCGGCTGGCCGAGGCCAAGACGGGCAGCCGGGTGGATTTTGTGAAGGTGGCGGATTTGGCTTCCGCGTGGGCCGCCATCCCCCGCAAGCGGGAACCGAGCGCCAAGTATGCTGACAACTCCAAAAGCATCCTGCGCCGTTTTTCCGGTTTCATGGCCAGGCGATTCCCGGCGGTGGAGGATTTGATCAGTGTCCGGGGCGAGCATTTGAGGGATTTTCTGGAGGCGGAGTCTGAGCGGGGAATTTCGGCGCGAACCTGGAATGTCTCGCTGACGCTGTTGAAAACGGTCTTCCGCCGACTGGAACCGAACGCAGACGCCAGCCGGTCGTTCCTCAAGGACGTGCTGGCGCGGGACGAGGACACCATCCACCGGGCGCCGTTCAACGAGGATGAGTTGGCGGCGGTCCTCCGGGCGGCCCGGGAGGACGAAATCTTGCGCGGCCCGGTAATCACCGCCATCTGCACCGGGATGCGACGGGGCGATTGCACCTTGCTGAAGTGGCCGAGCGTGGACTTGGCGGCGGGATTCATCGAGGTGACGACCAGCAAGACTGGCGAACGGGCGGAGATCCCCATATTGCCGCTTTTGCGCGAGGAATTATCCCGGACGCCCCGGGGTGGCAGCGAGTTCGTGTTCCCCGCCGCAGCGGAGCTTTACCTGAAGAACCCGCACGGGCTGAATCGCGGGCTGCGGATGGTCCTGGCCCGGGCGGGATTCGTGGATGCGGCCACGGCGGCCCGGCTGGCCGGGAGCGGGCAGGCGGGGGCCGCCCCGCCACCGGGTCTGGAGGCGGCCCCGCCCGGAGAATTGCGGAGGCGGGGCCTGGAGGCGATTGCCAAGGCCGCGATGATCGAAGCCCGGCGGGAGCGGATGAGGGAGGTTTTTAAAGCCTACCTGGCCGGAAAATCCGTGCCGGGCATCGCCCGCGACTTCGGCTTGAGCAAGTCCACGGTGAGCATCCACTTGAACGAGATCGAAAAACTCACCGGGCTGGCCGTTTTGCGGCGGCCGGCGCCAACCCCGGCTCCGGCGGTCGTGCGGGGCCGGATCCACGCGGATCCTTCCACGGGGCGGCGCCTCAAACGGGGGAGCATCCGAGGCTGGCACTCGCTCCGAACCACTTTTATCACCCGAGCGCTGGGCGCAGGTTTGCCCGAGGAATTGCTGCGCCGGATCACCGGCCACTCAGCGGTGGATACGGTGCGGAAATTTTATTTCCGTCCCGGGCGGGAGCTGTTCAAGCGCGAGTTCGAGAAGGCGATGCCGGGCCTGCTGCTGTCCGGGGCGGCCCAGCCGCCCGGCGGGGAGCTGCGGGCGGTTATCGAGGCCATGCCCCCGAGCGAGCAGCGCGAAGCGGCCTTGAACCTACTGAACAACGCATGAACAGCACGACTGTGGAGTTTGACGGAATCCTGGCCGATATTTTGACCTGGCGGAAGGAAGGGTGTGTGAAGGATGGCAACCTGGTTTGGCATTTCATTACGCGGGAAGGACGGGTCTGGATTGTCCGGCCGGTCCAGTTGCCATCCAATGAAGAACCGCTGCCCATCCCGGCCAGGATCGTTTCCTCCCTGGCTGGAGTGCGGGACCTGGCGGTGCTGGCACACGAGGGGGGGACGGTTGACGGGGAGCCGGAAGGCGAAAGCTTGTTCCGGGAAAATTTCCTTTATGAGGCCAACGAATTCTTGTGGAGGATCACCGGGAAAAAACCGGTGGCCTTCCCCGGCCTGGGGAAGAATGGTGTTTTCACAGCGGGCCAGCGGGCCAAAATCGTGAAGCGTTTGACCGATTCCGCGAATCCGGCGGCGGGGCGGCTGGAGGCGCTCAGGGTTTTCATTCGGCACGAGCTTTTTAAGGACCCGCATCGGGAGACCTTGGAATCCCTCGGCCTATTACCCCGGGCGGCGGAGCCGGAAATCCATCCGCCCCCGGGCGCGGCGGAGGGCGGCGCGATCATCCGTGACCTTGACCTGTTGCGCCTGACCCGTTTCATGGGCGATCTGTTTGGGGTGCCGGATTTGGAAAGGCTCGTGAGGCTCCGATATAGCGCCCAGATGCCTGCGGCCTTCGCGGACTGGGTGGCGGAGCTGGGGGCGGCGCGGCGGATGAAGGCCGGGGCGGCGGAGCTGTTCCTGGAAAAACGCACGTGTTTCATTGCTGAATTCTTGCTCGCGAGCGGACGCACGCACCTGGCTCCCATCCAAGACCTGGAGGAAACCGCCCCGGTGGCCCAACCCGCCCCGGTGGCCCAACCCG